>JBBQKY010000001.1:0-69020 GCA_038327385.1 Propionibacteriales bacterium
TGCCCTTCGTGGGTGGTCAGCGTGTAGGCGCGGTAGGGGTTGACCGGGGCATGCAGCTCGCTGTAGCCACCGTCCGGGGACCGGACGATCACGCCCGTCTCGTAGCCGTGCAGGACGAGGTCCCGGTCGTGACGCTGCAACGAGATAGCCCAGCGCCGGGCGATGATGAAGGCGACCGTCGGCCCGACGAAGATCGCGATCCGCATGAACCACGTGATGGCGTAGACGGACAGGTTCAGGTGGGTGGCGAGTACGTCGTTGCCGCCTTCGGCCCACAGCAGTCCGTAGGCGGTGATGCCGGCAACACCGAGTCCGGTGCGCGTCGGCTGGTTCCGTGGTCGGTCGAGCAGATGGTGCTCCCCGGTGTCCCCGGTGATCCAACGCTCGATGAAGGGATAGGCGCCGAGAGCGGTGAAGAGCAGCCCCATCAGCAGCACACCAGGCACGAAGACGTTCCAGGAGAGCGTGTACCCGAACACGGTTGTCTCCCAGTTGGGGATGATGCGAAGGCCGCCGTCGAGCCAGCCCATGTACCAGTCAGGCTGCGAGTCGGCGGTCACCTGGGCCGGCTCGTAAGGGCCGTACATCCACACCGGGTTGATCTGCAACAGCGCGCTCATGAGCGCGGTGACACCGAAAACGATGAAGAAGAAGCCACCCGCCTTGGCCGCGTACACGGGGAGCAACGGGTAACCCACCACATTCTCGTTCGTCCGGCCGGGGCCGGACCACTGGGTGTGCTTGTGGTACACGAGCAGCATCATGTGAGCAGCGATCAGGCCCAGCAGGATGCCGGGGATCAGCAGCACGTGCACCGTATAGAGCCGGGGGATGAAGTCGTCACCGGGGAACTGACCGCCGAAGATGAAGAACTCCAGGTATGTGCCGACGACGGGGATGGACCGGATGATCCCGTCGGCGATCCGCAGCCCGGTCCCGGACAGCAGGTCGTCCGGCAGCGAGTAGCCGGCGAAGCCCTCGACGATGCCGAGCATCAACAGAGTGAGGCCGATGAGCCAGTTCATCTCTCGTGGCTTGCGGAAGGCGCCGGTGAAGAAGACCCGCAGCATGTGGATGGTCATGGAGGCCAGGAACAGGTTGGCCGACCAGTGGTGCATCTGCCGCATCAGCAGGCCGCCGCGAACGTCGAACGAGATGTCCAGGGTGGAGGAGTACGCCTCCGACATCTTCGTTCCCCGCAGGTTCGCGTAGGTGCCGAAGTACTGCACCTCGGTCATGCTCGGCTTGAACCACAGGGACAGGAACACGCCGGTCAGCAGCAGGATGACGAAGCTCCACAGCGCGATCTCGCCCAGCAGGAACGACCAGTGGTCCGGGAACACCTTGCGAAGCTGCTTCTTGGCAAGGCCGGCGAACCCGGTGCGCTCGTCCAGCCACTGGACGGGGCCGCCGCCCTTACTGGCAGTGGTGGTGCTCATCGCGGCTCAGCCTCGTTCCCAGTAGCTCGGTCCGACGGGTTCGTAGAAGTCGTGCATCGCGATGAGGAACCCCTCACTGTCGACGCCGATAGGAAGCTGGGGCAGTGCCCGGGCGGCGGGGCCGAAGAGCACCTTTGCATCCTGCCCGAGGTCGAACGTCGACTGGTGACAGGGGCAGAGCACATGGTGCGTGGTGTGCTCCCACAGACTGATGGGGCAGCCGACGTGGGTGCAGATCTTGGAGAAGCACAGGATCCCCTCGTAGCCCCAACTGGCGTGTGACTTGCTGGGATGGATGTCCTCCGGCTGCATCCGGACGACGATCACTGCAGCCTTGGCCTTCTCGTCATTGAGCTGAATGCCCTCGTACTGGGCGGGGATCGTCTGGCCGTTCGCTCCGACGCTGGGGAAGAAGGATGCCGGCTCGGCGTTCACCAGCTGGCCGAGCTCGATGTCGCCCGGCCGGATCGGCGTTCCTGCCACGTCGTTCACGATCCGCACGCCCTTGCGCCAGACCGTGTGCGCCAGCACGTTGCCCGGCAAGGGGCCAAGGTCACGCAGCAGCACGACGGCGGGCAGACCCAGCATCGCAAGGGCACCGAGCATGCTGTTGCGCACGAGAGTACGGCGACCGAACCCCGATTCCGCTGCCCCGGTCCTGAAGGCGAGGAGGGCAGCGTCGCGGTCCTCGGTGCTGGAGGCCAGCGGGTGCCGGTGCTCGATGAGCTCCTGGTCCGCCATCAGCTTGCGGGCCCAGTGGTTGGCGCCGAGCCCGATCAGCAGCAGGCTGAGCCCGAGCGTGACTCCAAGGGTGAGGTTCTGCATCCCGTAGCCGAACATCGTCGAGTCGAAGCCGACGGTGAAGTAGCAGACGCAGAAGGCCAGCGCCATCACGGTAGCGGCGATGAACATACCCGCGACCTGCCGCTCGGCCCGGCGCTCCATTGCGGGGTCGACATCGGTGGGCCGCGGCGCATGCTCGGGCAGTCCGGGGTTGGGAATCGGCTCCACCGTCGGGCCGACGGCGTCGTGCTGACTGCTCGAGCCGTGACCGTTGGCGGAGTGCGGACCGCCTGCGGGCGTCATCTCACTCATGGCTCTTCTTCCTCGCCCGCGCTCCGTTGTTGCTGATCCATACCGTGGCCAGTACCAGCACGCCGATACCCGCGAGCCAGCTCCACAGGCCCTCGGTGACCGGTCCGAGGCTTCCGAGCTGCGACCCGCCGTACGCCGGTTGCGACTCGAGCGTCTGGAGGTAGGCGATGATCTGTCGCTTCTCCTGAGGTTTTAGGACGGCGTCGGAGAAGATCGGCATGCTCTGCGGGCCGGTGACCATCGCCTCGTAGATGTAGCGGGGGTCCACACCGGTAAGGCTCGGGGCGTACCGGCCAGAAGGCAGCGCGCCGCCTTTGCCTGCATAGTTGTGGCACGCCGTGCAGTTTGTCCGGAAGAACTCGCCGCCCTGCGCGATCTCCTCCGCGCTGAGGCCAGCCGTCCCGTAGTCGTTTGCTGCCGGGATGGACGGACCCGGTCCCAGCGTCGCGATGTACGCCGCCAATGCCCGCACCTCCTGCGGGCTGTACACCGGGTGCCGAGCGGCCGCCTGGGTCCCGGGAGCAGCGAGCGGCATCCGGCCGGTGCCCACCTGGAAGTCGACAGCAGCGGCACCGACCCCGACCAGCGAGGGGCCGTTCTGGTTGCCGCCCTTGTCGAGGGTCCCTTCGCCGTTCAGCCCGTGACAGGTCGAGCACGACACGACGAAGAGCTTGCGTCCTTGAGCTATCAGCGCGGTGTCGCTGCCCGACTGCCCCGCGGCCGCTGGGCGGAAAGCGGAGTAGAAGGCGCCCATCATCACCAGCGCGAGCCCCAGGACGATCAGCCCGGCCAGAGGGTGGCGTCGGCGGGTGGACAAGAACTTCACAGGCGCTTCCCTCTTCCTCGGTCGTGGCCGCTATTGCAGGAGATAGATGGTGGCGAACAGGCCGATCCAGACGACGTCGACGAAGTGCCAGTAGTACGACACGACGATGGCGGTGACGGCCTGCTCATGGGTGAAGTTGTGCGCCAGGAACGTCCGCCCGATGACGAACAGGAAGGCGATCAGCCCGCCGGCCACATGGATCCCGTGGAACCCTGTCGTCAGGTAGAACATCGAGCCGTACGGCGAGGACGGAATGGTCACGCCTTCCTTGATGAGGCTGGCGTACTCCGTGGCCTGGCCGGCTACGAACACCGCGCCCATCAGATAGGTGAGAACGAACCACTCGCGCAGGCCCCACTTGGCGACCTGGAAGATCCTCCCGGACCTGCCTACCTCGCCCCGCTCAGCCGCGAACACGCCGAGCTGGCAGCTGACCGAGCTGAGAACCAGCACCGTCGTGTTGACCGACGCGAACGGCACGTTCAGCTTGAGGGTCTCCTGCGCCCACAGCTCCGGGGTCACGGCGCGGATGGTGAAGTAGCAGGCAAACAGCGCCGCGAAGAACATTAGCTCGCTCGCGAGCCAGACGATGGTGCCGACGCTCACCATGCTGGGCCGGCCGTGCTGCCCGTGCAGCCGGGAGGCAGAAAGCGCAGATGAGGTCGCCACCCGGTTATTATGTCGCGGCCTGCTCGCAGCGACACGGCGACCCCCGCGTTTCTGTAGGGTCCAGGTATGAGGGTTCTGGTGTACAGCGACGACTCGTCGACGCGGTCCGCGGTCCTGCTCGCCCTTGGTAAGCGACCCCATCCGGATCTGCCGGAGCTGGAGTACGTCGAGTGCGCCACCGAACCTGCCGTGATCGCCACCATGGACGCCGGCGACGTCGATCTCGCGATCCTCGACGGCGAGGCGTGGCCGGCGGGTGGACTCGGCATCTGTCGCCAGCTGAAGGACGAGATCTACCGCTGCCCGCCGATTCTCGTGCTCATCGGTCGGGCCGACGACCGCTGGCTGGCGACGTGGTCTCGCGCGGAGGCCGCCTTGACGCATCCGATCGATCCCATGGCGCTGGCGCAAGCGGTCGTGCGACTGCTCCAGCCGCGCGCCGACGTCGCCGCAACCGGCTGAGCGCCCGTTGGTGACCGACGCCAGCTGGCCGGATGTGCTGTCCCGCCTCATTGACGGTCAGGACCTGAGCCCCGGCCAGGCGCGCTGGGTCATGCGCCAGATCCTCTCGGGACAGGCAACGGCAGCACAGATCTCCGGCTTCGCCGTCGGCCTGCGGGCAAAGGGGGAGACGGTCGCCGAGGTCGAGGGACTCGTCGAGACGATGTACGAGTTCGCCGCGCCCTGCCCGGTGCAGGGACGCTGCGTCGACATCGTCGGGACCGGTGGAGATCGGTCGCGAACCGTCAACATCTCCACGATGGCGGCCCTCGTGGTGGCCGGCGCCGGAGTTCCGGTGGTCAAGCACGGCAACCGTGCCGCATCCTCGGCCTGCGGGTCGGCCGACGTTCTCGAGGAGCTCGGGATTCGCCTCGACCTACCGCCGGAGGTGGTCACGCGGATGGTTGCCGAGGTGGGGATCACCTTCTGTTTCGCCCCCGTCTTCCATGCCGCGCTGCGGCACTCAGCGGGCCCCAGACGTGAGCTGGGAGTCGCGACGACCTTCAACTTCCTTGGCCCCCTCGCGAACCCCGGGCGGCCGGCGGCCCTGGCGGTGGGTGTCGCCGACCGCCGGATGGCGGGCGTCCTTGCCGGTGTCCTCGCCGCCCGCGGCGTCGACGGGTTCGTCTTCCGCGGAGACGACGGCCTCGACGAGCTGACGACGACGACAACCTCGCAGATCTGGAGCATCTCCGCAGGCGGGGTCACCGAGGAGACCCTGGACCCGGCGGGTCTCGGCATCGCCAGGGCCGACCCGGCTGCCCTTGTCGGCGGCGACGCCCGGTTCAACGCGGCTGTCCTGCGGTCGGTGCTCGCCGGTGAGACCGGCGCCGTCCGCGACGCCGTACTCCTCAACGCGGCGGCCGGGATCGCGGCGTACGACCCTGACACGAGGCAGCTCGAGACCCGCCTGCGAGACGCTTTGGAGCGAGCGACGGAGGCCGTGGACTCCGGTGCCGCCCAAGCGAAACTGACGCGCTGGCTGACCGCAGTGGCGGCCGTCCCGAGCCCACGGCCGCACTGACCGTCCACAGCGGTTTCGTCTGCCCGGCCGTTTCCCACTAAACTTGGCCGGTGCGGCCTTGACGGGGGGATTCAGGAGCTCGCAGGACGTCACTGCGCCGGCTGGTGGGGACCACCTGAGACGAGGACTGGATGGACCTGGGTATCGAGCGGTTCGCGGGAGCACGGGGGGTGCATCAGGCACCGCCCGAGCGCTCTTTCGGAGCGTCCGTCGGCCTCACGGTGCTCGGTGCCGTCGTCCCGGGCAGTGGCTTCTGGTTCGCGGGTCGCAGACGCCTGGGGATCACCGTCGTCGGGATAGCCCTGGCTGTCGTCCTCACCGCCTTGCTGGTCGGACTGCTGAACCCTCGGCTCTACCTGCACTCGGTAGTCCAGCCCAACCGGCTGCTCGCGATCACCGTCGGTTTCATCGTCCTTGCGCTGGCCTGGATGGCCGTGATCGTGTTCAGCCACCTCGTGCTCCGCCCCGCTCATCTGACCGACGTGCAGCGCGTGATCGGCGTCTGCGTCGCCATGGTGCTGTGCTTCCTGGTCGCCGTCCCGTTCGCCGTCGCGTCCCGCGACGCCTACGCCACGCGAGACTTCATCAAGCACGTCTTCAAGAACGACGTGAGCAGCAAGACGACCCCGAAGAACGTGACTGCCGACAATCCCTGGGCGGGGAGTCCGCGGGTTAACATCCTGCTGCTCGGCGGTGATGGCGGGCTCGGCCGCATCGGGGTCCGGACCGACTCCATGATCGTCGCCAGCATCGACACCACGACCGGCAACACGGTGCTGTTCAGCCTTCCCCGCAACCTGGAGGATGCCCCGTTCCCACCGGGCTCCCGGCTCGCGAAGGCGTATCCGAACGGTTTCACGGGGCCGGGCGACATCGGCAACTGGCTGCTCAACGCGATCTATCGGATGGTTCCACAGGAGCATCCCGGGCTGCTCGGACCGACCGACAACGAGGGCGCCGACGCGCTGAAGATGTCGGTCTCACAGATCCTGGGCATCGACGTCAACTACTACGTGCTGATCAACCTCAACGGCTTCGTCGAGCTCGTCAACGCACTCGGTGGGATCACGGTCAACGTCAGCCAGGTCGCGCCGATCGGCGGGAACCACGACCTGAACGTCCCGCCAACCGGCTACATCCAGCCAGGCCCGAACAAGCACCTCAACGGTTTCCAGGCCCTGTGGTTCGCTCGGGGGCGCTGGACGACCGACGACTACGACCGGATGCAGCGCCAGCGCTGTGTTATCGACGCCGTCATCCAGCAGGCGAATCCCGCGAACCTCCTCGTGCGTTACCAGCAGATCGCCGAGGCGGGCCAGAAGATCGCCCGAACAGACATCCCGCAGGCGCTGCTGCCGGCTTTGGTGGACCTCGGGCTCAAGGTGAAGGACGGCAAGGTCCGCAGCGTCGTCTTCCAGCCGAACGCGCACTTCGACCCGGCGTCACCGGACTTCGCGTACATGCGCGGCGTCGTCCAGAAGGCGCTGAGCCCGTCGACGCCGGGCACCACCAAGCCGAAGATCATCCAGCAGCCCAAGACGGCCTGCGCCTACAACCCGGTGAAGTGACGGCGTCCGGCGGGTCGTCGGGGTCGGCTCGTCCGTCGACGCCGGCTTAGCCGTCGGCTCCTAGGGAGAACGCCGCCTCCAGGTCCTTGCTCGAGTAGGTGCGGAACGCGATGTGCGTGGCGGTGGACTGAACACCTGGAATCTTGTTCACGTGATCAGGAACAAGAGAGGCGATCTCGTCGTGGTCGGCAACTCTGACCAAGGCGATGAGGTCGATCTCACCGGTCACCGAGTAGACCTCACTGACTCCGTCGATAGCGGCGATCTGGGTCGCCACCTCGGGAATCCTGGCGACGTCGGCCTTGATGAACACGATCGCGGTGATCACGGAGCCTCCTGCGACGCTGGCATCCTCGCAGCCTATCGGGGGAAGCCGGCGGGGGCGCCGGTTGCTCTCACGGGTCTGCTCACCGTGGCGGTCTACTGAGGGTGGCGCTGTGTCGCGGGTTGTCGAACGGCACCAGGGACTCCCGCGACGTCGAGATGGACTCGAGCAGGCCGCGTTGGGACTCCGCCCCGGCAAGGGGACAGCTCCACTCACCGTCGAGGTCGATGAGGCGGACGCCGGGCTTCTCCAGCCACCGCAGGATCTTCTCGGACTCTTCGGCGGTGGCCGCAGGAGTGGGGCCGAAGCCGGGAAGCACCGTCTCCGCACTGGTCTTGAGGGCGTCGGTCCAGGCCCGCGCGTCCGTGCCGGGAGGGATCATGCCCGCGCAGGCCAGCCGGCCGTAACGGACCACGTGGACCTCCCACTCACGTTGGTCGTTTCGCCGAGCTGCGACGATCTCGGGGCAGGAGGTCAAGGCGCTGAGACGCTGGGTGCGGACGGCGGCGCGAACGAAGCTGACCAGGCGATCACGCTGCCGGGTGGCGTCCTCGAAGCGCTGGTCGTCGGACAGCGCGAGCATCCGGCCGCGCAGCGTCTCCATGACGGCGGAGGGGCTGCCGGTGAAGGAGCCGCGAACGCGGGCAACCGTGTCGGAGTACGCCGCGACCGTCGCCGTGCCGTCGCAGGGGGACAGGCACTTGCCCATCTCTGCGAGCGCGCAGGCGTTGCCTCGGGGCTGGCGAGCCAGTCGACCGGCACACTGCCGGATGGGAAAGCTGTCGTGCAACGCCGCCATGGCGCTCAGCGCGGCGGCGCGGGAGCCGAAGGGCCCGAGGTAGGTGGCTCCGTCCCTGGCAACCTGGGTGACCAGCGAGAGCCGGGGCCACGGCTCCACGGTGAGCTTGAGCCACGTCGACCGCTCGGGGAACTTCGAACGCCTGTTGTAACGCGGCTTGTGCTCGGCGATGATGCGCAGCTCGCGAACCTCGGCTTCGAGCGCGGTGGTGCACGCGACGGCCTGCACAATGGTGGCAAGTCCCACCATCTCGCCCATCCGCGACCGGGTCTCGCTGGCGGTGAAGTAGGTACGGACGCGGCTGCGCACGTCCCGCGACGTACCGACGTAGAGGACGCTGCCACGTCCGTCACGGAAGAGGTAGACGCCGGGCACACTCGGGAGGTTCTCGGCGAGATGTCGTTTCCTGCGCTGTGCGACGCTGACCCGTGAGGAGAAGGTCTGCAGCTCCTCGAGCGTGTGCACCCCGAGGTTCCCGAGCCGCTCCATCAGGCCGTGCAGCACGTCGACCGTCGCGCGGGCGTCAGACAGCGCCCGGTGGTCGGGGATGGTGGCGGCCCGGAACAGCCGGGCGAGTGAGGAAAGCTTGCAGTTGGGGGCGTCGTCGCGGGTGACGACCCGCCGCGCGAGCTTGGCGGTGTCCAGGACCTCGAAATGCGGCCAGGAGATCCCGAGCGCAGCGGCGTTGTGCCGCAGGAAGCCGATGTCGAAGGGCGCGTTGTGCGCCACCAGCACCGCCCCGCTGGCGAACTCGAGGAAACCGGGAAGCGCGGCTGCGATCGAGGGCGCGTCCGCGACCATCTGGTTGGTGATCCCGGTCAGCACGCTGATGAAGGGTGGAATCGGGTCACTGGGCCGGACCAGGGTCTGGAACTCGCCGAGCCGCTCACCGCCGCACACCTTGACCGCGCCGATCTCGGTGATGGAGGAGCCTGCGCTGACCGAGCCGCCGGTGGTCTCGAGGTCGACCACGACGAAGGTCACCTCCCGCAACAAGGTGCCCAGCTCATCGAAGGTCTGCTGAACGGCGGCTCCGCGCCCCCAGGAGGATGCCGGACCGGAGGTGCCCTCGTGCTGCGCCAGGGTCGTCATACCTCGAGACGCTAGGACCGAGCACCGACGAAAACTGCCCGGACACTCCGAGACGGGAGGTCCGCGACCGCGCGCGCACCTGTGGTCCGTGATCGGCTTTGGTGCCTCTGAGACCATCGAGATATGAGAGCGGTGCTGGGCGCGGTCGAGGGCGGGCGCCGCTCTGCTCTCTGCGCCGTCGCGGGCCGGGAGCCGTGATGAACGCTGACGAGCTGCCCGCCGACGTCCGCGCAGCGGTGATCTCGCTGGCCAGCGACGGCGTTGGCCGGATGCCTGCGGCGCAGGTGCCGGCTGGGATCCGGAGGTCGGCATCGTTCGCGCCCGCACGACGGGCGAAGCTCGTCGGCAGACAGATCGTCGAAGCCGTCACGACCGACGACGACTTCCGCGAGCGGCTGGCCGTCCAGGTGAGGGCGATGGCGTCCGCGACGGTGACAGCACTCGAGGGGGAGGCGGAGATACCAGCCGCCGAGATCGCCCGAGCAGCAGCCGTCGCGTACCTGCTCCGCACCGAAGGGTGGCGAGACGTCGTCGCGGGAGCCGCTGCTGCCGAGCGGCACGGTCGGGGCGGCTCGGGGGAGCGGTCAGCTGCCGGCGTGGAGCGGCTCAATGCGCAGCTGCGGCAGGCACAAGCCGATGCCAGGCAGCAGCGTGACAAGCTGCGGGCCCAGATCGACCGGCTCAAACACGACAACGCGACCTTGCGCCGTACTCTCGGCCAGACTCGGGTCGAGCTCAAGGATGCGTTGTCCAGCACCGCCCGGGCCGCTGGCGAGCTCGACGACGTACGACATGCTGCGGACGTCGCGATGCGGGAAGCCGCTGCGGAGGCCCGGCGGCTGCGGGCGAGAGTCAGCGACCTCGAGGGCGCGTCGACTGCCGTCAGGCGCGTTGCCCGTGACGACAGGGACGCCGAAGTGGTGCGCCTGCGGCTGCTCATCGAGACGATGATGGAGGCCGCCAGCGGGCTTCGGCGTGAGCTGGCGCTGCCGGCGTCCTCGGCGTTCCCCGCGGACGGCGTCGACGCACTCGAGCCGGGGCCTGCATCGGCCGCGTCCCAGGTCGGCAGAGCTCTGCTGTCGGATGACCCAGCCCTCCTTCGCAGGCTGCTGGAGCTGCCCCGCGTGCACCTGATCGTCGACGGCTACAACGTGTCCAAGGAGGCGTGGCCCTCAGCACCGCTCGAGCAGCAACGCACGCGGCTGGTGGCCGGGCTGGCGGGGCTCGTCGGCGGCAAGGGCGTGGAGACCACGGTCGTCTTCGACGGCGCCGACCTGCTGCACACACCCGCCGTACCGTCGCCGCGCGCGGTACGGGTCCGATTCAGCCCGCCGGGCGTGATCGCCGACGACATCATCCGTCAGCTCGTCGCCGCCGAGCCGAGCGGCCGGCCCGTCGTCGTCGTCTCGACCGACCGGGAAGTCGCTGAGAGCGTCACGAAGATGGGCGCGCGATCAGTAGCGTCCGCTGGGCTTGTCGCCGTGCTCGGTCGCTGACCTGGCGCACGGGATCGCGCCTATGCGCGGGAGTTGCGCCGGTCGGGCAGCGGCACGACGCTCGAACCGCACATGTGCGCGGAAGTTGCGTTCGGCGGCGGCGGCGGGAACTGTCGGAGGTGCGCCCTAGCGTCGTACCCACAGCTCGACCGAGCCGACCGGAGGTCACCATGGCGTACGACGCAGCACAGCCCGACCACGACGCACCCGCCACGTGGGCGGCTACCGCGCATGCCCTCGACCGAGCCGACCGGAGTGCTGCTGCCGGTCCGACCAGCGCTGCCGCCACGCCGCTGCTGATCGACTGCGACACCTGCCAGGTCCGCGGCATCGGGTGTGCCGACTGCGTGGTCACCGTTCTGCTCGGCGGACCGCCGGACGGGGTGAGCCTCAACGACGAGGAGAGGCAAGCCGTCGAGGTGCTGGCCGCTGCTGGCCTCGTTCCACCGCTGCGGCTTGTCAGTGCGCTCGCGAGCGAGGTCGTCGAGACAGCCTGACGCGGGTCACGGCCGACCTGCCGGGTCGTCCACAGCGTCGAGGAGGGGTTGGTCCTATCGGTGCGGGTCTGTAGTGTGAGCCACTGGTCTCCGCTGAAGCCAGCCAGGCAGGGTGGGCTCGGAGGCCGCGCCGGTGCGGTGGGGACCGAGGCACGGGCGTCCGAGCCAAGAGGAGACCGTCGACCTTGTCGCACGGCCACTACGACCACGACCTCGATCAGTATCGGTCCTCTGCGGCCCGCCATCGCCGGACCACCGACTGCCAGCAGGACGCCCAGCAGCAGAGTCCGGCGCGCCATCTCGAGCCGCCGGCACGCAACATTGCGGCCGGCAGACGCCTCGGTGTCGTTGGTGCGGCCGCCACCCTGTCGGCGCTGCTGCTCGTCCCGGCAGCCGTCAGCGCGGATCCCGCGAGTCCGTCCGGCAAGCACCCGGCAACCTCGATCAGCCAGGTCCAGGCTCGCCTCGACACACTGAACCACCAGGCGGAGGTGGCGACAGAGGCCTACGACACCGTCAAGGTGGCGATGCAGCAGGCGCAGGCGCGGATGACGGGGCTGCAGGCCGACCTCGACCGCGAGCGGTCGAGAGTGGCGGCTCTGCGCAGCGCGATCGTCGGGGCGGCGTTGTCGGACTTCTCGAGCAGTGGGGGCCTCTCCACGAGCTCGTCCTTCCTGGTAGCCAAGAAGCCGAGCGAGTTCATCCAGGCACTTGCGACGACCGCGGTGGTCGAACACCGACAGGCGGCGCTGCTCACGCAGTTCAGGCAGCAGCAGAACGAGCTCGGGATCCAGGAGCAACAGGCCGAGCGTGAGCTGTCGTCGATCCAGGCCGACCGGGCGGAGCTCGCCAAGCAGCGGTCCATGGTGGAGAGCAAGCTCGCCGACGCCAGGAAACTGCTGGGACAGCTCAAGGCGAAGGCGCGGCAGCGGGTGCTCGCCCTGCAGCGGCAGGCCGAGGCGACCGCGGCGGCCGTCGCGACAAGCCGCGCAACCATCCGGCCGCCGACGTCGGCACCGACTTCGGCTCCTGTTCCGGCCGCAGCTCCGGCGCCCGCTCCCGCAGCACCGCCGGCCGCGGCGCCGGCGTCCGGGCGAGCCGCAGTCGCCGTCGCGACGGCGCTCGCGCAGCTCGGGAAGCCGTACGTCTGGGCCACCGCGGGCCCCAACACGTTCGACTGCTCCGGCCTCACGATGTATGCGTGGGCTGCCGCCGGCGTCTCGTTGTCGCACTCGTCCTCGGTGCAGTCCCAGGAAGGCGTCCCGGTCTCCATCTCCAGCCTGCAGCCGGGGGACCTGGTCTTCTACTACTCGCCGGTGTCCCATGTGGCGATGTACATCGGCAACGGCCAGGTGGTGCACGCGCCGCACACCGGGTCTGTCGTGCAGATCGTGCCGCTCACCTCGATGCCGATCGCGTGGGCCCGCCGCGTCGGCTGACCGCTGACTCCGCCCGCCGGTCCTAGGATTGGCCGGTGATCCTCGGCTGCAGCGCACTGCGCAGCACCGTCGCTCGCTTGCGTGTCATCGCCTTCGGCCTGGCCCTCCTGTTGTTGCCCACTGGTTGCAGCGGATCCGGTGGCCCGGCCGCAGTCAGTCCGACGCGGGCCGCTCAGCCACCCGGGAGTCTTGCCGGCGCGCCCCACCGCCAGCCGCCCCCGTCCAGTCCCGGCAACCAGGCAGCCAGCGCGTCCACACAGCTGAGCCACGCCAGCGCCGTGTTGGAGCGCCAAGTAGCGGCCCTGCGGCGCCGGGACCGAGCCGGCTTCCTCGCCGACTGGGCCGATCGGTCAGCCGCACGGCAGCAGGCTGACGCCATCTTCAGCAACCTGCTAGCCCTCAGGGCGAGCGTCGTCGGCGCCAGTGTCGTCGCGGGAACGGCCCCGGAACAGGGATCGTCATGGAGCGCGGACGTCGATGTGCGCTGGCGGCTGACCGCCATGGACAGTGGATACAGCAGCTCTGCTCTCGTCTTTCGCTTCGCTGAGCAGGGCGGGAGAACGATGCTCACCTCCGTGTCCGCCGCCCCCCAGGCCAGGACCCCGATCTGGCTGCTGCCTGGCCTCGAGGTACGCCGTGGCCCCCGCACGCTCGCGGCGGCCACGGGTGCAGCGTCGGCTGCCCGGGTGGGCCGCCTGCTCGGGACCGCCGTCAGGGCGGTCGAAGCGGTGCTTCCCGGGTGGCACGGGACACTGGTCGGCTATCTCCCCGACACCGGTGCGCAGTTCGCCGCACTCATCGCGGGCCACGAGCGGGAGTACGCCGGTATCGCTGCGGTCACCTCCACCGTCGACGGCTCGAACCGAAGCGCCGCCCCGACGGCGATCGTCATGAACCCGGCGGTGTTCGGCACGCTCGGACCGGTCGGCGCGCGGGTCGTCGTGACACACGAGGCAACCCATGTCGCCACGGGCGCCACGACGGTCGGCATGCCACTGTGGGTGGTCGAAGGCTTCGCGGACTATGTCGGGATCGCTGCCATGGGCGTGCCGCCGGCTGCCGCCGCCCGGGCTGCCCTGCGCGTCGTACGACGGGAGGGAGCGCCAGCCGCCCTTCCCGGTGACGGGGCATTCGCCGTCCGGGGAAGCGCGCTGGAGGCGACCTACGAGGAGGCGTGGCTGGCCTCCTGGCTCATCGCCCGCCGGTACGGCAGCGCGAGGCTGGTCGCCTTCTACCGCGCGGTGCAGACGCGTCCCCGCGAGATCTCCACGGCGTTCTCGGGCGTTCTCCACACCTCACAGAGCGCCTTCACAGCTCGCTGGCGGGCCTACCTCGGGAAGCTTGCCCATGCCGGATGAGCGCCAGGGGGGGCGGGTCGGCGCGGCTCGCCCGGGCGCGCCCTCGTGACGGCGGGCGCCAAGACTCTCGTGGTGACCAACGACTTCCCGCCGAGTCGTGGCGGGATCGAGTCGTTCGTCCTCTCTCTGTGCGACAGCCTCCCGAGCGACCGCCTGGTCGTCTACACATCCCGGATGCGTGGCGCCGAGCAGGTCGACCGCACGCTTGCGTACCCGGTGGTCCGCGACCGGAGCCCGGTTCTGCTTCCGACCCGGAGCGTGGCCCGGTCCGTCCAGCGGGTTGCGGCTCGCGAGGGGTGCGACCGCGTCCTGTTCGGCGCGGCAGCGCCGCTGGGGCTGCTTGCCCGTGGTCTGCGCACGGTGGGTGTGCGCCGGATCGTGGCGCTGACGCACGGACACGAGGTGTGGTGGTCCACAGTGCCGGGAGCCCGGGCGCTGCTGAGGCGGATAGCCGGCGACGTCGACGTCCTGACGTACGTGAGCGAGTTCTGCCGCGCCGCGATCGCCGCGGCGCTGCCACCGGAGGGCGCCGGCGCCATGAGGCGGCTCTCGCCCGGAGTCGACACCGAGGTGTTCCGTCCGGATGTGGACGGCGCGCTGCTGAGAAGGCGGCTGGGCATCGCCGAGAGCCAGCAGGTGGTGCTCGCGGCGTCGCGACTGGTCCTCCGCAAGGGCCACGACGTCCTCCTGGCTGGATGGCCGCGGGTGCTCGCCGCTCACCCCGACGCCGTGCTGCTGGTGGTCGGTGACGGGCCGGCGCGCGCCCGTCTCGAACGATCGGCGGCCCGGCCGGCCGTGGCCGGCTCCATCCGTTTCCTGCGGGACACTCCGTTGGCCGACATGCCGCTCGTGTACGCCGCTGCCGACGTGTTCGCCATCCCTTGCCGCACCCGGCTGGGGGGGCTCGAGCCGGAGGCGCTCGGCATCGTCTTCCTGGAGGCCGCCGCGACCGGACTCCCGGTCGTCGTCGGAGCCTCCGGAGGAGCGCCCGAGACCGTGATCGACGGCGAGACTGGGTTCGTCGTCGATCCGCGCAGTTGCGACGAAGTGGCTACGGCCATCTGCAGACTGCTTGCCGATCCCGAGCGAGGAGTGGCCATGGGCAGGCGCGGCCGGGCCTTCGTCAGGCAGGCATACTCCGCTGCCGATGCCGGCAGGAGGCTGCGACACCTGCTCGAGATCGAGAGCCAGAATGACGAGCGGGGCGCCGCGCCGGCTCAGAGGTAGAGGGCGTCGACCTCGTCGGCGAACTTCGCCAGCACCACGTCGCGACGGAGCTTCAGCGTCGGCGTGAGCTCGCCCGTCACCTCGCTCCAGTCCGTGGTCAGGATCGCGAACGTGCGGATGGCCTCGGCCCGCGACACCGAGGCATTCGCCTCGTCGACTGCGCTCTGCACCTCGGCCAGCATGTCCGGGTCATGCACGAGGTCGGCGATCTCGACGGCCTTGCGACGAGACTGCAGCCATGCTGGAAGGGCGTCGCGGTCGAGTGTCACCAGCGCGGCAACGAACGGCCTGCCGTCCCCGACCACGATGCACTGGCTCACCAACGGATGGGCTCGCACGCGGTCCTCGAGAACGGACGCGGCCACGTTCTTGCCCCCGGCAGTCACGAGAATGTCTCTCTTACGACCGGTGATCCAGACGAAGCCGTCGTCGTCCACTTCCCCGAGGTCTCCCGTCCGCAGCCACCCGTCGACCAGACACTCGGCGGTTGCCGGCTCGTTGTGCCAGTAGCCGCCGAACACCTGGTCCCCGCGGAACACCAGCTCGCCGTCGTCGGCCACCCGCACGGTGGTGCCGGGCAGCGGACGGCCGACACTGCCAACGCGCTGCGCGTCGGGCAGGTTGACGGTGAGGGCGGCGGTCGTCTCGCTGAGTCCGTAGCCCTCCAGCACCGCGATGCCGACGCCCCGGTAGAAGTGCGTGAGCCGGTCTCCGAGCGGGGCGCCACCGGAGACCGCGAACCGGATGCGCCCGCCCAGCGCCGCGCGCAGCTTGGCGTACACCAGCCTGTCGAACGCCGCGTGACGCGCGCGGAGCAACACCCCCGGCCCGCCGCCGTCGCAGGCGCGGCTGTACGCCCCGGCCGTGACGGCGGCAGCCTCGAAAAGGCGCGCCCTGCCGTTGGAAGCGGCGCGCCGGCTGGCCGTGTCGAACACCTTCTCGAAGACGCGGGGAACAGCGAGGACGAACGACGGGCGGAAGCCCTCGAGGTCCTCGAGCAGGTTCTTGATCTCAGCCGTGTGACCGACCCGGACCCGGGCCCGGACACAACCCACCGAGATGATGCGCGCGAAGACGTGCGCCATCGGCAGGAAGAGCAGCGTGCTCGCCTCCTCGCCGTCGAAGAGCCCCGGCAGCAGCGTCGTCGCGACCCCGAGCTCGAACATGAAGTTGCCGTGCGTGAGGGCGCAACCCCTGGGTTGCCCCGTCGTCCCGGAGGTGTAGACCAAGGTGGCCAGGCTGCCGGGCGTCGCCGCTGCCCTCCGGTCCTCGAGCCCAGCGTCGCTCAGGCCCGACCCAGCCCGCGCGAGCGCCGCGAGACCGCCGCCGTCGAGGCAGACGACCCGGCGCAGCTCAGGCAGGCCGGGCCGGACCTCCTCGACCCGGGCCGCGTGCTCGGCAGTCTCGGCGACCACCAGAACCGCCCCGGAGTCGGCCAGCAGCCAGCTGATCTGCTCCGTCGCTGACGTCTCGTAGATGGGCACCGACACCGCACCCGCGAACCACACCGCGTAGTCGAGAACCGTCCACTCGTAGCGGGTGCTCGAGATCAGCGCCACTCGCTCACCCCTGCCGACGCCGACGCCGACGAGACCCTTCGCAGCCGCGGTCACGTCAACAAGGAACTCGGCCCAGGTCACGTCGCACCACTCGCCACCGACCCGGCGGCTGAAGGCCACCACATCGCCGTACCTAGCGGCATTGAGCACGACATCGTCCGTCAGGTTCCCGGCCGCGGGCAGCACGAAGGTCGAGGATGCCGCGTACTCGCGCACGAGCCCTCCGTTGTGCCGCCGGACCGGTCTCGTGCAGGCTATCGCCGAGCGGGTCAGGGTGTGCAACGCGCGAAGGGGTGAGCCGGTGCCGCTTGTCGACGTCATCGAGGAGCTCTTCGTCGTGGCGGCACCGGAGCGAGTCCGCTGCGTCGTCTGCGACGAGACCGGTTGGCGCGCGTGTTTTCCGGGCGTCGCCCTCACGCCGTACGACGACAGGGGTCGGCTGGGCATCCGTTGGGCCGTCTCCGGCGAGCTCGAGGGCACCGCCGAGGTGTGGCTGGAGGAGCATGGCGACGGCACGATCGTGCATGCCTATCTGCGGGCGGACCCGGCCCGGGGCGACCCGCGCCGACTCGGCCGATCGCGGCGTCGGACAGTGCAGCGTTACGCGCTGCCCCTGAAGCAGTACCTGCTCGACGTGAAGGACCTGCTCGAGGGGGACCGACCGCTCGGAACGGCACTCGTGCCGCTGCACGAGCGGGTATCCTCAGCCTCTCAGGAAAAGCAGGGCACCCGGCGACATCGCCAGCGGCCGACCGGCACGAGCAGCGAAGGGGCAGCGCCCGATGGCAGACCAGACGACCTCGAGCATCGTGATCGAGGCTGACCCGGCCAGCGTCATGGCAGTCATCGCCGACTTCGAGAGCTACCCCGTATGGGCCAAGGGCGTGAAGTCGACAGCGGTGTTGAGCACACTCGAGGACGGCCGGGCGCGCGAGGTGGAGTTCGTGCTGGACGCGGCGCCCATCAAGGACGAGTACACGCTGAGCTACCAGTGGGAGGGCGACAAGCAGGTCACCTGGTCCCTCGTCAGGGCCAAGATGTTGAAGGCCATGGAGGGCGCCTACATCCTCAGTGCGGGAGTCGGCGCGACCCAGGTGACGTACCAGCTCAGCGTCGACCTGAGCATCCCGATGATCGGGATGCTCAGGCGCAAGGGTGAGCGGGTCGTCATCGACACGGCTCTCGAGGGGCTCAAACGGCGCGTCGAGTCCCTGGCCTGAGTGCCAGGGATGCGAGTTCTCCTCTTCACCGGCAAAGGTGGCGTCGGCAAGACAACGGCGGCCGCCGGTACGGCGACCCTCGGGGCACTTCGGGGGCACCGCACGCTGGTGCTCAGCACGGACGCCGCGCAGTCTCTCGGTGATGCCTTCGACCTCCCCGTTGGCCCCGAGCCGACGCGCATCGACACAAACCTGTACGTCCAGCAGGTCGACGTGCAACAGCGGTTCGAGCGGTCCTGGGGCGAGATCCAGTCCTACCTGCTGTCCGTGCTGCAGACCACGGGCATGGACCGGATCGCGGCCGAGGAGCTGACCGTCCTTCCCGGCGCCGAGGAGGTCCTGGCGCTGCTCGAGGTCCGCGACCAGGCGCGGGCGGGTACCTGGGACCTGCTCGTCGTCGACTGTGCACCGACGGCAGAGACACTTCGGCTGCTCGCCCTGCCAGCGGCGCTCGGCTGGTACCTGGACCGGATGCTTCCGACGGAACGGGCGATGGTCAAGGTCCTCAATCCCATGCTCACCCGGGCCGCCGGAGTACCTATGCCCTCGGACTCGGTCTTCGACGCGGTCAAGCGGCTGCACGGTGACCTCGCCGAGGTGCGAGCGCTGCTGACCGGCCCTGCGACCTCGGTGCGCCTCGTGCTGACCCCGGAAGCCGTCGTCGTTGCGGAGGCGCGGCGGTCGCTGACAACCCTGTCGCTGTACGGCTACCAGGTCGACGGGGTGATCGCCAACCGGATCTTCCCAGCCGCCGACGCCGATGCCTGGCGGCGCCAGTGGGTCGCTGCACAGTCGCAGATCCTCGCCGAGGTCGAGACCTCCTTCGCTCCGCTCGACGTCTGGAGGTCGCCGTACCGTTCCTGCGAGCCGGTGGGCCTGAGCGAGCTCGCCGCGTTCGCCGCCCAGCTGTACGGCACCGATGACCCCTTCCGTCGGGCAGCCGGCGAAGATCTCATGGATGTACGACGGGTCGGCGGCCACGTCGAGCTGAGCGTCGCGCTGCCGTTCACGGATGCCGGTGACATCGACCTGTCGCGCCGAGGGGACGAGCTGGTGATGACGGTGGGCTGTCACCGACGCCTGCTCGCCCTCCCGGCTGCGCTGCAGAATGCGCGAGTGCGCGGCGCCGCGATGCGAGCCGGCTCCTTGGTCGTGACGTTCGAGCCGGCCACCGGGGCCAAGCGAAAGGGTTCCGATGCCGAGCGCTGAGCCGGTGGGGACGCTCGCCGAGGAGGCGGCAAAGCTCCTCGCGGTGTTCCAGGCACGGGCCAGCGGCGCCGACGACCATGTCGATGATGCTGGCGATCTGTGCGACGGGTGTCCGCTCTGCCGGCTGCGGACGGCTGTCCGGGCCGTCAGCCCTGAGGTTCGCCAGCACCTCTCAGAGGCGGCAACATCGGTCGTGCTGGCGATGAAGGGTCTCCTCGACGACCCGGGGGCGGCCAACCGTCGCGCCGCTCCGTTCGAGAAGATCGATCTCACAGAGGAGTGACAGGTGACCTTGACCATAGGCGTCGACATCGGCGGCACCAAGATCGCGGCGGGCGTCGTCAACGCGGACGGGTCGATCGTCGAGACCCAGCGACGAGAGACACCTGCGCATGCGGCGCGCGCTACCGAGGATGCGGTGATCGCGCTGGTCGCGGAGTTCCGACAGCGCCACGAGATCGAGGCCGTCGGCATCGCAGCAGCCGGCTACATCGACGCGCAGCGTTCCACGGTGCTGTTCGCCGCGAACCTCGCCTGGCGGGACGAGCCGCTGAAGGCGACGGTCGAGAACGCCGTCAAGCTGCCCACCGTCGTCGAGAACGACGCCAACGCCGCAGCCTGGGGCGAGTTCCGCTTCGGCGCCGGAGCCGACGTCGACGAGCTTCTGATGGTCGCCCTCGGCACCGGTATCGGCGGGGGCATCGTGCTCAACGGCCAGCTGTTCCGCGGCACTTTCGGGATCGCCGCCGAGTTCGGTCACGTCCGGGCGGTGCCGGACGGCCGCCTCTGCGGCTGCGGTAACCGTGGCTGCTGGGAGCAGTACGCAAGCGGTTCGGCCTTGGTCCACGAGGTGAAGGAGGTGGCCGCGAAGGGGTCACCGCGGGCCGGCGCAATCCTGGACGCGGCAGCGGGTGACCCGGACGCGATCACCGGCCCGATGATCACCGCAGCAGCCAAGGCCGGTGACCGCCTGTCCATCGAGGCGTTCCAGACCGTCGGAAGGTGGCTGGGCCAGGGCCTCGCGGACCTGGCGAGCGCTTTCGACCCCGGAGTGGTGGTCATCGGCGGCGGCGTCTCGGAGGCGGGGGACCTGCTCATCGACCCGACCCGGGAGGCGTTTCGCCGTCAGCTGTCCGGACGTGGTCACCGGCCGGAGCTGGAGATCCGGCTCGCGGCCCTCGGCAACGCCGCTGGTGTGACCGGCGTAGCCGACCTCGCCCGGCAGCGCTGACGGCCAGCCGGGCGAGCTCGCAGGGTCCGATGGCAGCCGTCACGGTCGTCAGCTACAACATCTACGGTGCGCGCTACCGATCGCAGCTTCGGGCCGCCGTCGTGGCGCTAGCTCCCGATGTGCTCGTTGTGAACGAGACTCCGAAGGTTCCGCTGATCTGGCGGTGGCAGTGCGACAGGCTGGCGCGCTCCTGGGGGCTGCGTCGCGCGGCCGGCGGACGGGATGCGGGCAGCAACATGGTCTGCGTCTCGTCCCGGATCGAGGTGCGGGCAAGCAGCGCCCGCCGGCTGCCCCAGCCCCGATTCAAGCCCCGCCGGGGGATCGTGACCGTGCAGTGCTCGGTGGGCGGTGTGGAGTTCGCCGTGGTGGGCGTTCACCTGTCGCTGCTGAGAAAGTCCCGCCCGGCTGAGGCGGCGGAGGCCATCGCCGACGGGGCAGCACTTCGCGGTCCGCTGCTGCTCTGCGGAGACTTCAACGAAGGTCCTGGCAAGCCTGCCTGGCAGGCGTTCCGCGACGTCAGCCTGGTCGACCACGCTCAGCCCGCGGCGTTCACGTCTACAGCGAGGAATCCGACGAGTCGGATCGACGGGCTGCTGGTCCGCGGTGTGCGGGTCCTCGAGCACGTCGTACCGGACCTCCCGCACGGTGTGCTTCGCGAGGCCAGCGACCATCTGCCAGTGCTGGCTCGAGTCGTGATCGGCTGACGGCCGACGCACCGGCCCCTCGGTGCGTCAGGCGCGACGGTAGGCGGGCACCAGCTCCATCGCGAGCTGCTCGAGGAACAGCCCCACGTCCGTCACGATCCCCCGAGCCTGGCTGGATCCGCGGTCAGCGAGCTTGGTCACCGTGGCCGGGTTGATGTCGACGCAGACAAGCGGCACGGAGGCCGGGAGGATGTTGCCGGTGGCCACCGAGTGCAGCATGGTCGCGACCATGAGACAGAAGCCGACGCCGGGCAGCTTGCTCCGCATCGCGCGCTGCCCCTCGATCACGTCGGTGTAGACGTCGGGCAGGGGGCCGTCGTCACGGACGGAGCCGACCAGCACGAACTCCTTGTCATGCGTCACCAGTGCGTGCATGATGCCGCGGGTGAGAACTCCGGACTCGACCGCCGCCTGGATCGAGCCGGCCTTGCGAATCGTGTTCAGCGCACGGATGTGGTGCTCGTGTCCGTGCTCGACACCCTTACCGAGAGCCAGGTCGACACCGAGGGAGGTGCCGTAGAGCGCCGACTCGATGTCGTGGGTAGCGAGGGCGTTGCCGGCGAAGAGAACGTCGACGAAACCAGCCTCCACGATCGACACCATGGCGGGCGCAGCGCCGGTGTGCACCACACCCGGACCGCCCACCCAGAGCAGCCGCTGCCCGGCGGCGCGCGCCTCGCGCATCCCGTCGGCCACCTGACGAACGAGGAGCGCCTGCGGTTTCTCGCTCGAGACGTCCGACTCCATGAAGCCGAAGACTCCGCTGGCACCCGAGATCGGAGCGGGTGTGGTGACCTTGATACCGGCGGCTCCGCACAGGACCTTCATGCCCACCAGCACGTCCGACATCGGCAGCGTGTAGACCCGCAGCTGCCCGGTCGTCTCGATGACCAGCCCACAGTCCATCTCCGGGTTCTCGACCGTGGTCCACTGCCCGTCGTACCGCACCTGCGTCGCGAGGTTCGTGGTCGAGTAGAAGCCGTCAGGGAAGACGCCAGGCTGGGTGACCTCCTCGATGTCGACCTCGCCGGGGTCGACCATGTTGACGCCACGCGTCTGCATCCGCATGAGCAACCGCTGCAACACCTCACGGTCCTCGGCGCAAACCTGCAGACGCGCGTACGAGGGGTCGTCCTTGTTGTGGCCGATGTCGACCGTCTCCATGACGTAGTCCCCGTCGTACTCGCGGATGTCCTCGAGCACGCGGGACAGGATGCCGCTGTCCATCAGGTGGCCGCGGATCTCCACCGTCTCGCTCGACTGCATACCCATCCGCACAGGCTAAGCCATCGATCCTGGCCGCAAGGAACACCGACGATCGGGTTGCTCCGGTGACCCGGCGCCGGAGTTCCGGGCAGGCTCAGACCTGGGCGCCGTCGTCAGGGTCGTCGAGCCGAGCGCTGCCGTCATCCATCCGGACCACCAGCGTCACGAAACCGCCGATGAAGCCTATCGCCGCGAGCAGCGTCAGCCAGGTCGGGAGCGACAGCGCGAACACCGCGGCGGCCAGCAGCAGGGCTGGCCCCCCGATCAGACCCAGCCAGGCGACCTGCTCCGCCCCGCTGAGACGGGGCAACGGGGGTGGCGGCGGGGGCACGAAGCGCTCCTCGTCCCACGGGTCGCGACGGGAGCCGCGCTGCCGCGACAGGTCGAGGTTGTCGGGGGTCTCCGGGGAGCCCGGCAGGTGGTCAGCCGCCGAGGCCGCCCCGTTTCCGCCGGTCTCGACGTCGTCGCGGGTGGCCTCAGCGTCGACGTCCTCGTACACCGGCCATGGAGCCACCTCGGCCGTGGAAGGGGTGTCGTAGCCCGCGACGATCTGCGCCCAGGTCAGGTCGTCGTTGCGCTGGGCAAGGTTGGGGTCCACCGCAGACACCAGCTCCAGGGCCTGAACCGTCGCGGCAGCGTCGACGTACAGCCGGACGAGCACCTCGACTCGGTACTCCGGGCGGTCGAGACCCGCGATCGAGGGACTGTCCACCGGTTGGGAGTAGGCGGCGATCTGCTTGTGCTTGAGCTCGCCCAGCAGAGCCTCCGCGACGCTCGGGTTCAGGTCGGCGACCGGCAGGTACGACGAGGCCGTCAGCCCGTTAGAGCGCATCGCTCGACTTGGTTGCGGCCTGGAACGGCTGCACATGGGCCAGTACCGGCACCGTGAGCTCCTGGTTGGTTGGTCTGTCGGCCAATCGTGTCACGTCCGTCGTGGCATTTCGACCGACCGCATGGCACCGGGCGCCCCCGGTGACGATCGACACTAAGGTGACAGGGACAAGGAGGTTGCCGGTGTTCTACTGGATGCTCAAGTGGGTGCTGGTCGGCCCCCTGCTGAAGGTGCTGTTCCGGACCGACACGGAGGGCACCGAGAACGTGCCCGAGTCGGGAGCAGCCATCATCGCCAGCAACCACCTGTCCTACTCGGACTGGCTGTTCATGCCGCTGGCGATACCGCGCCGCGTCACCTTCGTCGCGAAGGCTGAGTACTTCACGACCCCGGGGCTGAAGGGCTGGCTGCAGAAGACATTCTTCTCCGGTGCGGGACAGGTGCCCATCGACCGCTCCAGCGGCACGGCCGCCGCCGGGGCCATCACCATCGGCCTCAAGATCCTGCGATCCGGCGGCCTCTTCGGCATCTACCCCGAAGGCACCCGCTCCCACGACGGCCGCCTCTACCGGGGCAAGACCGGAGTGGCCCGGATGGCACTGGAGGCGAAGGTGCCGGTGATCCCGGTGGCGGTGATCGGCACGAACGTGGTGGCCCCACCGGGCAAGGTGTTCGGCAAGTTCGCCCGTCCGGTCGTGCGTTTCGGCAAGCCGCTCGACTTCTCCCGCTACCAGGGCATGGAGGAGGACAGGTTCGTGCTGCGCTCGATCACCGACGAGATCATGTACGAGATCATGAACCTGTCCGGGCAGGAGTACGTCGACATCTACGCCAGCCGCGCCAAGGAGGACGCGCATGCCGAGGCCAAGGCGGCGGCCGCGGCCGCGAAAGCGCGAGCCAAGGCAGCGGCAGGCCCCCCGGCTGAGGCCAAGAAGAGCGCCTGACCCATCTCTGCACCCCTGATCAATCGATCCCGAAGTCATCGAGGAGTTTCACCATGCGTGTAGGAGTCCTGACCGGGGGTGGCGACTGCCCAGGTCTGAATGCCGTCATCCGGGCGGTCGTCCGCAAGGGCGTCACAGAGTACGGCTTCGAGTTCGTGGGCTTTCGCGACGGGTGGCGCGGCCCGCTCGAGAACCTCACCTCCGAGCTCGGGATCCGCCAGGTCCGTGGCATCCTGCCCCGCGGCGGCACGATCCTGGGTTCGTCACGCACGAACCCCTTCTCGATCGAGGACGGCGTCGAGAGGATCACCGAGAACCTCGCGGCCAACGGCGTCGAGGCGCTGGTGGCGATCGGCGGCGAGGACACCCTCGGGGTGGCGACGAAGCTGGCGGACCTCGGCGTCCAAGTGGTCGGCGTACCGAAGACCATCGACAACGACCTCAGCGCCACGGACTTCACCTTCGGCTTCGACACAGCCGTCAACATCGCCATGGAGGCGATCGACCGGCTGCACACGACCGCCGAGTCCCACCACCGGGTGCTGGTCGTCGAGGTCATGGGCAGACACGCCGGCTGGATCGCGCTGCACTCGGGCCTCGCCGGCGGGGCCAACATCATCTTGATTCCCGAGCAGCCTTTCGACATCGACCGGGTCTGCGCCCTCGTCGAGCGGCGTTTCGAGCTGCAGTACGCGCCGATCATCGTCGTGGCGGAGGGTGCTATCCCGGTCGAAGGCACGATGGAGACCATCGCAGGTTCTCTCGACGAGTTCGGGCACGCCCGGCTCGGCGGCATCGGTGACCGCCTTGCCCAGGCGATCGAGTCGCGC
This sequence comes from Propionibacteriales bacterium, assembly GCA_038327385.1. Lineage (GTDB taxonomy): Bacteria > Actinomycetota > Actinomycetes > Propionibacteriales > Nocardioidaceae > JAWWPG01. Next base: position 25,151 of record JBBQKY010000001.1, read on the forward strand.
ACTGGCAAGGAGGCGAGGACCGTGGTGATCGGGCACGTGCAGCGCGGTGGCACGCCGACGGCTTTCGACAGGTGGCTCGCCACCCGCTTCGGGCTGCACGCCATCACCGCCGTGCACGACGGCGACTTCGGCAAGATGGTGGCGCTGCGGGGGACCAACATCGTCCGGGTACCCCTCGTCGATGGCACCGGCACGCTGAAGACCGTGGACCCGTCGCAGTACAACGAGGCTGAGGTTCTGTTCGGTTGAGCTGCGTCGCCTCCGACGGGCGTGCGACGGTCCCGCAGCGGCAGCCGGCCAACTACTCTTGTCGGGTGAGTGTCCCGAGCCTGGAGGAGCTACGCGCGCGCGGGCCGCGCCAGCAGCCGTCCTGGCCAGCGGCCGACCGGGTGGCCGACGCGGTGCGGCAGCTGCGATCCAAGCCGCCGCTCGTCTTCGCGGGGGAGTGCGACGACCTCAAGGCCAGCCTGGCCAAGGTGGCGGCCGGCGAGGCATTCCTGCTGCAAGGCGGTGACTGCGCGGAGACCTTCGACGGGGTGACCGCCGACCAGGTTCGCGCCAAGCTCCAGGTGCTCCTCCAGATGGCGGTCGTCCTCACGTACGGGGCGTCATTGCCGGTCGTCAAGATCGGCCGGATCGCGGGCCAGTACGCCAAGCCTCGCTCCAGTGACACCGAGGTACGCGACGGCGTCGAGCTGCCGGCGTACCGCGGCGACGCCGTGAACGGCTTCGAGTTCACGGCCAGCAGCAGGAGGCCCGACCCGAGCCGGCTCGTCGAGGTCTACAACGCCTCGGCCGCCACCTTGAACCTCTGCCGGGCTTTCCTGCAAGGTGGTTTCGCCGACCTGCGGCAGATGCACGCCTGGAACACCGACTTCGTCCGGACCAGTCCGGTAGGCGCGGTCTACGAGAAGATGGCCGGCGACATCGAGCGCGCGCTGAACTTCATGGAGGCGATCGGGGCGGAGTCTGAGGAGCTGCACCGGGTCGCGTTTCACAGCAGTCACGAAGCGCTCATCCTCGAGTACGAGCATGCCCTCACCAGGATCGACTCGCGCACTGACCGCCCGTACGACGTGTCGGGTCACTTCCTGTGGGTCGGGGAGCGGACCCGGCAGCTCGACGGCGCCCACGTGGAGCTAATGTCGGTCGTGCAGAACCCGATCGGCGTCAAGCTGGGGCCGACAGTCACTCCCGACGAGGCGCTGGCGCTGGCAGCCAAGCTCAACCCGGACAACGAGCCGGGGCGGCTGACGTTCATCACGCGGATGGGAGCCCGCCGCATCCGCGACACCCTGCCCACGCTCGTCGAGAAGGTGACGGCCGCCGGCGTGGAGGTGGCATGGGTGACCGATCCTATGCACGGCAACACGTTCGAGACCTCGACGGGATACAAGACCCGCAACTTCGACGACGTCATCGACGAGGTTCGGGGCTTCTTCGAAGTGCACCACGCCCTCGGGACCTGGCCGGGCGGGCTGCACGTGGAGCTGACCGGCGGCGATGTGACGGAATGCGTGGGTGGCGGTGAGGCGCTGAACGAGCACCACCTCCGGGACCGCTACGAATCGGTGTGCGACCCGCGGTTGAACCGCACCCAGTCGCTGGAGCTCGCCTTCCTCGTGGCGCAGATGCTCGGTGCCCGGCACCGTTGAGGTCTCGAGCATGTTAGGTCGCGTCAGCCGGAGATCTCACCGATGATCGACCTGCGCAGCGACACCGTCACGCGGCCGAGCGCGGCGATGCGGCAGGCCATGATCTCGGCGGACGTTGGTGACGACGTGTACGGCGAAGACCCGACCGTGGCGGCGCTGGAGGAGCGGGTGGCCGACATGTTCGGCTTCGAGGCGGCGCTCTTCACCGTGACCGGCTCGCTGGCGAACGTCCTCGCGGTGCGGGCCCTTGTGAGTGTGGGCCAGGAGGTGCTGTGCGAGTCGTCGGCGCACATCGCGCGGGCCGAGCTGGGCGCGCACGGCGCCGTCAGCGGCGTGACCATGCGTACCTGGACCGATCCTCGGGGGCACGTCGACCTGGCTGCCCTGGCTGACATGCGCGCCCCCGACCTCGGCCCCTTCCTTGTTCGTACGGCATGCGTGTCCGTCGAGAACACGCACAACTTCGCGGGTGGCCGCGTGCAGCCGCTCGAGACCCTCCGCGCCTTGCGGTCCTACGCCGACGAGGTGGGGGTCCGCGTGCACGTCGACGGCGCCCGAGTCTGGAACGCGCAGGTGGCGACGGGTACGCCGCTGCGTGCGCTCGGCGCCGACGTGGCCGACACCATGACGGTCTCGCTGTCCAAGGGGCTCGGCGCCCCGGTCGGGTCACTGCTGCTGGCTTCGCGCGACCAGGTCACTGAAGCCCGGGTCTGGCGCAAGAGGCTGGGCGGCGGCTGGCGGCAGGCCGGCGTGCTCGCCGCGGCAGGACTGTATGCGCTCGACCACAACGTCGACCGGCTCGCCGAGGACCACGCCAACGCTGCGGTGCTGGCTGCGGCCGCTGGCATCGTCGACGGTGAGGTCGAGACGAACATCGTCGCCATCACCACGCCGGACGCTGCCGGACTTGTCCGGCGCTGTGCTGACGACCAGGTGCTGGTGTCGGCGGTTGGGCCCAACGTCGTACGAGCGGTGACCCACCTGGACGTCTCCGCGGCCGACGCCAGGCGGGCTGCCGAGGTGCTGGCCCGGGCGATCCGGCCGTAACCTCCCGTTGCAGAGCTCGTCGCGGAGCTCGTCACAGGGGAAGCTGCGGGGTCGGGGCAGCCGTCGCCTCGTGCCGCGATGGGTGCCCGCTGTCCGAGGGGCCGTCACGCGGCGACAGCTCAATGACGTACATCGCGGTCAGCACGAACCCGCCGCCGACGACCATCCTCGTCGTCAGCGACTCCCCACCGAACAGAACGGCGAAGAAGGCTGCCCAGACGGGTTCCATCGTCATGATCACCGCAGTCCTGGTCGCTGACAGGTGAGCCTGCGCCCAGGTCTGGGCGAGGATCGCCATCGCGCCCGGGACGATCGCCATGTACACGAGTGCGGTCCAGCCGCCGGGCGACTGAGGCGTGCCGATGCCGCTGGGAGCCGTGAACACGAGGCAGAGCGCGCCGATCACCATGAGCTGGACGACCGAGAGGCCGACGGCGTTGTCCGTTCGGGACCACTGCCCCAGCCCGAGGATGTGTACGGCGTAGAGCATCGCGGCGGCGAAGATGAGGCCGACGCCGAGCGAGACCGACAGGCCGTTGAGAGCCAGGAAGCCCAGCCCGGTGGCGGACAGCGCCACGGCCAGCCAGACCGTCACGCGGATGTGCTCGCGGAAGAGCCCGGCGGCCAGCAGTGGAGTCGCCACGACGTACATCCCCGTGACGAACCCCGAGACACTCGCCGCCGTCTGGGAGAGGCCGATCGTCTGGAGCAGCTGGGCACTGCCGTAGACCAGCCCCAGCACGACGGCATGGGAGACGTCGCGGCGCGACAACCGGAAGACGGACCGGTGCGCTGCCGCGAACGCGGCGGTTCCGGCGATGGCGAAGCGCAGGCCGAGGAAGTCCAGCACCGAGATCTCGTGCAGGAGGTCCTTGATCATGAAGAACGTGGAGCCCCAGGAGGCTGTGACACCGAGCAGGGCAAAAGTCGCCAGCAGCTCTGTCCTGCGCACGCTCGTCACCGCGCCACCCTAGTGGGGCGCCCCGGACCACCCGGCCGGCGCCAGAACCGCGCATATGAGCCGTTGTGTTGCTGCCGGGCCCGGCCCGGCCTTCGGAGCCCGGCTTCGGCGTCAGACGACGTAGATCGTCACGGTCGAGCCGTACGGCGCCATGGCGCCGCCGCCGGGGGACTGTGAAACCACGAAGCCCAGGCCGAAGCTGGGGGTGTTCTTCTGGACGCTGACGTGGAAGCCGGCCTGCTCGAGCGCGGCTTGGGCAGCGGCGACGCCCGAGCTCCCCACGCCCGGCACCTGGACCAGGTGGGGGCCCCGGCTCACGACCAGCTTGATGTGGTCACCCCGGTGCCCGGTCCCGGAATCGGGCGATTGGGCGATGACCTGCCCGGCGGCGACGTTGTCGTCGTACTGCTCGGTCTGGGCGGGCACGAACCCGAGTGAGCGCAGCCGAGAGCTGGCCGCGCTGGCGTCCTGGTGGACGAAGCTCGGGATCGAGATCGGCCTGGGTCCCTTGCTGACCCGCATGGAGACGGGGGCGCTCCGCTTCAGCGGCGTGCCTGGCAACGGGTCGGCGCTGATGACGGCACCAGCCGCCACGGTCTCGCTCCACACATGCGTCACGTCCCCGACCGACAGATGGACGCCGGAGACCAAGGCGGCGGCCTCGGACTCGCTGAGGCCCGACAGGCTGGGGACGTCGTGGCGCTCGGGGCCAGCCGAGATCACGGCGGAGACCGTGCCGCCCTCGAGGACGTGCTGACCGGGCCGCGGGTCTGTCGAGATCAGCAGGCCGTCCGGAACCTTTTCGGAGTACGACGTCCCAGTGACGTCGAGGATGAGCCCTGCCCTTTCCAGCTTCGCGGCGGCGACCGGCTGGCTCATGCCGGTGACGTCCGGCGTGTCCTGGTAGCGGCCGGCCCCGTAGTACCAGCCGGCAAGGGCCGCCGAGGCGGCCAGCACCAGGACGACGACGAAGGCCACCCAGCCACGGTGCCGGTTGGCTCGTCGGGGAGCAGACCGTGCCCTCGCGCCGTGCAGCAGCGGCCCGGCAGACTGGTCGAGTGGCGGCGGCTGCGTCATGGTCGTCTCGGGCCGGGCCGAACTCACGCCGACGACCGTCGTTGGCGCCTCGCTGCCGAACGCGTCCTGGTCGAAGACGTCGTCCGGCGAGGGGCCCCCGGGCCCGCTGGACCCACCGGACCCGTGACCTGCATAGGCAAGGGAGCCTCGAGCAGTCGACAGGGCTGCCACCGTGGGGGTCAGGTCGTCGGTCAGCTCTGCATCGTCGAGGACCCCGTGGTCGACCGCGTGGCGGACCCGGCCCAGCTGTTGGAGCATCACGTGGGCGTCCGCGGGCCGCAGGTCCCGCTGGCGCGACGTCGCCCGAGCGACGAATGCGTCCAGGTACGGCGCTATGCCCGGCACCCGGCTCGAGGGCGCCGGCACATCCTCGTGCACGTGCTTGTAGGCCACCTGGATCGGGCTGTCGCCGAGGTGGGGCTTCTCGCCCGTCAGCAGCTCGTACAGCAGCACCCCCAGCGAGTACACGTCGGAGCGGGCGTCCGCGACGCCGTCGGTCACCAGCTCGGGTGGCAGGTACGAGACAGTGCCCATCAGCACTCCACCGGTGGCGGTGGCGCTCGTCGACGAGCTGATGGCGCGGGCCAGGCCGAAGTCGGCCACCTTGACCTGTTTCCGGGGCCCGATCAGCACGTTCTCGGGCTTGATGTCGCGGTGGATGATCCCGGACTCGTGCGCTGCGGCCATCGCCCGCAGGATCTCCGCCATGACAGCGAGCGCCTGGCCGGGTGGGAGCGGGGCCCGTTCGCGGATCACGTCGCGCAGCGTGCGGCGCCCGTCGACGTACTCCATGGCGAGGAACAGGACGCCCTCGTCCTCGCCCTGGTCGTAGACCGCGACGACGTTGGGGTGTGTGAGCCGCGCGGCCGCCCGCGCCTCCCTGACGAACCGCTGGGTGAACTCCTCGTCGTCTGCAAGGGCGTGCGGCATGACCTTGAGCGCGATCCGCCTGTCGAGCCTGAGGTCGGTGGCGACGTAGACGGTCGCCATGCCCCCACGGGCGATCTTCGCCTCCACGCGGTAGCGCTTGTCGAGCAGGCGCCCGACAAGCGGATCAGCGATGGCGGGCTTCTCCACGGTGCCGAGTTTACGTTCGGCCGGCGCGGACCCCGGGCACCGCGCCGAGCCGCCGTCGGAGCCCACCATGGCAGGGTAGGGCCGTGACCGAGCTGCACGAGGACCGGGTGGAGTCCTGGCTGACGATCCCCGCCACGGCGCAGGCGCTCGGCGCGAGCGCGAGCGAGGTGCGTCAGATGGTGCGCGACCACGAGCTTGCGATGGTACGACGAGACGGCGCGCGTGAGCCCGAGGTTCCCGCGCTGTTCGTCCTTGACGGGCTCGTCGTGAAAGGACTGCCAGGCACGCTGACCCTGCTTGCCGACCACGGGCTGACGGACCGCGAGGCGATCGACTGGCTCTTCACCCCCGAGGAGTCGTTGCCGGGCCGCCCGATCGATGCCCTGCGGGAGAACCGCGGGACCGAGGTCCGTCGGCGGGCACAGGTCGTCATCTGAGCAGGGCCGCGCGGCGCTGCGATCACGAGTTTGTGGAGGCCGGTAAGGGCGCGCTCGGCGTCAGTGACGTCACCGAGCAGGGGGGCCAGCCGGCGTCAGAGCGAGCGTTTCGTCAGCCGGTCGCTCAGCGTGTGCAGCGCCGTGACCGCCTCCGGGTCCTGGATGTGGGCGTGGCGGAGAGAGAACAGTGCAGCCGACGTCAGCTCGGTGATGACGGTCTCCACAGCGGCCAGCGCGCCGGTGTCACGCAGGATCTCCTGCACCGCAGCGATGGCTCCCGAGTCGAGCAGCGGGTTGCCCAGCGACGCGTCGAGGACCCCCCGCTGGCCCGGGTTGGACTTGTCGAACGCCCGGGCCATCAGCAGTGTGCGCTTGCCGGAACGGATGTCGTCGCCGCTGGGCTTGCCGGTGATGCTCTCGTCGCCGAAGACGCCGAGGATGTCGTCGCGCAGCTGGAACGCCTCGCCGAGGGGAACGCCGTACGACGACAGCGCCGTGAGCAGCTGCGGGCTCGCCTTGCCGAGAGCGGCGCCGAGCTGCAGAGGCCGCTCGACGGTGTACTTGGCGGACTTGTAGAGGAGTACGCGCATGGCGTCGGCGCCACTGGTACGACGCTTGGTCTGCGCGAGGACGTCGAGGTACTGCCCCGCCACGACCTCGCTGCGCAGCCTGTCGAAGTAGACCTGGCCACGGCCGATCGCCTTAGGCCGGAAGCCGGAGTCGCGCATCAGCTCGTCCGACCAGACGAGAAGCATGTCGCCGAGCAGGATCGCCGCGCTCCTTCCGAACTCGGCGGCGCCTTCGACGCCCGTCTCGTCGCGCCGCATGCTGGCGAAGGCGCGGTGTGCCGACGGGTTGCCGCGACGGGTTGCCGACGCATCCATCACATCGTCGTGCGTGAGCGCGCTGGCGTGCATGAGCTCGATAGCCGCAGCCGCATAGAGAAGCGAGGGAGTTTTCGCCGTTGAACCGCCCGCCGCGCGCCAGCCCCAGTAGGCAAACGCCGGGCGCAGCCGCTTGCCACCTTCGACGGCTCTGTGCGCTGCTTCGATCAGCGGGTCCAGGTCCGGCCCGAGAGGAGCGAGCTTCTGGTGCTGGCGCGCGAGGAACGACTCCAGGAGCTGCGTGATCCCAGCCTTGAACGCCGGCGGTATGGGGTCGCGCCCCGTCGGCTCCCCCGATGCGGTGTCCGGCACATCTACGAGCCTAACCACTTGCAGCGGACAAACCGCAAGTAGTCCGCCTTCACCGCCAATCCGGCACCTGTGGGGATACAGGGACGAAAGGGACTAGCCGGTCAGCCGGGCCAGCGTTCACGGGTTGGACAGGCGCCGTGGCCAGCGTGCCGAGCCTGCTTAGGCTCGGCAGGTGGCTACCGGGTTCGCATCGACGATGGGTGACACACCCCCCGTCGTACGCGACATGCTTGCCACCGACCGGCCGTGCGTGTCGTTCGAGTTCTACCCGCCGAAGGACGACGAGGGCGAGAGAACGCTGTGGCGGGCCATCCGGGAGCTGGAACCGCTGCGGCCGGACTTCGTATCGGTGACGTATGGCGCCGGGGGGTCGACCCGGGACCGCACCGTCCGGATGACCGAGCGGATCGCCGCCGACACGACCCTCACCCCGGTCGGACACCTGACCTGCGTGGGGCACTCCCGCGATGAGCTGCGCAGCGTCATCGGACGGTATGCCGGTGCGGGGGTCCGGAACATGCTTGCGCTGCGGGGGGACCCGCCACGCGGCCCAGCCGGTGCGGCGGCGGGCTGGCGGCGGCATCCCGATGGGCTCGCGCATGCCGTCGAGCTCGTGGCGCTGCTGCGCGAGCTCGGGGACTTCTGCGTCGGAGTCGCTGCCTTCCCGCGGGGTCACCCGGAGTCACGTGACCTGAACTCCGATGCTGCCGCGTTTGTTGCCAAGGCTGACGCGGGGGCGGACTTCGCCATCACGCAGCTGTTCTTCGAGGCGGATGAGTACACCGGCCTGCTGGCGCGGTTGCGTCGCCTCGGGTGTGACATTCCCGTCATCCCCGGAATCATGCCGATCACGAGTGTCGCCCAGATCAGCAGGTTCGCGGAGCTGTCGCAGATCGACGTACCGCCTTCGATCACCGCTGAGCTGACCACCCTTGACGACGCGGGCCGGGTGCGGGCGCGCGGCATCGAGCTCGCGTCGGATCTGTGCGATGCGCTGCTCGCGGCCGGTGCGCCCGGGCTGCACTTCTACACGCTCAACCGGTCGACCGCCACGCGGGAGATCTACGACCGGCTTTCGACGGCTTCGATCGTCGCCCCGCTCTCGCAGGATCCGCCGCTTCGGACGGGTCAGGCTCTGCCGATGGCCTCGGCCACGTGAGCGGCCTGCCAGGCGACGTACGGAACGGATGCGCCGAGCACGAGTCCGGTGCCGAGACAGTGCAGTCCCGGGAGCGGCCGCCCCAGAGCGGCGCGCGCGACGGCCGTTCTCCGTCCAGCCCAGCCCGGGAGCGGACCGCCGGCGGGTCGCTCGAGACGTGACCTGACGAGGTCGCGTACGTCGAGCCCGCGCCGCGCCATCGTCAGCAGCACGTCGTCGGCGCCGAATCCGTGGGAGGTGACAGTCCAGGCCGGACAGACACCCGGACCCACCTCGGTACTGACTACGACGAGGGGCTCGCCATGGAGCACCACCTCCCGCGGCAGCATCGGGGCTTCCGGCGCGAGGGCGAGGTACGAAACGGTCCCCCGAGGTCCCGGGGGTGCAGCCGTCAGGGCTGCCGCGCGACGTGCGACGGGGTGGTCGAGCAGTCGGCCGAACACCTGCTGCGGGGACACGGCGGCCACGACCACATCGCTTCCTAGGAGGGAGCCGTCCGCCAGGGTCACACCGGTCGCCCGGCCGGCGGCGGTGCGCACGGACGTCACCTCGGTGCGGAACCTGACCTCCACCCCCCGCTCGTCCATCCGCTCGAGCAAGGCGTCGGTGAGGTCGGCCGTGCCGCCGGGAAACCGCCAGACGCCGAAGGTCCGCTCGACGTAGGAGTCGACGCTGCGAAAGGCCGGCTCGGTCCTCGGGTCGCCGCCTTCGCGCTGCGCCGGGTAGCCGGCGAGCAGTCGAAGCCGGTCGTCGGTCAACGCCTCGGCCAGCTCTCGCTCCAGGGACCGCCTGGTGCGGAGGGCGTTGGCCACTTTCCGCTCGCTGAGCCTCACCGGGCCGGCCGGGTTGTCCAGGACCGCGGTGCGCAGCAGCTCCCAGACATCGCCATGCCTGTCGACGAAGCCCGTCCAGGCCACCCCGGCGCTGCTCCCGAGGGCCCGGCTCACGGCGTCGAGCTGAGCACCGCGCGACCCGGTCGGCAGGTCGAGGGTCGTGCCGTCCGAGAAGAGATGCCGCCTCGCTGGTGTGCTGGGCTCGAGGTCGACGTACCTCTCGAGCGGACGACCGGACTTGCGGAAGAGGTCGCGCAGGACCGCCGGGATCGTGGTTTGCATCGGTGTGGCGTCCCAGCTGGAACCGTCGTGCGATATCCGCTCCAAGAGGCCGCCCGGGCGCTCCGAACGCTCGCACACGATCACCCGGTGGCCCAGCTTGGCGAGCCTGGCGGCGGTCGCGAGACCACCGAGTCCGGCCCCGATGACGACAACGTCAGTCATCGCGCATGGCGACTCACCCGACGGTGACCGTGACCGCGTTCGACGTCTTACCGGTGGAGCTGTCCAGCATCCGGAAGTGGTTGACGCCGGTCATCGAGGTCTGGACGTAGGTGGCGAAGCTGCCAGTGTGCACGGTCGTCGTGGTCGGGAAGTCGCTGAAGGACCCGTGACCGAGGCTGCGTTGCACCTGCAACGTCGTGCCGTCGTGGCCGGGATAACCGCCCGTGAGGTTGATCCGCCCGAAGCTTCCGACGCTGCGGGGGCTGGCGACGAGCCTGATCGCATGCTGGGCGGGAGGCGGTTTCGATGTCGTCGCCGGCGAGGGCGAGCTCGGCCGGGTGGGCGGAGCGGTGTGCCTGGTCGCGTCACCTGTCGTCGGCAGGATGAGGTCCGGGCTCGAGCTCGACGAAGCGCCGCCGATGCCGACGTAGTCGGCGGCCCGGACGGCGATGACGGCGATGATCCCCCCGATGAGAATGCCGACCGCGAGGAGAGCGGACAGTCCGATCGCAAGCTGCCGTTGCCAGCTTGGTTCGTTGTCCACAGGTCCTGCTCCGTTGCCTCGATGCTGCCGGTTCGGCCCCATCGTCGCACGCTGGCACTCGTGCGCGGCAGACGGTTTGCCTCGGCGCGAGCCGTCCCGGAGAGTGGTGCGTCGCTCAGCCGACGTCGATCTCGGTCGCTGCGGTGAGTGCTCTGAGCTCGTCGTACGACGTGTCGAAGACCGCATGAGCATGGCCCGCGGCCGCCCAGATGATGCGATGGGCGGCCAGGGCCCGATCGAGGTACGTCGTCAGCGGCAGCGGGTGGCCGACCGGCGCGACGCCGCCGATCGCCTGCCCGCTGTGTGCTCGGACGAAGTCCGCGCTCGCTCGCCGCAGCTCCCGCACTCCGAGCGCGCGCCCGACCAGCACAGTGTCGACGCGGTGGGCTCCTGAGGTGAGGATGAGCACGGGAGAGCCGTCGGCGTCGAAGACCAGCGAGTTCGCTATCGCACCGACCGGACAGCCGAGGGCGTCGGCGGCCTGCTGGGCGGTGCGTGCCGCGTCCGGCAGGACCCGGACGGAGCCGGTGGCGCCCAGCTCGCGCAGCCGGTTCATCACGTTGTCGATGCTGGGGTGGCGCAGTGCCGCCGGCTCGGGCTCGTGCTCATGCATCCGGTGATGCTAGGCCAGCCGCCGCGCCTTCCCCATTTCTCCTCCGCCCTCCCCGGTAGTAAGGAGCAAACCGGGGCCTGCAGGCGCCGCAGAGCCCCCGCTTCGTTCCTTACTACCGCCGGGGGAGGGGTGGTGGGTCAGCGGAGACTCTCGGATGGTCGGGGTTGACGCGGGGGCGGCGAGCGGGTTTACTGAGGGAACGGTTCGAACATGCGTTCGATCCTTTGAGCGAGCTGCGCAGCTCGCCCGAAGGCGGATCGCCGTGGCGGGGATGGCTTCGACCCCCGTCCCTGCCACGGCCATCTGCTGCTCCTGCTCCTGCTCCTGCTCTAGCTCCGGCTGCTCACCGGCCGGGCGCACGCTCGGTCCACGGCTGTCCTCCACCCTGGGTTGCCGCATGTCCGCAGGCTCTCGGAAGGTGGTTCGGATGCGCCGGTACGACGACCCGATCGACGTCCGCCGCGGGCTGGTCGCGGGTCTCGACGCACCCGAGCAGTTCGTCTGGCGCGGCAGGCTGTGGGTAGTCCGGGAGGTCATCGCGCACTGGGTCAGGACGGGCGCCTGGTGGGACCAGGATGACGCGCGTGACCTGCTGGCCGAGCGCGAGGTGTGGCGGGTCGAGGCAGGGCGGGGACAGGCGGTGTCCGCCGGCGTCTTCGACCTCGCCTTCGACTGGGGCGACGGGCGCTGGCTGCTCGTCTGCAGCAGCGACTGATGGGCAGCGACTGATGGACCCGTTCGTCCACCTGCACGTCGCGTCCGGCTACTCGCTCAAGTACGGCGCCTCGCACCCTCGCCAGCTGGCGGAGCGGGCCGCCGAGGCGGAGATGGACGCCCTCGCCCTCACCGACCGCGACGGGGTCTACGGAGCAGTCCGGTTCGCGAAGGCCTGCTCGGCGAACGGCATCCGGCCGATCCTCGGCGTCGACCTGGCGATCGAGCCCTCCGGGCTTGTTCCAGAGCCCTCCGGGCTCGTCCCGACCATCCGAGACTTCCCACCCGACCATCCGAGACTTACCGCCCGACCATCCGGGCTTGTCCCAGCCACCGTGAGCGCGCGGACGCCGGTCCGCGGCGGGCAATACCTCGACCACGACCGGGCGCATCCCCGGGTCACGCTGCTGGCCGGCAGCCGGGCGGGCTGGGCGGCGCTGTGTCGGCTGACCTCCGCCACCCATCTGCGCGGGGAGCGCAGCGTGCCGGTGACCACTCGCGGCCTCGTCGCCGACCACCTGTCCGGGCTGGACTCCGGCACCGACCTGCTCGTTCTCCTCGGGCCCTCCTCCGAGCTGGGATGGGCGGCGGCGCTGCGCCGTGACGACATGGCGCGCGCGGTGCTGCGCGACTGGTACGACGTGACCGAACGCACCAACCTCGTCGTCGAGGTGGTCTCGCACCGGCGGTCCGGCGTCGGGCCCGGGTCGAGCCCGCACGCCGCGAGGATGGCCGGCGTCGCCGCCTCGGCCGGTTGCCAGCTCGTCCTGACCAACGAGGTCCGCTACGTCGACCGCGCCGACGCTCCGGTGGTCGACGTACTCGATGCGGCCCGGCGGCTGGTCCCGCTCGACCTGCGCCACGTCGACCGAGCCAACGCCGAGGGGTTCTTGAAGACCGGCAAGGAGATGGCCGACATCGCCGACGAGATCTGCCGGTTCGCGGGTCTCGGCGACAAGGAGGCGGAGCGGCTGCTCGCCGGCACCCGCGCGGTCGCCGACCGGTGCGCGCTCGACCCGCGCGCCGACCTCGGGATCGGCGAGGTCCACTTCCCCGAGCTCGCCGTCGTAGAGGGGGGAGCGGGCACGTCCGGCGACGCCGTGCTGCGGGCGCGCTGCGAGGCGGGGATCGGCAGGCGGTACGGCTCGGGTGCCGACCTGCCGGCAGTTCGCGACCGGCTCGACGACGAGCTGACGGTGATCGGCGGACTCGGGTACGCGACGTACTTCCTCACCGTCGCCGACGTCGTGGACCTGGTCCGCGACCGGGGGATCCGGACGGCGGCTCGCGGCTCGGGGGCGGGCAGCCTGGTCAACTACCTGCTCGGCGTGTCCGGCGTCGACCCGTTGCGCTACGGCCTACTGATGGAGCGGTTCCTGTCGCCGCTGCGCCAGGCGCTGCCGGACATCGACGTCGACGTGGAGTCCGCGCGCCGTCTCGAGATCTACGACGCGATCCTCGAGCGGTACGGCGGGGAGCGCTGCGCCTGCGTCTCGATGATGGACACCTACCGGGTGCGGCACGCGATCCGCGACGTCGGAGCGGCTCTTGGCCTGCCGCCGGGCGAGATCGACCAGCTAGCCAAGGCGTTCCCGCACATCCGGGCTCGCGACGCCCGCGCCGCGATGCGGGAGCTCCCGGAGCTGCGCAGCGTCAACCTCGGGGAGGGTCGCCTGGACCTGCTGTTCACGCTGGTGGAGAAGCTCGACGGGCTGCCCCGCCACATCGCGATGCACCCGTGCGGCGTGCTGCTCTCCGACGCCACGCTGCTCGACCGCACCCCGGTCGAGGCGAGCTTCCTCGGTTACCCGATGAGCCAGTTCGACAAGGAGGACGTCGAGGACCTGGGGCTGCTGAAGCTCGACGTGCTGGGCATCCGGATGCAGTCGGCGATGGCACACGCCGTCGCTGAGGTGGCCCGGGTCGGCGGGCCCGTCATCGACCTCGACGACGAACAGCAGGTGCCGCGCGACGACCCGGCGACGTACGCGCTGATCCAGAGCACGAGGACGCTCGGGTGCTTCCAGATCGAGTCGCCGGGGCAGCGCGAGCTGGTCGGCAAGTTCGCGCCGCGCGGGTTCGAGGACATCATCATCGACATCTCGCTGTTCCGGCCGGGGCCGGTCAAGAGCGACATGATCAACCCGTTCCTGCGGGTGCGGCACGGCTGGTCGCCGGCGGAGTACCTCCATCCCGACCTCGAGCCGGTGCTCGAGCAGACCTATGGCGTCGTGGTGTTCCACGAGCAGGTCATCGAGATGATCGCCGTCGTCGCCGGGTGCGGCCGCGCCGAGGCCGACGAGGTACGTCGCGCGCTCGGCGACCGCGAGGCCAAGGAGGACGTCCGGACGTGGTTCTTCCCCCGCGCCCTCGCGGGCGGCTACCCGCTCGCCGTCGTCTCGCGGGTGTGGGAGGTACTCGAGGCGTTCGCCTCGTTCGGTTTCTGCAAGGCCCACGCCGCGGCCTTCGCGCTGCCCACGTTCCAGTCGGCGTGGCTGAAGGCGCACCACCCTGCCGCGTTCCTCGCCGGCGTGCTCACCCACGACCCCGGCATGTACCCCAAGCGGCTGATCCTCGACGACGCCCGCCACTTCGGGATCGCCGTGCTGCCGCTCGACGTCAACACCTCCGACGACGTCTACCGCGTCGAGCGGCGGGGCGGGCGCTCTCCGTCAGCGGCAGGGGCCGAGGCTGCGTCGGACGGCATCCGGCTGGCGCTGAACGAGGTCAAGGGCATCAGCGCAGCCGAGGTCGCCAGGATCACCGCCGCCCGGCCGTTCTGCTCGCTGACCGACCTGTGGCAGCGGGCGCGGGTGTCTCGCCCGGTCGCGGAGCGGCTGGTGCTGGCCGGTGCCCTCGACTCCCTCTACGGCATCGGTTCTGCGAACCAGTCGTTCGGATCTTCAGTGCCGGTACGACGGCGGGGCACCGTCACCCGCCGTGACCTGCTGCTGCAGGTGGCGGAGCTCGACAGGTGGACCCGCGCCACCGACCGGGCGGTCCGGGCCGCGTCGCCACGGTCGCCGAGGTCGGCGCGAAGCAAGTCTGCCGTCCCGCTCTCGCTCGGGCAGGGCAGCGCGGCCGGCTGGGCCGACGGACTGGCGGGGAGTCGGAGCGGCTTGCCCACAGACCCGCGACTGCTGGCGGCTGCCCAGTCGCAGGGCCCGCTGCCGGTGGACCCGGTCACCGCCGTCCAGCTCACTCTCGACCTCGACGACGTGCCGGCGCTCGCCGAGCCGTCCGGGCTGCCGGAGATGTCCGGCGCCGAGCGGGTGCGGGCGGAGCTCGAGGTGCTCGGCCTCGACATCAGCCATCATGCGATGGACTGCTACGCCCCGATGCTCGACGAGCTCGCCGTCACAAGGTCGCGCGACCTGCTGAGGCAGCGCAACCAGTCGGAGGTGCTGGTCGCCGGGGTCAAGGTGGCCACCCAGACGCCGCCCGTGCGCTCCGGACGACGGGTTGTCTTCCTGACCCTCGACGACGGCACCGGGCCGGTCGACGCCACGTTCTTCGAGGACGTCCAGGGGCCTTATGCCGCCACGATCTTCCACTCCTGGCTGCTGGTCGTGCGAGGAGTGCTGCGTCGTACCGGGCCGCGGGGAGTCTCGATGCGCGCCACCGGCTGCTGGGAGCTTCCCGAGCTGTACGCCGTGTGGCAGTCGAACGGGATCGCGGGAGTCCGCGACGCCATCGCCGCGGTGCCTGCCGGCTTTGCGGACCAGCCAGCCGGGTCTGCAGAGGCACCGCCCAACCGGGTCCTCGTGCATCCCAGTGGCTTCCGGCAGTCGCCGTACGCCGACATCCGACCGGCCGGTGTGGACACGAAGACGGCGCCACGCAAGCTGTGGCACTCGAGCCCGGGCAGCGCGGGCGGCTGACGGAGGAGCAGTGGCGAGGCAGACACTAGGGTTGGGGGACCAGGCTCCCAGCGGCCCGCCCGGTGAAGGAGTCGGCTCATGGCAGCGCCTCGGCACAGCGTCCTGCCGGCCCCGATCGTGTGGGACGGCCTGCGCTCCGTGCTCCAACCCGGCCAGTCCGGAGAGCCGCTGCATGTCGTCGATCTCGGCGGCGGTACCGGCGGACTCGCCGTCGCTGTCGCGCAGCTCGGTCACCGGGTCACCGTCGTCGACCCGAGCCCGGACGCCCTCGCCGCGCTGGAGCGCCGGGCAGCCGAGGAAGGTGTCTCGGCGCTGGTCCACGGCGTCATCGGCGATGCCGACACCCTTGCCGAGCTGGTGGGTACGGCGAGCGCCGACGTGGTCGTGTGCCACGGGGTCCTCGAGGTTGTCGACGAGCCGGCGCAGGCGCTGCTCGCCGCCGCCGCCGTCCTGCGCAAGGGCGGGCACCTCAGCGTGCTGGTCACCCAGCAGTCCGGAGCGGTGCTCGCACGGGTGCTGGCCGGGCACCTTGACGAGGCGGCGACGATGCTGCAGTCCGACGGCGACACGGTGCCGAGACGGTTCACCCGCCGTCAGCTCGAGGAGCTTGCGGCGGCTGCTGGCTTCACCGTGGGCGACGTGCGGGGAGTGCGGATGTTCACCGACCACGTCGGCAGTCGCGCCGTCGACGCGCAGCCAGGGGCAGCGACGCTGCTGGCGGAGCTGGAGATCGCCGTCTGCGCCGATGCCGACTTCCTGCCGATCGCGACCCAGCTGCACCTGTTGGCCCGTCGTCACTGAGCCGGATCTCGAGGCCGGGTGCGGGTCCGGCGAGCCGACGCCACCGACCCCGCCGACCCCGCCGACCCCGAGCCGGTCGGGGGCCGGATGACCACCACCGACGCTGCCGGGTGCACCATCCTGCACGTCGACATGGACGCGTTCTATGTCGGTGTGGCGATCCGGGACAGACCGGAGTTGCAGGGGCTGCCGGTCGTCGTCGGCGGCGGTGACCGTGGGGTGGTGCTGTCTGCGTCGTATGCCGCCCGGACGTTCGGGATCCACTCGGCGATGTCGATGACGCGGGCCCGGCGGATGTGTCCACAGGCAGTGGTGGTCCACCCTGACTACGACGAGCTGAGCGCCGTCTCCACCGCCGTCATGGAGACGTTCCGCAGTGTCACGCCGTTGGTGGAGGCGCTGTCGATGGACGAGGCGTTCCTCGACGTCACCGGCTCGCTGCGCCGGTTCCCCTCTGCCGTCGCCGTCGGCGAGCACCTGCGGGCCCGGATCGCCGACGAGCAGCGGATCACCTGCTCGGTGGGCGTCTCTACCACTACCCAGCTCGCCAAGCTCGCCTCCCGGCAGGCCAAGCCCGACGGGCTGGTCGTCGTACCGCCTACCGAGGTGACGGCGTTCCTGCACCCGCTGGCGGTGGACGCGCTGTGGGGGGTGGGGGAGAAGACCGCCGAGCAGCTCCACCGGCTGGGGTTACGCACCGTCGGCGACCTCGCGCACACTCCGGTCGCCACCCTTCAGCGGGCGCTCGGGCCGCTGCTCGGCGCCCGGTTGCATGCGCTCGCCTGGGGCGACACCGACCGCCCGGTGACCGCTCGACGGGGTCCGGACGAGCCCGACCACAGCATCGGGGCAGACGAGACGTTCGGCCGCGACACCGACGACCCTGCGGTAGTCGCGCGCGAGCTGCTGCGGCTGGCCCGGAAGGTCGGCTCCCGGATGCGGACCGCAGGCATGGCAGGGCGCACCGTCGTGCTCAAGGTGAGGTTCGCCGACTTCACCACGATCACCCGGTCCCGCACGCTGTGCGAGGCGACCAGCCTGACGACCGAGATCTACGACGTCGCTCTCGCGCTGTTCGGTGCACTGGGCCTGCAGCGGGCGCGGATACGCCTGGTCGGCGTCCGGGTGCAAGGCCTTGTCGACGCGGCGTCAGCGCCTCGCCAGCTGCTGCTGGGCGCTCGCGAGCACGGCTGGGAGGACGCGGAGCGGGCGGTCGACAGGGCCACCTACCGATTCGGCTCGGAGGCGGTGCTGCCCGCCGCGTTGCTGGGCGGACGACGCCCGTGAGAACCGTCGCTCGCGCTCAGGCCCAGGGGCCGTAGACCGTCACCCAGAGCGGCTTGTCGTGCGTGCGGTTCCAGAGCTGACGGGCGTCCTCGACGTACATGTTGACGCACCCGTGGCTGTGGTCGACGAAGGGGCTCATCATCAGCCGTGACCCATGCAGCGCCTCGCCACCGTCGAAGAACTGCGAGTACGGCATCGGACTGCCGTAGAGACCCGACACGTGGTCGATGTCTCGGTAGTACACCCGATGCGTCCCGAGCCTCGTCTGGGTGGTGTAGCCGCCGCCGCGGACAAGCCAGGTGTTGTACATCGCGCCGCGGAACCAGAGCGTCACCTGGTGCATCGACCGGTCGTAGCAGGCGTGCCATCCGCCTCTCTTGCAGACCGGCGGCACCGAGAGCGGATGGCGCACGGTCCGCTGCAGCAGCAGGCGCCAGGTCACCGTCGTCATCACCCCGGTTACCGCGATGTGTCGCCGGGTCTGGAACGCCCGGACGGCGTCGCGTGTCACCGGACCGAAGTAGCCCGTCGGTGTGCCGGGGAACAGGCCGACCCACTTCAGCCGGTACTGCAGCTCCCGCACGTGTTGGATGTGGTACGGCGACAGGTCCTGGGCGCCGTAGTGGATCTGCTCACGCGCCCAGGGCGCGTTGAGCCCGACAGCTGCGGCGCTGGTCAGGCCAGCGGCTGCGGGGCGCGTTGGCCCTCCCGAGACCGGCGAACGCACGGCGGGTGCCTGCTCGGCTCGCCCCGCCGCCGACGCCGGTAGTCCCCCCGACGCCAGCGTTATCGCGCAGGTACCCAGCAGTGCTGCGGTGGCTCGTGCGACTGTCCTCACGTGCTTCCTCCGAAAGGTCGTCTCTTACGCCGATGAAGCGTCTCATCAACTAGACGTCGTAACGACCAATTTAGTTGTCCGGGTTTCGGTCGACACATGCGGCGCATAGACTGAGGAGACATCCGACACACCGATCGTCGGCGGGAGGAAATGGTGCCGCTCTCAGAGGAAGAGCAGCGTCTGCTCGAGCAGATGGAGGAAGCTCTCGCTGCGGAAGACCCGAAGTTCGTGTCGACCATCCGCGGCTCCTCGTCACGCAGCCGGCACAAGCGCATCGCCATCCTCGCCACGTTCGGCTTCGCCTTAGGCATCGTCATCCTCATGACCGGTGCCGTCACCGCCTTGACGCCTGTCGCGGTCGGTGGTTTCGTCGTCATGCTGGCCTGTGCGTACGTCGCCGTCACCCATTGGCGCCGCGTCGGCGAACCCGACCTGCCGAGCAACGTGCATCCCATCGGCAAGGGCAAGTCGCGCCAGTCCACCCAGCCTTCCGGGTTCATGAACCGGATGGAAGATCGCTGGCGTCGTCGGCGCGACTACTGAGCAGCAGCTGCCGCGCCGTCCGTTCTGGGGTTATCGGGTGGCCGGGGTTATCGGGTGGCCGGACGTGGCTCCCGCGACCGCAGTCCGCTCCAGCCCCCGCGTAGGCCTGGGACCAGCGATGCGGGCCAGAGTGACGCCCGCAGCCGCCGCTTGCCGCCCACCTCGCGCGCGATGACCGCCATCACCTTCGCCGCGTCTTGGCCAGGATGGGCGTCCGGCAGTGGCGAACCCGCATAGCGGGCCCGCTCGACGGTCCGGACGAGCCGGTCCAGAGCGGCGACGCCGTCCGGGTCTCCGCCCAGCAACGGCTCCACGAAACGCTGCCGGGCACGGGGCGTGAGCGAGCCGGTCCAGGGCAGCCCCAGGTCGTTGGCGCGGTCCCGCAGCTCGAGCCAGGCGTACTCGCAGGACTGGCCACCATCGACGGCGCGGGCCAGCCGGGACCGCCGTACACCCACCCGGATGGCAGCCGGCGCGAGGACGAGGGCGAGGAGGAGGACGAGGACCAGCCAGCTCAACGGCGGCACGCCGCCCAGGTTCCCGCCACCACCGCCGGCCGCGCCGGGTGTCGTTGGCGCCTTGGAGGTCGTCGCCTCGTTCTGCACCCGGCCGGGACTGTTCGACGCGCCCGTCGCCGTGGGCGCCGACGTCGTCGGGTTGATGGTCGGCACTGCCACGAGCTGGGTGTAACCCGGGATCTCCGCCCCGTTCCCGGGGGTCGGCTCGAACCTCACCCAGCCCACGCCCTCGAAGTACAGCTCCGGCCACGCGTGCGCGTCGTGCGAGGTGAACACGTACCCCGTGCCGCCGTTGTGCAAGCTGGGCTCGAGGAACCCGACGACGACCCGCGACGGGATGCCCAGCTCCCGCGCCATCATCGCCATCGTGGCGGCAAAGTGCTGGCAGTAGCCGCGGCGCACCTGGAGGAACTTCGCCATGGCGCGGTAGCCGTAGCCGTAGCCAGCGCTCAGGTCGTAGGTGAATGACGAGTTGTCACGAAAGAAGCTCTGCAGGTCCAGGGCACGCTCGTAGTCGTTCGTGGCGCCAGCAGTCACGGCTCGCGCGACGTCACCGACGACGGTCGGGACGCCGATCGGGACCTCGGCATAGCTTTGCACCAGACCGGCCGGCGCCGCTGGCGCGTTCTCGAGCTGCGCCGCCGTCGGGCTGACGATGTTGTACGCCGCCGTGTAGCCGGCCAGCCCGGAGACGGCCCCAATCGTCTGGCTCGCCACCGTCTCGTCGCGCGGGACATACGCGAAGTCCTGCTGGAAACCGCTGTTGTTGAGCGTGAGGTCCACCGACGTGAGGGCGAACGGCACCGGCAGCCATACCGAGTCATCCGGGAAGTCCTGGGCGAGCGTCACTGTCATCGACGCCGGCGTCGTCGGGACGGTGTCGGACAGCCCGGTGGGCGGCGGCAGCGGCGCGTTCGGCGGTACCGTCGAGGCGCCGTCGACAGGGCTGCCGGTCCAGGCGTTCGGCCCCGGCCGGTCCAGCGCGGCCAGGCGGAGGTACGACGGTGGCGTCCGGCTGGTCACCTCGACCAGGTCGAGCGCACTCTTGCGGTGCAGCGCCTGCGCGAGGCTCACCATCGGGTCGCTGAAGCTGATCCCGCTACCGCTGCCGTCGCCGACGCCGGACCTGCCGTGGAAGAGGGTGTGAGAGAAGCCCGGTATGAGCAGCGGCACGACGACCGCGGTGGTGATCGCGAGCACGGAGATGCGGCGCCCCGCCAGCGACAGGGCCGATGTGTCGATCGAGTCGACCGAGTCCCGTGCGGTCGTCCTTGCCACGTGCCGTCCCCAGTGGCTGAGCCTCTCGTGCTCGGAGACCATCAGCAGGACCAGGAAGGCGGCCGCCCCTGGAACGAAGCCGTAGGCCGGCACGCCCTTGGGCAGAGATGCCACCGGAACGGTGTAGAGGGCGAGCAACGGCACGCCGGCAAGCGGCGCTCGACCGAGTCCGGCGGCGAGCAGGTCCACGCCGATCGCGATGAAGGCCACGAAGCCGACGGTGAGCAGCAGCAGGCCCGGACTGTGCGGCACCGGGGCCGCGAAGCGCTGAGCGACGTCCATCCCTCGAGAAAGCGCTTCGCGGACCGAGGTGAAGGTCGCCGACGTCGGCACGACACCCTGCCAGGTGTGACCTCCGAAGCTGGCCAGCAGGACGTCGGCGAGGACGACGACCTGGCCGGCCACCGTGATCGGGGTGGGCACCTGGAGCTGTCGGGCTGCCATGCCCAGGACCACCACGAGGGCGCTCAGTGCAGCGCCGATGAGGAAGTAGCGCTTGTCCTGCAGGGCGGGATAGAGGCTCAACGAGGTTGCCACCGTCGTCAACCACCCGAGAGCTGCGAGGAGGTGGCGCTCAGCCATGCTGAGAGTCATGCTGCGGGCCCTTCCCGCTCCTCCGTCAGCCGTAGCGCCGGCCGTGTCCCACTCCTGCCGGGCCGCAACCGCGCGAGGTTCTTCCAGACATCCGACAGCTCGTCCGCCGGCCCCACCGCGAGCGCCGTCCAGCCCTGCTGGCGCATCAGTCGGGCCTGTGCCTCGGCGTCGGGAACTCCCCGGCCGGGACTCCCCGGCCTGTTCGAGCCGGCCCAGGCGGGCACGTCGAGCAGGATCGCGAGGGCCCGCGTGGCCCCGGTCCGAAGGCTGGCAAGCCGTACGACGTCGCTCGGGGCCGTAGCGCCCAAGATGGCGACCACTAGGCCGGCAGAGTAGTCGGAGGAGATGATGTCGAACTCTCCACCGGCTGACAGCCGGACGACCGCGAGGGACTCGAGCAGCATCTGCACCTCGGCCGGCGCGCTGATCCCGCGGTCGTGCCACGCGATGTCGGTGGCACCGTCACGGTCCATCAGCATCCTGACCACGAAGCCGTTCCCGGCCAGGTGGCTCGCGACGGAAGCCGCCGCCGAGACGGCGTACTCGAACGAGGAAGCGGGACCGGAGCCACGATGGCTCGCAGCACGGGTGTCGAGGAGGATCGTCACGCGGCTCTGGTGCGGTTGCTCCTCCCGTCGGACCATCAGCTCGTCGGTGCGCGCCGTCGAGCGCCAGTGCACCCGCCGGAGGTCGTCGCCGAGCCGGTACTCGCGCACGGTGATGTCCTCAGTCCCGGCGGCCGCGAACGCCCGTGGCCGGTTGTCCCCGGTGCCCGACCAGTCCCCGGACAGGGAGGTCGTCGGAAGGGGGTGGATGACCGGCGTCACGACCAGCGCCGTCCGGGTGTGGAAGGACCGGGACAGCTCGACGAAGCCGAAGGGGTCCGACATCCGGACGCTGAGCGGACCGAGGGCGTAGCGGCCCCGTACGTCGGACCGCAGCGTGTAGGTCATCTCCCGGTGCCACCTCGGCCGGAGCTGGTCGATCACGAACCGCGGCCGGCTCCCGAGGACGTACGGAACGGTGTCCTCGAGCAGCATGAGGCCGGTCGGTGTCCGGCCGGGGTTCTCCAGCCGGAGGTCGACGGTGACCGGCTGCCCGGCCTGGACGCGGGCCGGCTGGATGCGCCGCGAGCAGGTGAGCAGATACCGGGAGCGCTGGGCGAGCCCGACGGTGAGCAGTGGGAGCACGAGCAGCAGCAGGGCCACCCGCAGCAGGTCCTTCTGGCCCAGCACGAGAGCGGCCACCCCGCTCGCGACCCCCGCCGACAGGAAGGCGCGACCCCGGGTGGTCAGGGCTGAGAGGCCGGCAGCCATGGCTAGGCGCGGCCGCCCGAAACCTTGGACTCGGGAACGGCCACGCTGCGCAGGAGCGACGCGACGACCTGCTCCGGGCCGCGCCCGCCCATCTGTGCCTCCAGGCCGGTGATCAGCCGGTGCGCCAGGACCGACGGAGCCAGCAGCTGGAGGTCGTCGGGGATGACGTAGTCGCGAGACTGGAGTGCTGCATGCGCGCGGGAGGCCCGTACCAGGTGCAGGGTCGCGCGCGGAGACGCGCCGAGCCGCAGGTCCGGGGAACGGCGGGTGGCGGAGGTCAGGTCGACGGCATACTGCTTCACCGCCTGGGAGACATGAACGGTGCGCGTCACCTCGATGAGCTTGGCGATCTCCGCGGCGTCGGTGACCGGCTCGAGGTCGTCGAGCGGGTTCGCCGCGGAATGCGAGTCGAGCATGTCGAGCTCCGCGCGAGCGACCGGGTACCCCATGGAGACACGCGCCATGAACCTGTCGCGCTGCGCCTCCGGCAGGGGGTAGGTGCCCTCCATCTCGATGGGGTTCTGGGTGGCGATGACCATGAACGGCACCTGGAGGTCGTACGTGACGCTGTCGACCGTCACCTGGCGCTCCTCCATACACTCCAGCAGCGCCGACTGGGTCTTCGGTGAGGCTCGGTTGATCTCGTCCCCAACGACGATGTTGGCGAACACGCCGCCCGGGCGGAACTCGAAGTCCCTCGTCTCGCGGTTGTAGATGGAGACACCCGTGACGTCGGACGGGAGGAGGTCCGGGGTGAACTGGATCCGCTTGACGGTGCAGTCGATCGACCGGGCGAGCGCCTTGGCGAGCATTGTCTTGCCGACGCCGGGAACGTCCTCGATCAACAGGTGGCCCTCCGCCAGCAGGACCGTGAGCGCCGTCTGCACGGCGTCGGACTTGCCTTCGATGACCTTGGCGATGTTCGTGCTGACGCGACCCGTCACCTGGGCGAGTGTGTCGATGCTGCTCATCTGTCGTCCCATCGCTCCCCGAGCCCTCCCGGTGGGCCCGGCGGCTCTGATCTTGGCAACTCCGCGCCGCTTTCTCGATGGCCCGGACATAACGATGCGGTGACAGCCGGCTCGCAACACCGCTCGCACCGGCCGGTCGTGGGCGTCGTCTGTCAGGTTACGCCTCGCAGCCAGGCGTCGTACGACGGTGTGCGAGCCGCCGATGCCGAGGCAGCGAGGCCGTGAGACACGCCGCTGGCGAGAGTGGGGCTTAGTGGGGTAACATGGTGGATAATGGAGCGATGAGGAGGTGGGTGGTCAGTGTTCCTGGGCACCTACACGCCGCGGCTCGACGACAAGGGCCGCATCTTCCTCCCCGCGAAGTTCCGCGACGAGCTGTCGGAGGGCCTGGTGGTGACCAGAGGGCAGGAGCGGTGCCTGTACGTCTGGCCGAGTGCGGAGTTCCGGACGTTCACGACGGGCCTGCGCAAGGAATCAGTGACCAACCGCCGAAACCGGGACTTCATGCGGATGCTGTTCGCGGGCGCTTCGGCCGAGACCGCGGACCGGCAGGGACGCGTGACGCTCCCCGTGCTGCTCCGGACGTATGCGGGTCTCGAACGCGACTGTGTCGTGCTCGGTGCCTACAACCGCGCCGAGATCTGGGACTCCGCCGCCTGGCAGCGCTACACCGACGAACAAGAGGACTCGTATGCGAACTGGTCGGAGGAGGCGATGTCTGACGTGCAGCCCGACGGCTGACCGGTCGTCGTAGGCCGAGGTCTCCAGACCGCACTTCCACGCCTGCTGGCACACCTTCCCCGGTGCCAGCCGTCGTGTCCCGGAAGCTGCGGTCGGGGACCTGGGCCGACGAAGCCGGACGCTGGACACGGAAGAGACACAGCAGATCGGCGGCCTCGCCTACCCACGACAGCCAGCTGCGTGGGACAAACTGCTCATGAGCAGAAGGGTCGATGATGAGAAGCTCGAACATGAGCCCCGACGCGGGGATGCAGCTGCCGCTCGAACGACGGGTTCGCGACGAGGTCAGGGACGGGTTGGCCGTTGCGGCCGCCTCCGTCAGTGCCTCTGTCGCCCTGGTGCTGGCCGCGGCGTTGCTCATGAAGCTGGCCGGCTAGCCGCACATGTCGTCGGCCTTCGACCATGTCCCGGTGCTGCTCGACCGCGTCGTCGCACTGCTGGCACCGGCCCTGACAGAGCCGGGCGCGATCCTCGTCGATGCCACGCTCGGTCTGGGCGGGCACAGTGCCGCGGTTCTGGCGCGCTGCCCGAACGCCCATGTGGTGGGTCTCGACCGCGACCCGCAGGCGCTGCGGCTCGCGGGGGAGCGGCTCGCGGGCTCGGCCAGCCGTACGACGCTGGTCCACGCCGTCTACGACCAGATTCCTTCGGTTCTCGCCGATCTTGGTATGCCGAGCGTGCAGGGTGTGCTGTTCGACCTGGGCGTGTCCTCCATGCAGCTCGACGAACGCTCACGCGGGTTCGCGTACTCCGCGGACGCCCCCCTCGACATGCGGATGGACCCCGAGACCGGGCCCACCGCCGCCGACGTGCTGAACAGCTACTCCGCCGCGGACCTGGCTCAGGTGCTGCGCCACTACGGCGAGGAGCGCTTCGCCCGCCGGATCGCGGAGAAGGTGGTGGCCGAGCGCGCCGCCGCGCCCTTCGACACCAGCGCGCGGCTCGTGGACCTGGTGAGGTCGGCCATCCCGGCGGCTGCCCGCCGCACCGGAGGGAACCCCGCGAAACGGACCTTCCAGGCGCTGCGCATCGAGGTCAACGACGAGCTCTCGGTCCTTCGGCGCTCGCTGCCCCGGGCCGTTGACGCCCTCGCGCTGGGCGGGCGGATCGTGGTGATGTCCTACCACTCGCTCGAGGACCGCATCGTCAAGCAGCTGCTGACAGCACGCGCGAGCGCCACGGCCCCGCTCGACCTGCCCGTCGTACCGGCCGGGGACCAGCCGGAGCTCCGGCTGCTGACTCGTGGCGCCGAGCGAGCCTCAGCGGCCGAGACCACCACCAACCCGCGGGCCGCCTCGGTGCGCCTGCGGGCAGCCGAACGTCTCCGGGAGGCCGCGTGAGCGCGTCGTTCAACGGGAGCAGGGCGCGCGGACTCGCGCCCGCCCGGTCCGTGCCGAGGCCGCGGCTGACCGTGGTGTCCCGGCCCGACCGGAACGCCCCGCGGCTGCCCTTCGTGGCGCTGGTCGTCGCGGTGCTCACCGCTGGCCTGGTCGGCTTGCTCCTGCTGAACACCGGCATGGAGCGGGGGGCCTACCAGGTGACGACGCTGCGCGCTCAGGCGGCCGAGCTGGACATCGAGCAGCAGGCCCTCCAGCTGCGGGTGGCCGCGCTGCAGGACCCGCAAGAGGTGGCCGCGAGGGCACTGCGGCTCGGCATGGTGCAGAACACCAGCCCGGCATTCATCTCCCTCGCCACCGGAAAGGTCCTCGGCGTCTCCGTCCCCGGTTCGGCAGGCAACGGGTTCGACATCGGCAGCTCGCTCGCTCCCAGCATCACCCGGCTGGCCAAGCGCGCCCCGATCGTCGCAGGTGAGGCCAACAGTGCGGGCGTGACGGTGGCTCTGCCCGGCTCCGGAGCCGGGCAGAAGACGAAAGGCGGCGACACCGCGCGTACCTCCCCTGCGAGCACGCACTAGCAAGGTACAAACGCACTAGAAGTAGGCACCCGGGGTCGGCCGAAGGAGCGTCTTGAGTCGTCGAAGCCAGCGCGAGCCCCGCAGGACGATCCCCCGCGCGACCGGACCGTTCCGGCTCTGGAGCGCGTTCTGTGCCGTCGCCTTCCTGCTGTCGCTCTTCGCCGCCCGGCTGGTCCAGCTGCAGGGCGTCGACGAGAACGACTACGCGGCCATGGCGAGGGCCACCGGTGCCCAGACGATCACCCTCGAGGCACCCCGTGCGCCCATCTACGACCGCTTCGGTGTCAAGCTGGCCGAGACCGTCGACGCCGCCAAGCTGATCGCCGACCCGACGTTCACGAGCGGGCACGCGACCGAGATCGCTGCAGTGCTGCACCGGCGCTTCGGCGCCGACTACCTGGACATGGTCTCGTCGCTGCGCAAGCCAGGCACTCGCTATGTCGAGCTCGCCCGGCACCTCTCGCCCAAGGTAGCGAGCGCCACCGTGACCCGGCTGAACCACCTCGGGCTGGCGGGGGTGTACACGGCCCATGACACGCTGCGGGTCTACCCGGCCGGCGACGTTGCCGCGAGCCTCCTCGGTTTCGTCAAGCAGGACGGCACCGGCGCGACGGGCATCGAGCACGGGCTCGAGCCGACGCTGGCCGGCACGGACGGCTCCGCGACCTACCAGGTCGAGAACGGCCAGATCCTGCCGCTCGCAACGAGCACCGTCACGCAGCCGAGGGAGGGCACCGGAGTCCGGCTGACGATAGACGAGGACCTGCAGTTCCTCGCCCAGCGGCGGCTGGCCAAGGCGGTCCGGGGAGCCGCCGCCGACTCCGGTGTCGCCGTCGTGATGGACCCTCGCACCTCGCAGGTCCTGGCGCTGGCGGACTACCCGTCGTACAACGCCAATGAGCCGCCGGCGCAGAAGCGGTTGTGGAACTCGGCGGGGCTGTACGCGGCCTATGAGCCGGGCAGTGTGCAGAAGGTCCTGACGTTCAGCGCCCTCATCAACGGGGGGTATGTGACGCCGTCGACCCGGGTCGTGGTGCCGCCGATCCTGGCGGTGCCGGGCGACAAGCCGATTCACGACTACTTCTACCACGGCACCCTGCACCTGACCACGGCCGGCGTCGTGGCACTCTCGTCGAACATCGGCACCGTCCGCTCGGCTGCCGCCATGCCGAACCGAGAGCTCTACGGCTACCTGCGCCAGTTCGGTCTCGGGTCCGCGCCGGATATCGGTCTGCCGGGGGTATCCGCCGGGACGTTGGGAGATCCCGGCACCTGGTCGCCGCGGACGCGCGACACCATCGACTTCGGCCAGAGCATCAGCATGACGGCGCTGCAGATGGCCACCGCGATCAGCACGGTCGCGAACGGAGGGGAGTACGTGGCACCGTCCCTCATCGCCGGCTCGGTGTCCAGTGGGGGCCAGTTCACGCCCGCCCCGGCCCCGGAGCGGCACCGGGTGGTCAGTCGGTCGACAGCGAGCGCGGTCACCCAGATGATGCGCACCGTCGTCGGCCCCGACGGCA
Source organism: Propionibacteriales bacterium (assembly GCA_038327385.1). GTDB lineage: Bacteria > Actinomycetota > Actinomycetes > Propionibacteriales > Nocardioidaceae > JAWWPG01. Next base: position 53,114 of record JBBQKY010000001.1, read on the forward strand.
CGGCGAGCCAGGTCGCGATCGACGGCTACCAGGTCGCTGGCAAGACGGGCACGGCAGAGCGGGCGGTGTCCAGCTGCACGTGCTACCAGGGCAAGACCGTGTCGTTCGCCGGCTTCGCACCGGCCGACAACCCCCGGTTCGTCGTGTACGTCGTGATCCAGAACCCTCGGGTGGCCGGCGCCGGCGGTGGCGGCACCGCCGGCCCGGTCTGGCACGACCTGATGATCTCGGCGCTGCAGAAGTACGGCGTCCCCCCGACGGGCAAGCACGAGCCCTTCCTGCCCACCACGTGGTGAGCGCAGCTAGCCTTCCGCTGTGGATCGGGTGGCGATGAGGGCGCGGCGCCGGGGGCAGCGCGATGAGCGTGTCGACGCGCCCTGAGGTCGTCACGCCGCTCGCCCTGTCGGAGCTGGCGGAGCTGACCTCGGCAGCTCCGCCTTCCGCCGACCCGGAGGTGACCGGCGTCAGCCTGCGCTCCGGCTCGGTCCTTCCCGGCGACCTCTATGCCGCACTGCCTGGTGCGCGCACGCATGGCGCCCGGTTCTGTCGCGAGGCCAGGGCCGCCGGCGCGAAGGCCGTACTCACCGACGAGGCGGGGCGGGTGGCCGCCGCCGCGGCCGGCCTGCCGGCTCTCGTCGTGCCCTCCCCGCGCGCGCTGCTGGGCCAGGTCTCGGCAGCCGTCTACGGCTTCCCGGCGTCAGCTCTGGTGCTGGTGGGGGTCACCGGCACTCAGGGCAAGACCACGACGACCCAGCTGCTCGGCTCGGCGCTGGCTGCTGCCGGTCGCCGTACCGCTGTCATCGGCACGATGGGCACGTGGGTCGTCGGCGAACGGGTCGAGACCGCCCTGACCACGCCAGAGGCGCCGGACCTGCACGCGATGTTCGCGGTCATGCGCGAGCGGGGCGTCGAGGTCTGTGCCATGGAGGTGTCGAGCCACGCGCTGGTCCTGCACCGCGTCGACGGTGTGGTGTTCGACGTGGCGGCGTTCTTGAACTTCGGCCGCGACCACCTCGACTTCCACCCCGACGCCCACGCCTACTTCGCCGCCAAGGCCGCGTTGTTCTCCCCGCAACGCGCGCGCCTGGGCCTGCTGAACTCAGACGATGCGGCGGTAGCCGGCCTGCGCGACCGGCTGGACATACCGGTGCGAACGTTCTCCGCGACCGGAGGGGACGCCGACTGGCGATGCGAGGCGGTGAGCCTGCACGCCTGGGGCGCCGACTTCACGGTTCGCGGCCCTGCCGGGGTGCGGACACCGGTGACGAGCCGGCTGGTGGGTGGATTCAACGTGGCGAACGCCCTCGCCGCGCTCGCCGCCGCGGCGGAGGCGGGCTTCGACCTCGCTCGCTCCGCCGCCGGTCTTGCCGCCGTGGAGTCGGTCGACGGCAGGCTCGAGCGCCTCGATGAGGGACAGGACTTCACCGTGGTCGTGGACTACGCCCACAAGCCGGATGCCGTCGAAGCCGCGCTCACCGCGATGCGCGCCGTCACGCCGGGACGACTCTGGGTCGTGCTGGGTGCCGGCGGGGACCGCGACGCGGGCAAGCGGGAGCTGATGGGGGCGGCGGCCGCCGCGCTCGCGGATGTGGTCGTGGTCACCGACGACAACCCCCGCACCGAACCGCCTGCGCTCATCCGCCGAGCCCTGGTGGCGGGTGCCCGCCGAGCCGGGAGCGGCTCCGGTGAGCTGTACGAGGTGGCCGGCCGGCGCGCGGCCATCGAGCGGGCGCTCGCCGGTGCCCGGGCCGGAGACACCGTGCTGATCGCCGGGAAGGGGCATGAGTCGGGACAGGAGATCGGCACCACCGTCGCGCCGTTCGACGACCGCGTCGTCGCCCGGGAGATCCTCGCCCGTCTCGCCGAGGCGGCCGGCGCCCCGTGATCGAGATGACGCTCGGTGAGATAGCGACGGCGGTCGGTGGCTCGGTCTCAGCGGCGGACGCGGGCGTCACGGTGAGCGGCCCGGCCTTTGTCGACTCACGCTCGACGGTGGCCGACGGACTCTTCGTGGCGGTAGCGGGCGAGCGGGTCGACGGGCACGAGTTCGCCCACGCGGCGGTCGAGGCAGGGGCGGCCGGTGTATTGGCGGCGCGACAGGTTGCAGCGCCGTCCGTCGTCGTCGATGACGTCGTGGGAGGGCTCGGTCGGCTGGCGAGGCACGTGCGAGCTCAGCTCCGCGACCTCACCGTCGTCGGAGTCACCGGCTCCCAGGGCAAGACCAGCGCCAAGGACATGCTCGCCGTGATCCTGGGCGCGGCCGGACAGACGGTGGCGACCGCCGAGTCCTTCAACAACGAGATCGGGCTGCCGCTGACGATGCTGCGCGCCACCGCCACGACCCGTTACCTCGTGGCCGAGCTCGGTACTCGTGGCCCAGGGCAGATCGGGTTTCTCGCGGAGGTGGTACGGCCCACCATCGGGCTCGTGCTGAACGTCGGCGTCGCCCACATCGGCGAGTTCGGCACCCAGGACGCGATCGCCACCGCGAAGGGGGAGCTGGTGGCGGCGCTGCCGCCGACCGGCCTCGCCGTCCTCAACTCCGACGACCACCGGGTCAGCGCCATGGCCGCCCGGACCTCGGCGGCCGTGCTGACCTTCGGCACGAGCGCCGGCAGCGACGTGCGCTTCGCCGGCCTCGACCTCGATGCGGACGGGCATCCGGCCATGCGCCTGACCTGGCGTCGACGGTCGGCCGACCTGACGCTGGGGTACGTCGGCGTACACCATGCAGCCAACGCGGCAGCTGCGGCTGCCGTTGCGCTCGGCATGGGGCTCGACCTCGACTCCGTCGTGGCGTCCCTTCGCGGCGCGCAACCGCTGTCGCACTGGCGGATGGCGGTTTCCACGAGCCCCGAGGGCGTCGTGGTCATCAACGACGCCTACAACGCCAACCCGGACAGCATGCGCGCCGCGGTCGCCGCGCTCGTCGAGATCGCCCGGCGGCGGGGGGCGGGCCGCACGTTCGCGGTGCTGGGCGAGATGCTCGAGCTGGGTGAGGCGAGCCGTCGCGAGCACGAGGCCATCGGCCCGCTGGTTGCCCGGCTCGGGGTGACGCGCCTCTTGGCGGTGGGGCCGTCCACGCGCCCGGCTCAGGTCGCGGCCTCGCAGGAGAGCAGCTGGGCCGGGGTGGCCGACTATGTCGGCGACAGCGCCGCGGCCTTGGAGCTGCTGCGCGGCGAGCTGCGTCCGGGTGACGTGGTGCTTGTGAAAGCATCGCGGGCAGCGGGGCTCGAGGGGCTGGCGGCCGCCCTGACAGCGGGACTCACGCCGACGATGCGGACGGGCGGTGGCCGATGAGAGCGATCCTGCTCGCCGGAGCGATCGCCCTCGTGGTGACGCTGCTCGGCACCCGCTGGGCGATCTCCTTCCTCGCCAGCAGGGGCTACGGGCAGCTCATCCGAGACGACGGACCGACCTCGCACCACACGAAACGCGGCACGCCCACGATGGGCGGTGCGGTCGTCATCGTCGCTGTGGTGTTCGCCTACGGCGCCGCCAAGCTGATCACCCACTCGACGCCAACGATCTCGGCGGTGCTGCTGCTGGGGCTCGTCGTTGGCCTGGGCGCGGTGGGGTTCCTCGACGACTACATCAAGATCTTCAAGCAGCGCAGCCTGGGGCTGCGCAGCAAGACCAAGTTCACCGGCCAGACGCTCATCGCCGTCGCCTTCGGCTGGCTCAGCCTGCACTTCCCGGACAGCCGCGGCCAGTCCCCGGCCTCGCCCGCAATCTCGTTCATCCGAGTGATCGACTGGAAGCTGCCGACGGTCCTGGTCATCGCGTGGGTGCTGGTCATGATCGCCGGTGCCAGCAACGCAGCGAACCTGGCTGACGGCCTCGACGGACTGGCAACGGGCTCGACGATGATGGTCTTCGCGGCGTACACCCTCGTTGGGATCTGGCAGAACAACAACTTCTGCAAGTTCAAGCCCGGACCGCAGTGCTACAACGACATCCGGGACCCGCTCGACCTTGCCGTGGTCGCGGCGGCCCTCACCGGTGCCTGCTTCGGGTTCCTGTGGTGGAACGCGTCGCCGGCCAGGATCATCATGGGTGACACCGGCGCCCTCTCGCTCGGCGGGGCCATGGCCGGCTTTGCGATCATGACGCGCACCGAGCTGCTGCTTATCGTGCTCGGCGGGCTGTTCGCGATCATCACCGCCTCGGTGATCCTCCAAGTGGGCTACTTCAAGATCACCGGCGGCAAGAGGCTGTTCCGGATGGCTCCGCTCCATCATCATTTCGAGCTGCTGGGCTGGGCGGAGGTCACCATTGTCATCAGGTTCTGGCTGATCTCCGGCATCTGCGTGGCCGGTGGTCTCGGCATCTTCTATGCGGAGTGGGTCGTGGGCACGTGAGCGACCGGTGAGCGCCTCTCGACCTGGCTGGCTGGCGTCCGCGGACCGGCTGTCACCGTGGCAGCAGGTCCGGGCGGCTGTCGTCGGCGGGCTCGGCGTCTCCGGTTTCGCCGCCGCGGACGCGCTGGTCCACCTGGGGGCCCAGGTCGTCGTACTCGACGACGGGACCAGCGCTTCGGGCCGCGACAGGGCGACGCTTCTCGAGATCCTCGGAGCCGACGTACGGATGGGTCCCGGCTCCACGAGCGCGCTCCCGACCGGGCTCGATCTTGTCGTCACCGCCCCCGGCCTGCCGCCCGGCACCGCGCTGCTCGTCGAGGCCGCGGCTGGCGGGCTCCCGGTGTGGGGCGAGGTGGAGCTGGCCTGGCGGCTCCGGCATCCGAGCCGACCGGCGCCTTGGCTGTGCGTCACCGGGACGAACGGCAAGACCACAACGGTGCAGATGCTCACGGCGATGCTGCAGGCCGACGGGCGGCGGACGGTGGCCTCGGGCAACGTAGGACTCGCGCTCTGCGAGGTCGTGATGGACCCCGCGCCGTACGACGTGCTCGCCGTCGAGCTGTCGTCACAGCAGCTGTACCGGATGCAGTCGCTGTCCGCCGAGGCGTCCGTGGTCCTCAACCTCGCTCCGGACCATCTGTCCTGGCACGGCGACATGGCGGGGTACCGGGCGGCCAAGGCGAAGGTCTACCACAACTGCCAGCTGGCCTGTGTCTACAACGTCGAGGATCCCAGCACCCGCCAGCTGGTCGAGGAGGCAGAGGTGGTCGAGGGGTGCCGCGCCATCGGGTTCACCCTGGGCGTGCCCGGCGTCGGGATGCTGGGAGTCGTCGACGGCGTGTTGGCCGACCGTGCCTTCGTCGAGTCCCGGGCGTTCAACGCGGCGGAGCTGGCCCGGGTTGGCGACGTGCCGGGCGCTGCACCGCACAACGTCGCCAACGCGCTGGCGGCGGCTGCGCTCGCGCGAGCGCACGGGGTTGCCGCCCGCTCCGTGAGCCGCGGCCTGCAAGGCTTTCGACTGGACCGGCACCGGGTGAGCCTCGTCGACAACGTTGACGGGGTCAGCTTCATCGACGACTCCAAGGCGACGAACCCCTCCGCTGCCCGGGCCTCGCTGCAGGCCTACGGGTCGGTCGTCTGGGTCGCCGGCGGCCTGGCGAAGGGGGCGGACTTCAACGATCTGGTGAGCGGCGTGGGTGAGCGCCTGCGAGCCGCCGTGCTGCTCGGCGCCGACCGCGGGCTGATCGCAGCGGCCCTTCGACGACACGCTGCGGATGTCCCGGTGATCGACGTTCCGGGCACCGACACTGGTGCCATGGAACGCGTGGTCGCGGCGGCCGCGGCGCTCGCCCAGCCCGGCGACACCGTGCTGCTCGCCCCGGCGTGCGCGTCCCAGGACATGTTCGCGGATTACGCGGCGCGCGGCGACGCCTTCGTCGCGGCGGTCAGGAAGCTCCGCGCACGCTGAGCACGGCTCGCGTCGGTCACCTGTCGGCGAGGCACACGAGGAAGGGCGGACGTGGCGACAGCGAGTGAGGAGAGCTGGCGCATCGACGTCAGCGCGCCGGGTCTGCGCGCGGCGCTCAAACGAACGCTCGACAAGCCACTGACCTCCTACCACCTCGTGCTGGGCGTCTCCGGCCTGCTGTTGGCCCTCGGCCTGCTGATGGTGCTCAGCGCGTCGAGCGTCACGTCCCTCAACCAGTACGGCAACTCGTACGCGATCTTCGGCAAGCAGGCGCTCTGGGTCTGCGTGGGTGTCCCGCTGGCTCTGGTGGCGTCCTACCTGCCGATCGGCCTGATCCGATTCGGTGCCTGGTGGGCGCTGCTGCTCTCCGTCGGGCTCATCTGCCTCACCTACCTGCCCGGCTTCGGCGTATCGGTCAACGGGAACCGCAACTGGCTCTCGCTCGGTGGCCCGTTCCTCATCCAGCCCTCCGAGCTCGCCAAGCTCGCCATGGTGCTGTGGTGCGCCGATGTCTTCAGCCGCAAGGACAGGTTGCTCACCCAGTGGCGTCACGTGCTGATCCCGATGATGCCCGTTTGCGCCGTGGTAGTGGGGCTGGTGGTCCTGCAAGGCGACCTCGGCACCGCGTTGGTGCTCTTCGCCATCGTCCTCGGCATGCTGTGGGTCGTGGGTGCTCCGGCGCGGCTGTTCATCGGCTCCTTCCTCGTCGTCGGCGTGCTCGCGTTCGGGCTTGCCGCCTCCCAGCCGGAGCGGGTCGCCCGGCTCACCGGCTTCCTCAACCCGATCGCCGACTACGGCACCCAGGGATGGCAGGCCAGCCACGGTTTCTTTGCTCTGGCGACCGGCGGACTCTGGGGCTCCGGGATCGGCGCCAGCAGCCAGAAGTGGGGGAACCTCCCGGGGGCGCACACGGACTTCATCTTTGCCATCATCGGTGAGGAGTTCGGGCTCTTCGGCACGCTCGTGGTGCTGGCCCTGTTCGTGACGCTGGCCTACGCGGGCATCCGGATCGCCGCGCGGTCCCCGAACAGGTTCGTGCGCTACGCGTCCGCCGGCATCGTCGTGTGGCTGCTCTCCCAGGCAATGATCAACATCGGGATGGTGCTCGGGCTGCTGCCGGTCATCGGCATCCCGCTGCCACTCATCTCCTACGGCGGCTCGGCGCTCGTTCCTACGCTCGTCTCGCTCGGACTGCTGCTCGGCTTCTCTCGCACCGAGCCGGCGGCGCAGGCGGCACTGCTCGAACGCCGCCTGGAGCGGCGCCGGCGGCGGGGCAGGCCGAGCCGACAGGACACCTAGCCGGTGGCGGGAGTGCGCGCCCTCCTTGCCGGCGGCGGCTCGGCAGGGCATACGTCGCCGATGCTCGCGACCGCCGACGCGATGACACGGCTGGCGCCGGAGGTCCACATCGTCTGTGTGGGCACGGCACGCGGCCTGGAGACGCGCGTGGTCCCGGCGGCCGGTTACCCCCTCGAGCTGATCCCGCCCGTACCGCTACCCCGCCAGGTCGGCATGGGGCTGGTACGGGTTCCGGGACGGCTGCGGGCCGCCGTCCGGGCCACCAGCGAGGTCCTGGGGCGGGTCGACCCCGACGTGGTCGTGGGCTTCGGCGGCTACGTCTCGATGCCTGTCTATCTCGCGACCCGGCGGCTGCGCCTTCCCCTTGTGGTCCACGAGGGGAACGCGCTGCCGGGGCTCGCCAACCGCTTCGGTGCCCGCTTCTGCACCGACCAGGTGGCGACCTCGTTCCCGGACACCCGGCTTCCGCACGCCACGTTCACGGGACTGCCGATCCGGCGCGCCATCTCTACCCTCGACCGTAGGTCGACCCGCTCCGATGCCTGTCGGGAGTTCGGTCTGGACCCCACGCTGCCCACGCTGCTGGTTACCGGAGGCTCGCAGGGTTCCGCGCGCATCAACGCGACGATGGGAGGAGCGGCGAAGGCACTGGCGAGCGCGGGCGTCCAGGTCCTGCACGTCACCGGACCGGCGGGCACCGTGGAGCGCGGTCCGGACGCCATGGCCGGGTCGCCGGCGTACGTCGTCGTGCCGTTCGTGGACAAGATGGAACGCGCGTACTCCGTCGCGGACGCCACGGTCTCCCGGGCCGGCGCCAACTCCGTGACCGAGGCAGCGGTTCTCGGGCTACCCGCCGTCTTCGTCCCGCTGCCGATCGGCAACGGGGAGCAGCGGCTGAACGCCGCGGCTCTGGTCGAGGCCGGCGGTGCGCTCATGGTGGATGACGGCGCGTTCACCGTCGCCTGGGCAGAGGAGGTGCTGCCCGCGCTGCTGACCGACCCAGCCCGGCTGGCGCGAATGGGAGCGGCGGCCCAGGGCTTGATCCGGCCGGACGCGGACGAGGTGCTCGCACGGATGGTGTTCGCGGCGGTCTCGACGTGAGAGTGCCCGTGCCGCAGCAGATACCTCCTCCGGAGGACCTTGGCCGTGTCCACTTCGTCGGCATCGGAGGAGCCGCACTGTCGGGGCTTGCCCGGCTGATGGCCGCCCGGGGCATGCTGGTGTCCGGCAGCGACGCCCAGGACTCCCCGGTGCTCGGCTCCCTCGCCGACCTCGGCATCCGGTGTTTCGTCGGCCACCGGGCGAGTCACGTGCAGGGCGCGGACACGGTGGTCGTCTCGACGGCAGTGCCGGCGGACAACCCGGAGGTCGTCCGGGCCACCGCCCTTGGGCTGCGGCTGTGGCCGCGTTCCGCAGCTGTGCAGTCGTTGCTCCTCGGACGGCGTGCGGTGGTCGTCACGGGGACCCACGGGAAGACGACGACGACCGCCATGCTGGTCACTGCTCTGCTGGAAAGCGGTGCCGACCCGTCGTACGCGATCGGCTCCACGCTGGTGTCCTCGGGACTGAACGCCGCGGCCGGCACCGACCCGCTCTTCGTGGCTGAGGGGGACGAGAGCGACGCCGCCATCTTGGTGTACGAGCCATACGGCGCCGTGGTCACGAACGTCGATGTCGACCACCTCGACTTCTTCGGCACTCCGGATGCCTATGCAGCCGTGTTCGACGCATTCCTCCTGAAGGTCGCTGCCGACGGCTTCTGTGTCTGCGGCGTCGACGACGCGGGCGGACGGCGGCTTGCCGAGCGGAGCGTTGGCCGTGGACTGCGCAGCATCACCGTCGGGACGTCGGTGGAGGCAACGATGCGAGCGGTCGACGTCAGAGCAGGGCAGCACGGCTCGTCCAGCCGGGTGGTCCAGGATGGGAAGCCGCTCGGCGACCTCAGGCTGCTGGTGCCCGGTCCGTCGTACGTCGTCGACGCCCTCGCCGCCCTGGCAGCCGGGCTGGAGCTCGGCTACCGGTTCGACGACCTGACCCGTGGGCTCGCCGGTTTCCGTGGCAGCAGCCGGCGCATGGAGCGCAAGGGGACAGCCGCCGGAGTCGTCGTCTACGACAGCTACGCACATCACCCGGCCGAGATCAAAGCCGACCTGCGCGCTGCCCGGGATCTCGCAGGTCATGGCCGCGTCGTCGTCTGCTTTCAGCCGCACCTGTTCAGCAGGACGCGGCTGCTCGGAGCACAGATGGGAGCCGAGCTCGGGGCGGCGGACACGGTGGTGGTGATGGATGTCTACCCGGCAAGGGAAACGCCGGAGCCCGGCATCTCGGGAGCACTCGTTGCCGACAACGTGCCCCTCCCGAGCGATGACGTGGTGTACGAGCCGAGCTGGGGCCGTGTGGTGGGGCGGCTCCTCGGCATCGCTCGAGAGGGAGACCTCGTCCTGACCCTGGGCGCCGGCGACGTCACTGCGGTCGGGCCGGCGCTGCTCAGCCGGCTTGGTGAAACACAGAAGGAGCGGGCATGACGACACAGACGCGTGACGCGGTGACGGGGATCGCCCACCGTCGGTGGGCCAGGAGGCTTCGTGCCTGGCGCCGGTGGCTGGTCGACGCAGCCGTGCTCGCAGCTGTGGCCGCCGTGGCGTGGATCGTTCTCATCTCCTCGTGGCTCGGGGTCCACACCGTCTTGGTCAAGGGCACCGGTGCAACGCCTGACGCTGCGGTGGTACGCGCAGCTGCCATCGCCGCCGGGACGCCATTGGCGCGCGTCGACCTCACTCACGTGCGAGCGCGGGTCGAGGCCATCCCCACCGTTGCCTCGGCAAGCGTCACGCGCAGCTGGCCGAACACGATCGTGGTCCAGGTCGCCGAGCGCCGCCCCGTCGCCACCGTCTTCCGCGACGGGAGCTGGCGTCTGCTGGATTCGACCGGGGTCATCTACCTGACGACACCCGCGCGAGATCCAGCTCTGCCGGTCGTGGAGCTGGATGGCCTGCCCGGTCCGCAGACGCTCCCGCAGCTGGCTGCCGTGCTGAAAGCGCTCCCGCCTGACTTGCTGTCTCGTACGGGCCGGCTCCGCGCTGCGTCCATGGACTCGATCACGCTCCTGTTGAAGGACGGGCGGCAGGTGCAGTGGGGGAGCGCTGCCGAGTCGGCTCAGAAGGCGGCTGTCCTCGCGGTTCTCTTGCACGGAAAGGCTCAAGCGATCGACGTGAGCGTCCCTTCTCACCCGGCGACGCGACCGTGAGCGTTCTGCACCTCCGTCGTACATCCGCAACCTCACGTCGAGGTCCAGTCTTTGGGCTGCCGGCAGGCTTGCTCGTGTTCAGCGCTGTGCCCTAAGTTGTTCCGTGAGGTCGACCTCCCGCCAACTCTCAAATTGAAGTGCAGATTCAGAGTTGACGGGTTCCCCCCACCTCCGCACCGTTGAACCCCCGATCCGCGCCTCCTGGGCACACGGCGGGCCCATTCCCGGCAGCGCGTCTCGACGCTGCCCTGACCCTCCTGAGAGGCATCATCGTGGCAGCACCGCAGAACTATCTCGCGGTCATCAAGGTTGTGGGCATCGGCGGGGGCGGCGTCAACGCGATAAACCGGATGATCGAGGTCGGCCTGAAGGGCGTGGAGTTCATCGCCATCAACACCGACGCGCAGGCGCTGCTGATGAGCGACGCTGACGTCAAGCTCGACATCGGTCGGGAGCTGACCCGTGGGCTGGGCGCTGGAGCCGACCCGGAAGTCGGCGCCCGCGCTGCCGAGGATCATGCGGACGAGGTCGAGGAGGTGCTCAAGGGCGCGGACATGGTCTTCGTGACGGCTGGCGAGGGCGGCGGCACCGGCACCGGCGGCGCTCCTGTCGTCGCTCGGATCGCCAGGTCGCTTGGTGCCCTGACGATCGGCGTGGTCACCCGACCCTTCGCGTTCGAGGGCCGTCGTCGGGCGAACCAGGCCGAGGTAGGCATCGACGGGCTCCGGGAGGAGGTCGACACGCTGATCGTGATCCCCAACGACCGGCTGCTGTCGATCTCCGACCGCAGTGTGTCCATCCTCGATGCCTTCAAGCAGGCAGACCAGGTCCTGCTTCAGGGCGTCTCCGGCATCACGGACCTCATCACGACGCCTGGTCTCATCAACCTCGACTTCGCCGATGTAAAGTCGGTGATGGCCAACGCCGGCTCAGCGCTGATGGGCATCGGACGCGCGAACGGGGAGGACCGAGCAGTCGTGGCCGCCGAGATGGCGGTTTCCAGCCCGCTTCTCGAAGCATCGATCGACGGCGCGCACGGTGTGCTGCTGTCGATATCCGGCGGGTCCGACCTCGGCCTCTTCGAGATCAACGAGGCCGCCGCACTCGTGTCGCAGGCAGCCCACGCCGAGGCCAACATCATCTTCGGCGCCGTGATCGACGACGCGCTCGGTGACGAGGTCCGGGTCACGGTGATCGCGGCAGGATTCGACGGCGGCATGCCCAAGCGCCGCGACCAGAGCCAGCCGGCCCTGCGTCGCGACCCGGCGGGGCAGCACCCGGGCGGCGGGCCGGGTGCGGCGAGACCCGCCCCGGGACAGCCCGCGGCAGCTGGCGCGGCACCTGTGCCGGCCCCGCAGCCGGCAGCGTCGACAGGCACCGGGCCGCAGCGCCCGAACCGCCAGGTGTCCTTTGACGACAACGAGGATCTCGACGTTCCCGACTTCCTGAAGTAGTCGGTGTTCGCCAGCCGGGACCGTCGACACGGCGGGGGCCACGTCGTCGACGTCGCGTTCACCGATCGATCGGGCGGACTCAGCACCGGCGACTTCGCGAGTCTCGATCTAAGCCTCGGACCCGAGGGGGGCCGACAGCCGGACCGGGCGGCGAACTGGTCGCTGCTCGCACAGGCCTTCGGCGTCGACCACCTGGTGGCGATGCGTCAGGTCCACGGCTCGGACGTTGTCGAGATTGGCAGTGCCGAGCCCGTGCCGCCGACGTGTGACGCCCTGGTCACCAGCACTATGGGGCTCGCCCTCCTCGTGCGCGCAGCAGACTGCGTGCCGGTGGTCCTTGCCGACGTGACGATGGGTGTCATCGGAGTCGTCCATGCCGGCCGCCGGGGCATCGTCGCAGGAGTCGTCCACGCCGCGATTCAGACGATGCGCGAACGCGGTGCCGGTCAGATAGACGCCTGGGTCGGACCGCACATCTGTGGCGGCTGCTACGAAGTGCCTGTCCTGATGCGTCGGGAGGTGGCGAACGTCGTGCCGGCCGCGTTCGCGTGTACGACGTGGGGGAGCCCCTCGCTCGACCTCGGCGCCGCCGTCTTCGCCCAGCTCGTCGCGGCCGGGTGCAGCCCGGTCGGGCAGCCGGCTCCGTGCACGCGCGAGAACGAGGACTTCTTCTCCTACCGCCGCCAGGGCGCGCAGTCCGGTCGCCAGGCGGGCATCGCCGTCCTCCGCCGTGCCGACTCAGTGGTCCCACCGGCGTGACCGTGTCCCGGCGAGGCGACGAGATTGCCACGAACCTGCGGTCCGTCCGCGCGCGCATCGCCGACGCGGCAAGGTCGGCGCACCGCGATCCGGCCGAGCTCACGCTCATCGTCGTCACCAAGACGTTCGCTGCCGACGACATCCGCTTGCTGCACGATCTCGGGGTCCGAGACGTCGGAGAGAACCGGCATCCCGAAGCCGGTGGCAAGGCAGCCGAGCTGCACGACCTGGATCTGACGTGGCACTTCGTCGGCCAGGTGCAGTCGAACAAGGCTGCGGCGGTGGCGTCGTACGCAGACCTCGTGCACTCCGTCGACTCGGCTCGCATCGCCGAGCGTCTCGGCGCCGGAGCCAGCCGCCGGGCCCGCGTCGTCACGGCTCTCATCCAGGTCAACCTGGACAGCGCCGGACCCGGCACCGGACGAGGCGGTGCCACGCCCGACGCCGTCGTGGCCCTCGCGCAGCAGGTCGCCAGCACGGATGGGCTGGTGCTGGGTGGGCTGATGGGCGTGGCGCCGCGAGGCGAGCCCCCGACTCCCGCCTTCCACCGGCTGGCGGAGATGTGGCAGCACGTCCGGAGCTCCCATCCGGGCGCGAACGTGCTGTCGGCGGGGATGAGCGGTGACTTTCGGGAGGCAATCGCTGCCGGCGCGACACACGTGCGTGTCGGCAGCGCAGTGCTCGGAAGCCGGCCGGCGCTCCGGTAGTCTCGGCGCGGAACGAGCGCCGGTGCGGGTCGTTCGACAGGACTAGCGATGCGGAGGCGACCACGTCATGGCGGGTGCAATGCGCAAGGTCGGTGTCTATCTCGGACTGCTCGAGGACTCTGACCGCTACGAGGACGACGACTACTCCGACGGGCCGCCGCAGCATGCGGGGGCCACGGTCATGCGGCCCGTCCAGCCGGCGCGTGACGACAAGCCGACCCAGGTGGCGTCGCTGTCCGAGCGCCGTCGACCGGTTCCGGCCGCAGCCGCGGCCACGTCGCAGGTCGCCGAGCTGTCCCGCATCACGACTCTGCACCCCCGCAACTACAACGAGGCGCGCACGATCGGAGAGCACTTCCGCGAAGGCATCCCCGTGATCATGAACCTCTCTGAGATGGACGACAGCGACGCCAAGCGGCTCGTCGACTTCTCGGCGGGCTTGGTCTTCGCGGTCCGCGGCTCGATCGAGCGGGTCACCGCGAAGGTGTTCCTGCTGTCCCCGCCGAACGTGACAGTGGCGGCCGAGGACAAGCAGCGGATAGCCGAAGGCGGCTTCTTCAACCAAAGCTGAGCCCGGCAGCGGGCCGTCGGTCGCCGTCGAAGTGCACCTTGGATCCGCCTATAGGCTTCGGAGGTGGCGGTTCTCGGCAGCATCATCGACCTGGTGCTCTGGCTCTGCATCCTGCTCTTGCTCACCCGGCTGGTCGTCGACTGGATTCAGATGTTTGCGCGCTCGTGGGTGCCGCGGGGGCCGGCGGTGGTGGCCCTGGAGATCATCTACTCGCTGACCGACCCGCCTATCCGCCTGATTCGCCGGGTCGTGCCGCCGTTGCGGCTCGGCGGGATGACCCTCGACCTGACGATTCTTCTCGTCCTGCTGTTGTTCTACGCCCTGCGCATCATCAACAACAGGCTGCTGCCGGTAGCCTGACCGCCCCGGTGGCTGTCTTCGCGACCGGCAAGGCCGGTAGCGTTACCGTCCAGCTTGCGACTCCGTACCACCAAACTGAGGTGACTCCATGCCTGTGACGCCCGAGGACGTGCAGAAGAAGACGTTCACGCCGGTCCGCCTCCGCGAGGGATACGACATGGGGGAGGTGGACCAGTTCCTCGACGAGGTCGAAGCGGAGCTGACCAGACTCCACCAGGAGATCGACGGCGGACGCTCGGGTGCCGACCAGCTCGACAATGCAGCCGGCGACGCGGCGGCGCCGCCCGCCACCGCTGCCGAGCTCGCCGGTGAGCTCCCGCCTCGTTCGGTCCCGGAGGCCTCGACCGCGGCGGCGCGGCTGCTCGAGCTCGCCACCACGAGTGCCGACCAGCTCGTCGCGGAGGCGCAGGACAGTGCCACCAAGATCGTGGGGGATGCCCGCACGGACGCCGAGCGGCTCGAGACCGACACGCTGGCGAGGACCGAGCAGCTCGAGGCGGAAGCCAAGGCACGACTCGAGGCGCTCGACAAGGAGACCGCCGACCGTCGGCAGCAGATGTTGAGCGATCTCGAGCATGACAAGGCAGCCTTGTCGCAGGACCTCGAGGACCTGCGTGCGTTCGAGCGCGAGTACCGCACCCGGCTGAAGGCATACTTCGAGGCGCAGCTGCAAACCCTCGACGGCGTGGCGGACACGCCGGCGCCTCCCCTGACCCCCTCGAGCGACGAGGAGGTCCCGAGCCGGCTCCGCGAGCTCCTCGGCGACGACGCCTGACCATCCGGCCGTTCCGGTCGACCATCCGGCCGTTCCGGTCGACGATCCGGCCGTTCCGGTGGACGATCCGGCCGTTCCGGTGGACGATCCGGCGGTTCCGGTGGACGATCCGGCGGTTCCGGTGGACGATCCGGCCGTTCCGGTCGACGATCCGGCCGTTCCGGTGGACGATCCGGCGGTTCCGGTGGACGATCCGGCCGTTCCGGTGGACGATCCGGCCGTTCCGGTGGACGATCCGGCCGTTCCGGTGGATCATCCGAACCGCCGCCTGAGTCGCGCCTGTGCGCGGTTCTTGCGCTGCCGAGGGGCGAGCTACCGCCGGAGTCGCGCCTGTGCGCGCTTCTTGCGCCGTCAGCTGGCCTAGCGCTCAGCCGAAACCCGGTCGAGCAGCTGCGGGCTCCGCTTCCAGCGAGGCAACAGCCCCGGCCGGCGCCAGCGATGAGCCGCCGAAAAGCAATGCGCACCGTAGCGCCCGGTCCGAGTGGACGCTACGCAGTCGTCAGGCGGGCCAGGCGAAAGGCCAGCGCCAGGTCCTCGTCGCGAGTCCACCTGGTGTCCGGCTCCGCGGCGTGGCCGTGGGCGACCGGCTCCTCGGACATCTCGACGGCCAGCACCTCCGCCGCGATGAGCGGCGCATGCTCACGGATCGCATGGGCGACATCACCCGAGGCCGACCAGTTGAGCCGGACCCGGTCGGTGACCGCGAACCCGCTGGTCTTTCGCGCCTCCTGCACAAGGCGTATGACCTCGCGAGCGACGCCGGCCCGAACCAGCTCCGGAGTCAGGTGCAGGTCGAGGGCGATGGTCTCGCCGTGCTCGTTGACGACCGACCAGCCCTCCCGGGGCCGCTCGGCGATGATCACATCGTCAGCCGTGAGCTCGACGGCGCTTTCGTCAGCGACATCC
>JBBQKY010000002.1:0-41383 GCA_038327385.1 Propionibacteriales bacterium
ACCCTGCGCAACATCGCCGGTGGGCTCGACCTCGAGCAGGCGCTGACCAGCCGCGACGAGATCAACGCCACGCTGCGCGGCGTCCTCGACGAGGCAACGGGGCGCTGGGGGATCCGGGTCAACCGCGTGGAGCTGAAGGGGATCGACCCACCGCCGTCGATCAAGGACGCGATGGAGCAGCAGATGCGCGCCGACCGCAACAAGCGTGCAGCGATCCTGACCGCGGAAGGGATGCGACAGTCCCAGATCCTGACGGCCGAGGGGCAGAAGCAGTCCGCGATCCTGACAGCCGAAGGTGACCGGGAAGCGCTGATCCTGCGGGCGCAGGGCGACCGGCAGTCGCGCATCCTCCGCGCCCAGGGTGAGGGGCAGGCCATCCTCACGGTGTTCCAGTCGATCCACGACGGCGCCCCCGATCAGGCCCTGCTCGCCTACCAGTACCTGCAGATGCTGCCCAAGATCGCCGAAGGCGACGCCAACAAGGTATGGATCGTGCCGAGTGAGATCGGCCGGGCGTTGGAGGGCCTCGGCAGCACCCTGGGCTCGATCTCCGGGATCCCGACCCAGACATCGACGTCGCGAACGGTGGACTACGGGCAGGACGAGCCGATCGGCGACGGCACCGGTGACGACTCCTCACTGTCGACCACCCATGACGAGGTTGCCGAGGCGATCGCGGAGGCTGCGGCGGCTGCCCGGCCGGGGCATCGTTCCACGCTCCGTCAAGACACTGGTGAGCCGGTAACCCCGCCAGCCGCCGATGCTCCGACCGGTGCCACTGCCGCAGAGCAGCCCGCGCCCGAGGCTCCGCCTGTGCAGGAAGAACCGCCTCGGCTGTGACGCCGCTGCAGGAGCTCGCGCTTGCCGCCGCGGGCCTGGCAGCCGGCACGATCAACGCGGTCGTCGGCTCAGGGACGCTCGTGACGTTTCCGACGCTGCTGGCGTTGGGTTATCCGCCGGTGCTGGCGAACGTGTCGAACACCGTGGGACTGGTCCCGGGCTCGCTGTCGGGTGTCGTCGGCTACCGCCACGAGCTGCGTGGACAGCTAGCGCGGCTGGTGCGGCTCGGGTCGGCGTCGGCACTCGGCGGAGCGACCGGCGCGCTGCTTCTGCTGTGGCTGCCGGCGGCGGCGTTCCGGGCCGTCGTACCGGCGCTGATCGCGGTCGGCTGCATCATGGTCGTAGCGCAGCCCTGGCTCTCGCGGCACATCACGCCGTCAGAGGGTGCGCCCCCTCACGGGTCAGTCCTGGTGGCGGCGCTGGTCTACGCGGCCGGGGTGTACGGCGGGTACTTCGGTGCGGCGCAAGGGGTGCTGCTCATCGGGATCCTCGGCCTCGGGCTGACCGAGACCATGCAGCGGGTCAACGCCGCGAAGAACGTCCTGGCGCTGCTGGTGAACGGCGTCGCCGCCGCGGTCTTCATCGTCGTCAGCGACGTCGCCTGGCAAGCCGCAGCCATCATCGCGGCCGGATCGGTCGCCGGCGGTCAGCTCGGTGCGACCGTGGGACGACGGCTGCCCTCCCCGGTTTTCCGCGCAGTGGTCGTCGTGGTCGGCGTGGTGGCGATCGTCAACCTGCTGCTCTGACTGCAGGTGATTGCAAGCTAGGCCTTGTCTGCCTCGAAGAACGAGATCTTCCCGTCTGCCTCGAGCACAGCGATATCCACAGCGGACAGTCGCCGGATGCCTTGCTCACGCGCGGCGGCCATGACGTCCTCCATCGTGAGCCGTTCCTTGGCCATCACCTCGCCCAGCGGGCTGCCCTGTTGCAGGATCACCACGGGGGTTCCGCGGATGACCGGCCGGAGGCGGGGCCACCGCCACGAGGCGTAGGACAAGCCGATGGTGAGCAGCGCGAAGACGCCGACGCCGAGGAACGCGGAGGTCAGGGAGTAGTCCTGCTGTGTCACCGCCTGCTGGACGAGGTCGCCCATCGTGACGTAGAGGACCAGCTCGAACGTCGTGAGCTCGGACAGGGTCACGCGTCCGACGACCCGTGTGATGATCCACAGGAAGGTGAAGACGACCACGGCGCGGAGCACGATCTCCATCAGGTGGGCTGCTTCCTGCGGGAGGGCGTCATGGCAGCACCCACGTGGTGAAGTCGACCGAGTCGACGCGTCGGCCCTTGGTGATGAGGGCGACCGTCGCGTGCTGGGCCAGGAGATGGTCGGGGGAGACGTAGGGCTGGATGTAGGCGTCGTACATCACCCGGAACGTGTCGTGGCCCTTCGGCGGGGGGCTGAACGTCAGGTAGACGAACGCGTCGTCGCGGGTCGTGTCCGAGGGCGTCGGGTAGAAGCCCTGCGTCTCGAACAGGTCGAAGTAGCCGCCGGTGACGGCGACCGTGATCGGCCGCTGGAAGCCGCCGGGGTGCGTCACGCGCAGCTCCCAGAGCGTATCGAGGCCGGGTCGGGCGGTGTGCGGATAACGCAGCTGCATGTGGAAGCCGTGCCGGGCGCTGACGGCAGTCGCGGTGCGCCCGCCCAGCAGGCCGGCGCCGCCCGCCGTGCAGAGCAGGAGGAGAAAGACGATGAAGGCACGGGTGCCCCACGTTGACGCCCAGGTGCGCTGAGGCGAGGGGACGCTGGCGAGGGTGGAGTCCTCGGACACGGCCCGAGCCTCTCACGGGTAGCACTCCCCGCCCGGTACATCCGGCCCACGCGATTCGCCGGCGGCTCAGTCTGTCGGTGGCAGGGCGCCGGCCAGCGCGTACCGGAGCCAGTGTGCGGTGCGCTCGAAGGCGTCCTCGCGGACGTCCTTGCGAGAGAGGAACACGTCGTGCATGGCCCCCGGCAGTCGCAGCACGGTGACCTGGTCGCCGAGCTGGTGGGACCATCTCGCGATCTGCCGCACGTCCAGAACGGTGTCGACCTCTTGGGCCTCCAGGGAGAACGCCTGCGGCACCAGGCTGCGCCGCGAGCACAGCACCAGGATCGGTGCCGACAGCGACAGGCCCTTGTGCACCGCCCGGTGGCCGGCGCGCACGGCGCGTAACCAGCCGGCCTTCACCGGCAGGCTCTCCAGCGGCTTCCAGGCCAGGTCGAAGTCCCACTCGCCGTGGTGCTCGCTATGCAGCGACTCGACGTAGACGGGCGTCACGGTCCGCGGCACGGTGGCATAGGGCCGGCGCTGTCCCAGCCGGTTGATCGCCTCGGTTCCCGCCGTTCGCACGAAGAACGAGCCCTGCAGGTCGAGCCAAGGACTGTTGAGCACCAGCGCGCGTACCGCCGCATCACCGCTGGTCGCCTTCGCCTGCGCCCAGAGCGGAGCGACCAGGCCGCCGGTGGAGTGTCCGCTGATGATGATGCGGTGGTGACCCGTCCGTTCTCTGATCAACGCCAGGGCAGCGTCCAGGTCGGCGTCGTACTCGGTGAGGTCGAGGCAGAAGTTGGGAGTCTGGTGCGGGAGCAGCGACCGGCCGCACTTGCGCAGGTCGACGGCGAAGAAGTCGTAGCCGAGCGAGGTGAAGAACTCAGCAGTCTCGGTCTGGAAGAAGTAGTCACAGAAACCGTGCACGTGCAGCACTGCACCCCTGCTGGCACCGCCGGCCGCCGGGAGATGGACCACCGTCGTGACGACGCTTCCCTCGTAGTCGTCCGGCATCGCGAGCGTGTCACGGGTGTAGGGGTCGCCGAGGACGTCCTGCACGGTCATGGACTCTGATCAGGCCCGGTGGGTACCGACCAGGATCGCCCTGGCGAGTGCCGTGAAGGCGAGCTGGAACGACGCCACCGCCGGGCTGGCGCCCGCCTCCACGCCAAGCGTCTCCCCGTCCACCGCGTGTACGACGTAGTAGTAGCGGTGGGCGGCGTCACCCTCGGGCGGGGCGGCCCCGTCGTACGCCGCGTGGCCGGCGTCGTTTCGCAGATGGAAAGCCGAGCCAGGCAGCGTCTCGTCGGTCTTCCCGGCGCCGGCCGGGAGTGACGTGACGTCGGCCGGGATGTCGACCGCCACCCAATGCCAGAACCCGCTCGGCGTGGGTGCATCCGGATCGAAGCACGTCACGACGAAGCTCTTGGTTCCCTCGGGGGCGCCCGTCCACGCGAGCTCGGGAGAGGTGTTGCCGCCGTCGCCCACCGCGCTGCTCGGCAACGGCGCGCCGTCGCTGACCTCCGGGCTGGTGAGGCTGAAAGTCGCCAGAGCCGGCAGCTTCGCGTACGGGTCTTCGGCCCTGGGCCGTTCGAGTGTCATCCGTCCATCCTGACCGATCACGGTGACCGGGCAACCGGCGGCCCCAGTGGGATAATCGGTCGTGGCCATCCTGATCCCCGTCGACGACCCCGCCGATCCCCGGCTCGCCGACTACGCCCTCTTACGCGACGTCCAGCTGCGCCGGCACCTCGAGTCCGAGCACGGCCTCTTCATCGCCGAAGGCGAGAAGGTGGTACGCCGTGCGGTCGACGCCGGTCACCAGCCGCGCTCCTTCCTGATGGCCCAGCGCTGGCTCACGGGTCTCGCCGACGTACTGGCGCGCGTGCCGGCGGCGCCGTGCTACGTCGTCACGCAGGACGTCGCGGAGGAGGTGACCGGTTTCCACGTGCACCGCGGCGCCCTCGCGAGCATGCACCGCTTGGAGCTTCCGACGGTCGACCAGGTGGTGACGGGCGCTCGGCGGCTCGTCGTCCTCGAGGACGTCGTCGACCACACGAACGTCGGCGCCATCTTCCGGTCGGCGGCCGCGCTCGGGTTCGACGGAGTGCTGCTGTCGCCTCGATGTGCGGACCCGCTGTACCGGCGTGCGGTCAAGGTGGCCATGGGAGCCGTGTTGTCGATGCCCTGGACCCGGCTCCCCGACTGGTACGACGCTCTTGCGGAGCTGGCCGCCGCGGGGTTCGCCACGGTCGCGCTGACCCCCGAGGCCGGCGCGGTCGCGCTGTCGGAGGTGGCGCCCGGCCTTCGAGGGAGGCGGGTGGCGCTCGTCGTGGGCTCCGAGGGTCCCGGCCTGTCTGGCAGGTGGCAGGCTGCCGCCGACATCCGCGTGCGCATCCCCATGGCGGCGGGGATCGACTCGCTGAACGTCGCTGCCGCGACGGCGGTCGCCTGCTACGCGCTCGGCTGACTGTCGTGGGGGTCAGCAGCGACGGCGGGGGCCACCGGCCAATCGGGGGGATACCTGTCGGCCAGCTGCTCGGCATCCTGGCGGAGCCTGCGGCGGGACCGGCCGGACAGCCGGTCACCGAAGACCATTCCCTCGAGGTGGTCGACCTCGTGCTGCAGGCATCTGGCCAGCACCCCCGACCCGGACACCGCCACCGGCTCGCCGCGCTCGTCGAGGCCCGTTACCGAGGCGGAGTCCGCGCGGGCGAGCGGTGCGAACGCCCCGGGAAGCGACAGGCACCCCTCGTCGGCCTCGTCGAGCACCCGGTCCCTGCCCTGCGGCACCGCGAGGACCGGGTTGCAGACGACGCCGCGATGGTGGGCGCCGTCGTCGTCCGTGCAGTCGAACACGAAGACTCGGAGGTCGACGCCTACCTGGTTGGCGGCCAGGCCGACGCCGTCCGCGGCGTACATCGTCGCCACCAGGTCGGCCACCAGAGCGGCGAGCTCGTCGTCGAACGCGTCGATCGCACGGCACGGGGTGTGCATCACCGGGTCGCCCCAGCGGCTCATCACGCGTGGCATTCCGCCGCCGGGCAGGTCCCTCACGGGGGGACCGTACCCCAGCGGGTCAGTCGATCTGCCAGGACCGCTTGGACAGGCCGTACCAGAAGCCGTCGACAGTCGACACCGGGCGGCGAGTGCCGGCAACGGTCGCGCCGAAGGTGGCGCCCAGGGTCACGAACAGCGGCGCGAAGTGCTCCGTCCGCGGGTGCGCGAGAGTGGCTGCCGGGCCCTTGGACCCGAAGTCCAGCAGGGCGTCGACGTCGCCGGCGGCGAGGGCGGCGTCCACCCAGGCGTCGAACTCCCTCGACCAGGACGGCGCCGGGGCGTCGCTGCGGCCGCTGAGATCGACGAGCGACAGGTTGTGCGTGGTGAAGCCGCTGCCGAGGATGAGCACGCCCTCGTCCCGCAACGGCGCCAGCCGGCGGCCGACGTCGAACAGGCGCTCGGGGTCGAGCGTGGGCATGGATATCTGCAGCGTCGGGACGTCCGCCGCCGGGTACATCTCGACGAGCGGCACATAGGCGCCGTGGTCGAGGCCCCGCTGCGGAGCGTCGTGGGTGCCGAGACCCGGGGCGGCGAGCAGGCCCCGCACCGCGGCCGCGAGCTCCGGCGCACCCGGTGCGTCGTACCTCACCGTGTAGTAGTGCTCCGGGAAGCCCCAGAAGTCGTAGACCAGCGGCACCGGCGTGGTGGCCCCGATCGTCAGCGGGGCCGACTCCCAGTGAGCCGAGACCACGAGAATGGCCTTCGGGCGAGGCATCGCTGCCGACCAGTCCGCGAGCTCGTGCGTCCATCGCCGGTCGTCGGCCAACGGGGGAGCGCCGTGGCTGAGGTAGACGGCGGGCATCGTCATGGCTGGTCCTCTCTAGTTGAAGATTCAAGCATAGCGGCGGAAGTAGGCGGTGCACCCCAGCGCACGGGAGGGCGACGCGCGCTTGCTACCTTGCCTGCCATGCCTTCCATTCCTCAGCTCAGCTTCCACGACGGCGGAACCATCCCCCAGGTGGGCTTCGGAGTCTTCCAGATCCCCGAGGACGAGACGTTCGACGCCGTCACGTCTGCCCTCGACGCCGGCTACCGCCACCTCGACACCGCCAGGATCTACGGCAACGAGCGTGCGGTCGGGCGAGCCATCGCCGAGTCGGGTATCGACCGCCAGGACATCTTCCTCACCACCAAGTGCTGGAACGACGACCAGGGCTACGACGGCGCGCTGGCCGCTTTCGACGCCAGCCTGCAGAGGCTCGAAACGGACTACCTCGACCTCTACCTGATCCACTGGCCGATGCCGGAGCGCGACCGGTACGTCGACACCTGGCGCGCCTTCGAGAAGATCCACGCCGATGATCGGGCCCGGCATATCGGCGTCTCGAACTTCCAGGTGCCGCATCTCCGGCGGCTGATGAACGAGACCGACAGCGTCCCGGTGATCAACCAGATCGAGATGCACCCGTGGCTCCAGCAAAGGCAGCTGCGCGCCTTCCACGCGGAGCACGACATCCTGAGTGAGGCGTGGAGCCCGATCGCTCAGGGTGGCGACTACCTGAAGAACCCCACCATCGTCGAGATCGCCGAGCGGCACGACGTGACGCCCGCGCAGGTCATCCTGCGCTGGCACCTCGACCTCGGCAACGTGATCATCCCGAAGTCCGTCAAACCGGACCGGATGGCCTCGAACCTCGACCTGTTCGGCTTCTCGCTCGACGATGACGACCACGCCAAGGTCGCCAAGCTCGACGAGGGCACCCGGACCGGCCCCGACCCCGACGAGCTCAACGAGTAGTTCACAGCAGGGACGAGTAGAGCTCCACGGTCTGCTCGCCGATCGCCGGCCAGCCGAACGCCTCGACGGCTCTCGCCCGGCCGGCTTCCCCCATGGCGGTCGCTCGGTGCGGATCGGCCACCAAGGTGTTGACCGCCACCGCGAACCGCGCCTCGAAGCCGGCCGTGTCGGCGGGCGTGTACGGCACCAGCAGGCCGGTCTCCCCGGCGATGACGACCTCGGGGATGCCGCCCACGGCGCTGGCGACGACCGCCGCGGAGCAGGCCATCGCCTCGAGGTTGACGATGCCGAGCGGCTCGTAGACGGACGGGCACAGGAACGCCGTCGTATGCGACAGCACCTGCCGGACCGCCTCGCGCGAGAGCATCTCGCTGACCAGCACGACGCCTTCCCGCGACGCGCGGAGTGTCGCGATCGCCTGGTCCGTCTCGGCCAACAGATCGAGGGTGTCGGCCGCGCCGGCGAGCAGCACCACCTGCACGGAAGGGTCGAACTGCAAGGCCGCGCGCAGTAGGTGTGGCACGCCTTTCTGCCGAGTGATGCGACCGACGAACGTCACGTAGGGCCGCGCGAGGTCGACGCCCAGCCCCGCGAGGACGTCGGTTGCCGGGTCGGGGGCGTAGAAGTCCGAGTCGATTCCGTTGTAGATGACCGAGATCCGGTCCGGGTCCACTTCGGGGTAGGCGGCCCGGACGTCGTCGGCCATCCCGTTGCTGACGGCCACAACGGCATCTGCGGACCGGTAGGCGGTCCGTTCCACCCACGACGACACCCGGTAGCCGCCGCCCAGCTGCTCCGCCTTCCACGGCCGCATCGGCTCGAGCGAGTGCGCCGTCACCACGTGCGGCACGCCGTACAGCAGCTTGGCCAGATGACCGGCGAGGTTGGCGTACCACGTGTGCGAGTGCACCAGGTCCAGCCCCTCGCAGGCAGCCACCATCGCGAGGTCGGCCGACATCGTGTGCAGCACCTGGTTCGCACCGGGGAAGCGGGGATCCGTCTCGGCGAACGCGAGCGCGTCCGGCCGCTCGTCACCCATGCAGAGCACGGACAGGTCGACCAGCCTACGAAGCTCCCGGGCAAGGTAGTCGACGTGAACGCCGGCCCCCCCGTAGATGGCGGGTGGGAACTCTCGGGTGAGCAGGCCGACGCGCATGTCACGACCCTAGTAGCGTTGCGCCATGGCCAAGCCCAAGGTGCTCGGAATCGTGCTCGCTGGCGGAGAGGGCAAGCGCCTGATGCCGCTCACCCTCGACCGGGCAAAGCCCGCCGTCCCGTTCGGCGGCAGCTACCGGCTCATCGACTTCGCCCTCTCGAACCTGGTGAATGCCGGCTTCCTGCGAATCTGCGTCCTCACCCAGTACAAGTCGCACTCCCTCGACCGGCACATCTCCGTGACCTGGCGGATGTCGACCATGCTAGGGAACTACGTGACGCCGGTGCCCGCGCAGCAACGGCTGGGCAAGCAGTGGTTCCTCGGCAGCGCCGACGCCATCTACCAGTCGATGAACCTGATCATCGACGAGCAGCCCGACATCATCGTGGCGTTCGGCGCCGACCACGTCTACCGGATGGACGCCGCGCAGATGGTCGCTGCCCATATCGACTCCGGCGCCGGGGTCAGCGTGGCCGGGATTCGCGTGCCACGAGCCGAGGCGTCGGCATTCGGCGTGATCAAGACGGGACCGGACGGGATCGCCATCGAGGAGTTCCTGGAGAAGCCGGCCGATCCACCCGGCCTCGTGGACAGTCACGACGAGACGTTCGCGTCGATGGGCAACTACGTGTTCACCACGAAGGCGCTGGTGGACGCCCTCGCAAAGGATGCGGACGACGCAGAGTCACGCCACGACATGGGCGGGGACATCATCCCCAGTCTGGTCGGGCGGGGCGACGCGGCAGTCTACGACTTCCGCCGCAACGACGTACCGGGCTCGACGGTCAAGGACCGCGACTACTGGCGTGACGTCGGGACCCTGTCGTCGTACCACGAGGCCCATCTCGACCTGGTGTCGGTCGAGCCGGTCTTCAACCTGTACAACTCCGAGTGGCCGATCTTCACCGGCCACATCCAGCAGCCGGGGGCGAAGTTCGTCGACGACGCATCCATCAACGAGTCGATCATCTGCGCGGGCTCGATCGTGTCCGGGGCGACCGTCCGCTCGTCGGTCATCGGCAACAACGTCTACGTGTCGGGCAAGGCTGAGGTGGACCGCTGTGTGCTGATGGACAACGTCAAGATCGGTCCCGGTGCGATGGTCTGCAACGCGATCATCGACAAGAACGTGGTCGTCAGCGACGGTGCCCGCATCGGCGTCGACCCGGAGGCGGACCGGGCGGCCGGCTACACCGTCTCCGACGAGGGCATCACTGTCCTCGGCAAGGGCCAGCGCGTCGCGGGCACCTACACGGCGCCGGACTAGCACGCCCATGACCAGACGCCGGCGGCTCCCCGCTTCGGTGGCCGCCGGAAGCACCGCGACCGCCGAGGTCGGCGAGCAGATCCTGCGACGAGGGGGCAGCGCGGGGGACGCCGCCGTCGCGATGGTGCTCGCTGCGTGCGCCGCGGAGACGGTGTTCACCGGGGTCGCCGGCGGCGGCTTCGCGACGTACTACGAGGCGGCGACGGGTACGACGCGTTGCCTGGACTTCTTCGTTGCGGTGCCGGGGCTGGGCGGGCGGCCTCCGGGCGAGCCCGAGGAGGTGCTGATCGACTTCGGCGGCCAGGTGCTGTCGTATGCCGTAGGCCCGGGCACCGTCGCCGTGCCGGGGCTGCCGGCGGGTGTCGCGGCGATGCACGAGCGCTGGGGGCGTCTCGGGTGGAGCGACGTGGTCGAGCCGGCCGTCAGGCTGGCGGAGAGCGGTGTCAGGTCCGGTCCGCAGCAGGTCAAGGTGCTGGCGACGGTCGCGGTGGCCATGCTCCGGGGCGACGGCGCCGAAGCCTATGCTCCCGGCGGCGAGCTGCTGCAAGGCGCCGACGCCACGCTGTTCCATCCAGGGCTCGCGGACGCCTTGGCGGAGCTGCGCGACGAGGGGGCACCGGCGTTCTACACGGGCCGCGTCGCCGACGCCATGCTGGCGAGCCTCGGCACCGACGGCGGTATCGACGAGGTCGATCTCACGTCGTACCGGCCGGTGGAGTCGGTGCCACGCGAGGTGACGCTCGGGGACCGTCTGGTGCAGGCTCGGGGCGACGACCTCGACGACCTGCTGGGCGTGCTGGCGTCTCTCGACCTGGGCGGGGACGAGGTCGAGATGGCGCAGCGCGTGGTGCTCGCCCTGCGAGCTTATCCGCGTCGCGGTGACACGACGAGCGCGGCGGCTGCCGACGCGGACGGCAACGCCTGCGCCGTGACCACGAGTCTCGGGCTGTCGTCGGGGGTCTGGGTGGCCGGGTACGGCGTGCACCTCAACTCGATGCTGGGGGAGGGAGAGCTGCTTCGCGGCCAGCTGGTGCCCGGCGAGCGGATGGGCTCGATGATGACACCGCTCGCCATGCACGACGCCGACGGGCTCTGCCTCGTCGCCGGGGCGGCCGGCGGCAGCCGCATCCGCTCGGCGCTGGCCCAGGTGCTGGTTCGACTGGTGCGCGAAGGCGGCGCCGTCGCGGACGCGATCCGCGCTCCACGGCTCAACCCGGTGCCGGGCAGGGTGCACGTCGAGGCCGGCTACCCGCCTGCGGTCGTCCGGGCCTTGGAAGCTGTCGAGCAGATCGTGCAGTGGCCGGCCCTCAGCTCCTACTTCGGCGGTGTCGCTGCCGTTGACCGGCACGGGCCCGGTGCCGACCCGCGCCGCGACGGGGATACCCGGACGGTCGCCGGACCGGTCTCCTAGGCTGTCCACCATGTCAAGCGTGCGCCCGCCTCCTTCGTCGCCCAGGTCCAGCCGAACGTCCGGGAACAACACCGCGACCCTGTTGGTCGTCGCGGTTGTCGTGGCGGCCGTCATCGCCGGTTTCGTCGCGCTCAGCGTGCTGGTCCGGGGGCCGAACGACACGGCGGCTGCCCCGGCCGGTGGCGGTGCGTCGCCGACTCCTCCCTCGGCTACGACACCGGTGGCACCGACGCCCACATCGGCGGCTCCGAGCACAGGTGGTGCGTCGAACCTCCCGGTGCTGAGCTGTCTCCCGGCTCCGCCACTTCCGGCCAGCCCGCAACAGTTCTCGGGACCTCCCGACCCCGCACTGGCCCAGAACACCACCTGGCAGGTGACCTTGCAGACCAACTGTGGTCCGATCGTGATGCAGCTCGACGGCCAGCGCGCCCCGCAGACCGTGGCGTCGTTCCTCTTCCTGTCCGAGAAGAAGTTCTACGACAACACTCCCTGCCACCGGCTCACAACGGCTGGGATCTTCGTCCTGCAGTGCGGTGACCCGACGGGCACCGGCTCCGGCGGGCCGGGTTACGGCTACGGCCTGGAGAACGCCCCAGCCAGCGGCGCCTACCCAGCCGGAACGCTGGCGATGGCCAACAGCGGCCAGCCCAACTCCAACGGGAGCCAGTTCTTCATCGTGTACGCCGACACGTCTCTCCAACCCGGCGGGTACTCGATATTCGGCACGGTCGTCCAGGGTCTGCCCCTCGTCCAGGCCATCGCCGCGCGGGGCGCGTCGGGCGGTACCGACGGTGCGCCGACACAGCCGGTCAGCATCCTCACCGTCGACGTGAAGAAGCTCTGACGGGTGGCCACGGCCGACATCGTCTTCTCCGGTGGGTCGATCTACCCGGTGTCCGAAGCGCCGGCGACCCACGTGGCGGTCGAGGACGGCCGGATCTCGGCAGTCGGAGGCGCCGACGTGATGGATCTCGCGGGAGGCGCCACCCGTCGGGTCGACCTCGGCGGCGGACTGCTGGTGCCCGGCTTCCAGGATGCGCACGTCCACCCGGTTCAGGGTGGACGCGAGCGGCTGAGCTGTGACCTGTCCCAGCTGGACAGCGAGCCGGCGTACCTCGCCGCGATCGCCGCCTATGCGGGGCCGCGGCCCGACCTCCCCTGGGTGACCGGCGGCGGCTGGATGCTGTCGGCGTTTCCCGGCGGGCTGCCACACCGCAAGACGCTGGACCGCGTCGTACCGGACCGGCCGGTGATGCTCCTCAACCGAGATCATCACGGCGCCTGGGTCAACACGGCAGCGCTCACTCTGGCAGGCGTGTCGTCGGCAACCCCCGACCCTCCCGACGGCCGCATCGAGCGCGCGGCCGACGGGTCGCCGACCGGCATGCTCCATGAGGGAGCCATGGACCTCGTCGGCGGGCTCGTGCCGGAACCGACGATCGGGGAGCAGGTAGCCGCACTCCTCGAGGCCCAGTCGTACCTGCACTCCCTCGGCGTGACCGGGTGGCAGGACGCCATCCTCGGCAGCTATGCCAACATCACCGACGCGTCGCCCGCCTATGCCTACTGCGACTCGGACGGCTCCCTGAGCGCACGTGTCGTGGGTGCGCTGTGGTGGGACCGGGCGCGAGGAGCCGAGCAGATCCCCGAGCTCGTGGACCGGCGGGAGACCTGGGCGCGAAGCCGGTTCCGCCCGACCAGCGTGAAGATCATGCAGGATGGCATCGTCGAGAACTTCACGGCCGGCATGCTTGGCCCCTACCTCGACTCCTCAGGTCGTACGACGCACAACGCAGGTCTGTCCATGGTGGAGCCCGCCGCCTTGCGAAGCCACGTCGCCGACCTCGATGCGCTCGGTTTCCAGGTGCACGTGCATGCCATCGGCGACCGCGCGGTCCGCGAGGCGCTGGACGCGTTCGCCGTTGCCCGCAGTCGCAACGGGCGCAACGACAACAGGCACCACATCGCCCACATCCAGGTGATCCATCCGGACGACATCGGTCGCTTCGCCGATCTCCAGGTCGCTGCCAACATGCAGCCGCTGTGGGCCACCCATGAGGAGCAGATGGATGAGCTGACCCTGCCGTTCCTCGACGGCGACCGCGCGGGCTGGCAGTACCCGTTCGCCGCGCTGGAGCGTGCGGACGCCCATCTCGCGGCCGGCAGCGACTGGCCGGTGACCAGCCCCAACCCGCTGTGGGGGATCCACGTGGCGGTCAACCGCACGCTGCCTCCCGCCGCGGGTGAGGTGCGGGACCCGTTCCTCGCGACGCAGGCGCTCGACGTGGGCGCCGCCCTTCGCGCCTACACGGCCGGGTCAGCGTTCGTCAACCATCTCGACGACTGCGGCGTCATCCGGGTGGGTGCGGTCGCCGACTTCGCGGTCCTGGACACCGACATCCTGACCGGGCCGCCCGAGGCCATCTCCGACGCGGCGGTCGTGGCGACCTACGTGGACGGCGTCGAGGTGTTCACCCGCTAACGTCGTGCCGTGATGCGAGCAGCAGGCCCGCCGCCCCGAGGGATGTGGGCTCTCGCTGCGATCTTCCTCGTGAGCGGGACGCTGCACTTCGCGCGGCCCGGGCTGTTCGAGGCGACCATTCCCCGCGTGCTCCCGGCGAGGCGGGGGCTCGTCTATGCGAGCGGTGCCGTCGAGATCGGGTGCGCGCTCGGGCTCGCGGTGCCCGCTACCCGACGCCCCGCCGGGCTGGCCAGCGCAGGGTTGCTCGTCGTGATCTTCCCAGCCAACGTGCAGATGGCGTACGACGCACGCCGGCGTGGGTCGATGATCGCCACCGCCCTGACGCTCGGACGGCTGCCGCTCCAGCTGCCGATGATCCGCACCGCCCTCCGAGCCCGCCAACCCTCCCGCAAGGATCCGACGACCAGATCGCCAGGACAGCCTGGCTGTCGGTTCTCTGGCGGGGAAACGGGGGAACGACCCTAGTCGCGGCGTGCCCTGACGACCGTGTCGAGGGCGACGCCGGCCGGTGTCGGGCGCTCGGCCGTCCGCGCCACCTCGATGACCAGGCCGCAGGTCTCGCTCAGCACTCGCCGCAGATAACCGGGCTCGTAGAGCAGCTCTGGGTCCTGGGGGCCCGACACCCCTTCCGCGAGGTTGCGGATGTCGTGCCCGACGAGGACGACGTGCCCCCGCGGCCGCAGTGCCCCAGCAACCCGGGTCAGCAGCTCGTCGCGATCGACAGGCGGCAGGTGCAGGTAGCTGACGAGCGCTAGGTCGAGGCTCGCGGCTCTCGGGTGAAGAGTGGTCACGTCGGCTACCCGCCAGCGAGCTCGGACGGCGACGAGTTTCGGGTGTTGTGCGACGCGCTGCCGGGCGCGCTCGACTGCGACCGGGGAGAAGTCGACACCCAGCACCCGCCAGCCAAGCCGTGCGAGCCACCAGGCGTTGCGGCCTTCCCCGCAGGCGAGGTCGAGGGCGTCGCCGACAGGGAGCCGCTCGCACTGCTCACGGACGAACCGGTTCGGCTCGAGGCCCCATCCGTGGTCGTGTGCAGAGTAGTGCGCATCCCAGTCGCCGGAGTCCATGGAGGCCGAGGCTACGGCGTGCGGACGAGGGACGTGAGCAGGTGCTCGAGGGTCGCGGCGGGGTCGGGGTCCGACTCGCTGAGGAGACCGCCGTGCACGGGGCTCGGCTGGACGACCGTGCTGCGAGGTAGCCGAACCGCCGGCCGGGGTCGGCAGCCCCCGCCAGACCGGCTGACGCATCACCGCGGCAGACAGCCGCCACGGTGGCGATGCTCTCCCGGATGGCGTCGAGATCCAGATCGGGGGCCAGGCTACGCAGCCTGGCGGTGTCGAGGTGGCTGGCACAGGCAAGGTAGTCCGCCCGCTGGCTGTAGAGGACGACCGCGACGTTGACGAACTCCTCCCGGTCGACCCGGGGCACGCAGCGGAGCACCAGGTACTGGTACGGCACCGCTGACCCGGTCATGGCGCCGCCCCGCCGGGCAGCCAGGCGCTGCGATGCTCCAGCCGGGCGCTGAGGAAGGCGACGTACAGCCGGCGTTGATCGGCTGGGGTCGCCGCACCGGGAACCGGTGGCAGCCAGTCGTCGGGGATGTCGGCTGCCGCCTCGCTCAGCCCGTCGAGGGTCAGGGCCGCGGCAAGGACTTCGTCGCGCGCCCGGGCAGCTCCGGCGTAGCGCTGCAGCACGTGGCTCGACACGTCGTACGGCTGGGCTGCGAACGCCTCGGGTGAGCCGACGCCGTTCGGCCAGGCATGGTGGAAGTACAGCGCGGCGCCGTGGTCGATGCACCAGACCCGGCCGTGCCACATCAGCAGGTTGGGGTTGCGTCAGGTGCGGTCGACATTGGCCACGAAGGCATCCAGCCAGACGATTGCCGCACCCTCGGCTTCCACCACCGCTGTTCGAGCGTCGACGGCGAAGGACCCCGGCAGGAAGTCGATGCCGAGGTGCAGCCCGAGGCTCGCGTTGAGCAGCTGCTGAACCTCCTCGTCCGCCTCGTACCTCGCGATGGCGGGGCAGAGCCGCAGTGCTGCCAGGTCCGGCACCCGCAGACCGAGCGCAGCGGCGTCACGTATCGCGTCGCGTCGACCACGGGGAGCACGCTCAGAACCCTAGGGCAGCGGTACCTGCCGGGCATCGTCGCGCATCAGACGGCGGCGCCGAAACCCTGCTGACGAAGCGCCTCGTACACCGCGACAGCGGCGGTGTTCGACACGTTCAGCGAGCGCACGCCGGGCAGCATCGGCACCCGGACCGTCGAGGTGACCCGTCGGTCCGCGAGAACCTCGGCGGGCAGGCCGGTCGACTCCGGCCCGAAGAGCAGCACGTCGCGGGGGCGGTAGCGGACGTTCGCGTAGCCGATGCGCCCCCGCGAGGTGAACGCGAAGACCCGGACGTCGTCGCCGGCCAGCTCCCGCCACGCGGCATCCAGGTCGGCGTGCACGGTCACGGAGGCGAGGTCGTGATAGTCGAGACCGGCGCGTCGCAGCTGCGCGTCCGACAGGCCGAACCCGAGCGGGCGCACCAGGTGCAGCTCGCAACCGGTGGCCGCGACCAGCCGGATGGCGTTTCCGGTGTTGGGCGGGATCTCCGGTCGGTAGAAGAGCACACGGAACACCAGCCGATGCTCTCATCTTCGACGTCGTCACGGTTTCTCCGGAGTGCGGCCGCCAAGCGCCTCCCGTCGTAGCAGGAGTGCGACTCCCGCGATGAGCGCGAGGCTGAGGGCCGGGGCCAGCTGGGTGCTCGTGTGCGGCAGGTGGCGGAACCCCAGCGCGGCGACGTAGATGGCAGCGGTCAGTCCGGTCACGACGGCGCTTCGTGCGAGCCACCGCACCTTGACAACCGGGTCGAACGCCGCCCCGGGCGGTGCCGTCGACTGCAGGGACAGGCACGCGTGCGCGGTGAACATCAGCAGCGCCACCACGAGAGTCCACGCTGACCCGCCGCCCGGTCGGGCGGCGAGCCACACGAGCGCCACGACGCCGAGCGCGACGAGTCCGCCCGCTGAGTCTGGGCGGGCGTACGACGATGCGGCTGCCAGCACCACCGCCGGCACCATCCACACCTGGAGTCTTCCGGCGACGACGACAACCGGCAGCACCGAGATGACGGCGACGGTAGGCAGCAGCGCGAGCACCGCGCGGTCCCGGGAGCGGGGCGCGGGCGGCGTGCTCACCGGCGCGCCATAGTCGGTGCCGAGCTGCGGCGGCCCAGGTCACGCAGGACCAGATCCAGGCTGCCCGGTCCGCGCCACGCCACCACGGGGATGCCGCGCCGGTTGAGCGCGCGAAGGTCGGCGTCCCGCTCGAGGCGACGTATCCGCCAGGCCACCGTGATGGCCGGGTCGCTCATCCCGCCGAGGTGCTGGGGGAGGGTGTCCACCACGATGACCGACAGGCCGCGCGCGGACAGCGTGGCTGCCTGCCGCAACGCCAGCTGGGAGCTGCAGGCCGACAGCATCACCACGGTGGTGTTGGCGCCGAGCCGCAACCTCAGGAGCTTTCCCTCGGCTGCGTCGCGGTTGCCCACCTTGGTGCCGGCCAGCCTCGTGAGCACCTTGCGGAGATGGTTGCGACCGGCAGCCGGTGCCAGCCTGAGCAGGTCCGGGCCGAAGACGCACAGACCGACTCGCTCCCCGTGCCGCAGGAAGTGCTCCGCGACGGCTCCGGCCGCCCGCACGGTCACGTCCAGGCTGCTGGCGAACCCGTCGATGCCCTCGCTGGTGCCCAGGTCGGTGGAGGCGTCGACAAGCAGCATCACCTCGGCATCCTGGTCCGCCCAGGTGGAGACCACGTGCAGCGTCTGGCTGCGTAGTGAGACGGGCCAGTGGATCCGCCGCAGCCGGTCGCCGGCCATGAACGGCCGGATGGTCGCGAACTCGCTCCCTTCGCCACGCCTCGCTGCGCGGTTCAAGCCGACCAGACCTATCGGGTGCGGGGTGGGAGCTGTCGCGTCGAAGACCGCGGGGAGGGGAAGCGTCGTCTGCACCAGACCCGGGATCTCGACGGTGCCCCAGCGGAAGGCTCCCCAGCTGCTGGTGGCAGAGACCAGCGCGCGCCCGACCCGCTGCACGCCCCAGCGGGTGGACCGCGCCTCGACCGACATCGTGACGGATGACCGGTCGTCGCCGTACGACGGCGCGGTGCGAGCCCCGCCGGGTGGTCGCAGCTGCTGGTACTCGTCCCTCTCGAGGAGCACGGCAGCCTGGTCGAGGCCCGCTACGGCCTCGACCTCAACCCGCCAGAGCATCGCCTCGCCCTCGCGGAGCACCGGCAGCGACTGCGGGTGACGCAGTGCCGGTACGGTGCGGGGCTGCGTCACGAGTGACCAGGCGGTCACGACGAGGAACGGCGTCGCCAGCACCGTCAGCCCGGGATCGCGGAACAGCAGCGCAGCGACCAGTAAGGAGATCCCAAGGACCGCCGCGCGCAGGTAGGCCTGTGTCGAGACCCACCGGCCCTCCCGGCCGTCGGGGGGCGCCTCGCGGTCAGGCACGGGCCAGGTCACCGGGTGCCGGCGTGGGAACGGCGGTGAGAATGTCGCGCACCACAGTGGTTCCCGACGCGCTGCTCATCCAGAGCTCCGGCTTGACCGTGATGCGGTGGGCGAGAACGGCCTCCGCCACGGCCTTCACGTCCTCCGGGGTGACGTAGTCGCGTCCGTCGATGACGGCGTACGCCCGGGAGGTCAGCATGAGTCCGAGAGAGCCCCGTGGCGATGCCCCGAGCAGCGTGTGAGGGTGGGTGCGAGTTGCCGTGGCCAGGGCCACGCAGTACTCCGCGACGCTGTCCTCGACGGTGACGGTCTCGACGGCATCCTGCATGGCCACCAGGGTGGCGGTATCGGTCACGGGGTCAAGCGTCTGCTCCTCGTGCCGGCGGGCCATTCGGCGGGCCAGCACGTCGCGCTCCTGGCTGGCGCTGGGGTAACCGAACGAGACCCGCATCAGGAAGCGGTCGAGCTGCGCCTCGGGAAGCGGGTACGTGCCCTCGTACTCCACCGGGTTCGCCGTAGCGAGCACGTGGAACGGACGGGGCAGCAGGAAGGTCTCGCCCTCGACGGTGATCTGGCTCTCCTGCATCGCCTCCAGCAGAGCCGCCTGGGTCTTCGGCGGTGTCCGGTTGATCTCGTCGGCCAGCAGCACCCCGGTGAACAGCGGCCCGCGACGAAAGGTGAACTCGCCCGCGCGCTGGTCGTAGATGAACGACCCGGTCAGGTCGCCAGGCAGCAGGTCCGGCGTGAACTGCGCGCGGCGGAACTCGATACCGAGGGTCTGGGCGAAGGAGCGCGCCGCCAGCGTCTTACCGAGGCCCGGGAAGTCCTCCAGCAGGACGTGTCCGCGCGACAGGACGCAGCTGAGGATCAGACCCAGCGCATGGCGCTTGCCGACGACAGCTCGCTCCACCGAGTCGAGCACCTGGTCCGCTAGGGACGAGACGGCAGCGATGTCGAGCTCGGTCACAGGGCCTCCAGCCGGTCGAGCGCCGCCAAGACCCGAGGCGACGACGGATCCGCCTCGCGGCCGGGCCCGGTGTTCAGGTACGACGTCAACGGCTCGCCCAGGACGCGGCGCGCCGCCGCCGGGTCTGTCGAGCGTTCGATGCCGTACTTGTCCAGGAGAAGGCGGTCGGCGACGCCTACCAGGCTCGCGTGGATGGCGGCGCAGGCGGTGCGCTGGTCGGTGGCCTCGGCGACCTGCTGGGAGAGCCGGGCGAACCGCGGGTCGTGAGTCCGCCAGGCGTTGCTGGGGCGGTAGAGCTCCCACCGCGGGGGTGGGTCGAGCAGGAAGGTGTCAGCGATGAGCCAGCCGATCGCCAGCACGGCCACCACAGCTGTGCCGAGGGCGACCGGGCGCGCCGGGCGCTCCGAGAGCGCGGCGTACCCGAGCAGCAGCCCCCACGCCAGGGCGGCGACGAGCACGCGTCCGCCCCAGGGCCTCATCGCAGCACCGGGACCGCGGCCAACTGGTCGGCGAGGACCGCAAGTGCCGCGGCCGCGCGCTCCCGCTGGGTCTCGGTGATCGGATGCTCCGAGAAGCGAGCCTCGCGGTAGAGGTCACCCAGGGCGGTGATCGCCTCGCCGTCGAGGGACAGCTGGTGCATGGCGCGCGCCGTGAACTCTTGCGGCGTGTCGGAGGGCGACGCCGCGAGCCCGGCGCGCCTCGTCGCGGTGTGCAGCCGCAGCCAGCACGCGATGATCGCGTTGCGGGGAGTGCCCAGCCCGATCTCGCCCATCTGCTCCTGCGCGGCTTCGGCCAGCTCGACCCCGAGGAGGGTCTGCCAGCCGCCGGCCGGGGGATCCTCCGCTCCTCCGGGCTGGTCGTCGCGGGGCGGCGCTTTGCGACCACGGCGGCTCATCACCAGCAGGGCGAGGAGGCTCGAGGCATACAGGAGGAGAAGCACCGTGGCGACGACCACCAGCCAGTGCGGGAACGCGTTCGCATCGACGCGGTTCCTTGGCGACCCGAGCTTCGGCGTCCGCGGCGGCGGCGGGTCCGCGCGGGCGGCAGTCAGCGGTCGGGAGGCGCCCATCAACGGCTGCGACGAGGCCGTGGACAGCACGAGTGTGGTGAGCAAGACAGTGACCAGCAGCCCTCCGAGAACGTACGCGCGACGCCGCATGGCGCCACCGTAGGGGAGCGGCCTCCCGCTGGCGAGAGGCGCACGCACATCTTGTCCTCCTCGTGACGCCTCGCCCGCCCTACGGGACCTGGATCGGCAGGCTACCTATGAGTAACATGGCAGCAAGCGACAAGCGGAGGACCTGCCTGATGAGCATCGACGTGAGCCGACCCCCGGTGAGCCAGCCCGCCGTCAGCGAGCGGCAGGCGCGCGAGGTGGCCGAAGCGGCGCGGGAGGCCGAGTGGACCCGCCCGAGCTTCGCGAAGGAGCTCTACCTCGGCCGCTTCGACATCGCGCTCATCCACCCGTACCCCGCCAGCACCGCGGCCGAGGCGACCCGGGAGACCGAGTTCCTCGGCTGGCTCGAGGAGTTCTGCAGGACGCTCGACGGGGGCCTCATCGAGCGGGAGGCGCAGGTCCCCGACGAGTACCTGGCGGGCTTCGCGGAGCTGGGGTGCTTCGGGATGAAGATTCCCGAGCAGTACGGCGGTCTCGGCCTGTCAACCTCGTGCTACGGGCGGGCCCT
Organism: Propionibacteriales bacterium; assembly: GCA_038327385.1. Classification (GTDB taxonomy): domain Bacteria; phylum Actinomycetota; class Actinomycetes; order Propionibacteriales; family Nocardioidaceae; genus JAWWPG01. Next base: position 20,864 of record JBBQKY010000002.1, read on the forward strand.
CATGCTCATCGGCTCGGTGCATCCCACCCTCGGCGCCATGATGTCTGCGCACCAGTCCATCGGCGTCCCGGAGCCGGTGCGGATGTTCGGCAGCGACGACCAGAAGCGCCGCTTCCTGCCCAGATGTGCGGCGGGGGCGATCACCGCGTTCCTGCTCACTGAGCCAGATGTCGGCTCCGACCCCGCCCGGCTTGCGTCCACGGCGACGCCCACACCGGACGGGTCGGCGTACATCCTCGACGGGGTCAAGCTCTGGACGACGAACGGGGTGATCGCCGAGCTCGTGGTCGTGATGGCAGCTGTGCCCGCGAGCGACGGTAGCCGAGGCGGGATAACGGCATTCGTCGTCGACAGCGACGCGGAGGGAGTCACCGTCGAGCAACGCAACGCCTTCATGGGCCTTCGCGGGCTCGAGAACGGCGTCACCCGCTTCGACAGGGTCCGGATCCCGGTCGAGGACAGGTTGGGCAAGGAGGGCCAGGGCCTCAAGATCGCCCTCACCACGCTGAACGCCGGTCGGCTGTCGATCCCCGCCCTGTGCGCGGGCGGCGGGAAGTGGGCCGTCAAGATCGCGCGCGAGTGGTCGGCGGCGCGAGTTCAATGGGGCAGACCGGTGGGAGAGCACGAGGCGGTCGCCACCAAGCTCGCGTTCATGGCAGCCACCACGTTCGCCCTGGAAACCGTCTTCGACGTCTCGGCGCGGCTGAACGACGCCGGCACCCAGGACATCCGGATCGAGGCCGCGCTCGCGAAGCTCTGGTCCAGCGAGATGTCGTACCGGGTGGCAGACGAGCTGGTCCAAGTGCGCGGCGGTCGAGGCTACGAGACGGCCGACTCGCTGGCCGCGCGTGGGGAGCGGGCCGTTCCCGCCGAACAGGTGCTGCGGGACCTGCGGATCAACCGGATCTTCGAGGGATCCTCGGAGATCATGCACCTGCTCATCGCGCGGGAGGCCGTCGACGCGCACCTGAAAGCCGCCGGGGCGCTGGCCTCGCACGACGCATCCCCCGGCGACAAGGCCAAGGCCGCCGTGCACGCCACCGGCTTCTACGCCGGGTGGCTGCCGCAGCTCGTCGCCGGGAAGGGGATGAAGCCCACCAGCTACTCGGAGTTCGGTCCATTGGCCAAGCAGCTGCGGTACGTCGAGCGGTCGTCGCGCAGGCTCGCCCGCCAGACGTTCTACGGGATGGGCCGGTGGCAGGCGGGCCTCGAGTACCGGCAGGCGTTCCTCGCCAGGATCGTCGACATCGGTGCCGAGCTGTTCGCGATGGCGGCCGTCTGCAGCCGGGCGCAGGCGATGAGATTGGCGGAGGACCCCACCGCCGAGGCCGCCGGGATGCTTGCCGCGGCGTTCTGTGGTCAGGCTCGGGTGCGCATCGACATGCTCTTCGACCAGCTATGGAACAACTCCGACGGAGCCGACCGTGACCTTGCCGGCGCAATGCTGGCCGGAGACATGGACTGGCTCTCGGGCGGAGTCATCGACGGATCAGAGGGAACCGGTCCGTGGATCGCCACCTGGCAGCCCGGCCCGTCGGTTGGCGAGAACGTCCGGCGTCGTTACCGCTGAGCCCACCGAGACGTGTCAGCGGCCGGTGATGCGGTGCTCGACGCGCTGGACGCGGTTGTTCAGACGTTGCTGGCGACGTGCCAGCCGCACTGCGGTACGCAGGGCGAGCTCGTCGGCCTCGGCTCGCCTGGACGCATCCACAGCGTGCGCGACGTCCCTGGCGGTCCACATAACTTCCTCCGGTTTCCGTGCTTCTCGACAGACCCGTAGCGTAAGATGCTACTGGGATAGTGACTCTTACATCATACAGCCGTCGGTTCACCGATTCCAACGTGGCGGAGCCATTGTGGGGGAGGACACACCCGGCAGCACAGCTCAGGACGTGACCGACGCCAGACGCCAATGGATGCGCGTCTGGCGCCGTGTGAGCATCGTGGATCCCCCTCCGGACCCGCCTGCTCACCGCCTCGACCGCGCCGAGATAGTCACCTGCGGCCAAGGCGTCGTTCTATTTCTGCGAGCTCCACCGAGCGAGAGCGCCAACGGAGGTGCAGAGGTCCAGTCTAAGTGCTGACAGGGTATGGCGACAATAGCGGCTCTTCACCGGGTCAGGTCCGGTCCGGTCCGTCACGTGGACGGGGACAAGGTGCTCTTCACGTGTGCCACGGTGAGCGTCTGCTGGAGGGGGATGGTGTACCGCGTGTTGCCGTGGCTGCCTGTCTTGCGAGTGCCGATGTCGCACGTGAGGGCGGCAGGCACCACAAGCGTCACAGCGGCCTGTTTCTCCTTCAACAGGTAGACGGTCCACTTGCCGTTTCCGTCGCTGGTCACGACCGCCTCGGTGTCGGACTCGACGCCCTTCGAGAAGGCGGCCAGCGATCCGGGGAACGACTGCCCGCCGTCTTGGGTCGCGAGGAGCGTCCGCACCTCCTCGTAGGCAGGCTTCGGGTTCACCGGCTCCATGAGCCCGAACATGCCCTCGCGACCCGCAACGTGCTGGGACTCGTCGGCGAACTCGTACAGCAGAGTGCCGATGATGCCGGTGACGTGGTTGCGGAGCAGGGCTTCTACAGAGAACCGTCCTGCGAGGCTCGGGTCCGTGTCGTCGGACGTCCAGCCCGTCTCGCTGTGCCAGAGCGGCAGCGGCCCGTACGCCTGACCGGCCCGCTCCGCCTCAGCGGCGTTCAGGGACGGTCCCGCATTGCCCGGATAGAAGTGGAAGTCCCCCACGTCACACCAGCGCTGGATGCCCGCGGCGGCCAGCGCCTGGTAGTCCGCGTCGACGTTGGGCACGTTGTGCTTCAGTGCAGGTCCCACGACGGCTACGTGGTCGGCCAGGTTGGGCTGGTTGAAGACCTCGGTGAAGATGGCTTGCTGGATCCCGGTAACCCGTGCCGGCCAGGTGGTGCCACCGTGGGCGTTTGCCTCGTTGGGACCGCACACCGCGAGGACGGAGCTGGCGATGGGTGACTGTGCCAGCGCGATGACATCGGCGCGCACGGCCGCCGCCGAGTAGGTCATGTCACCGACGAAGAGGTAGAAGCCGATCCCGGACTTCGCCAAGGCGCCGAAGGCGGCTTGCTGGGCCACGCTCTTGGGCCACCAGCGCTCCCGGATGAATCCGACCTTGAGGTCGATGAGTGCCTGCAGGATGTGCGGGTTGGGGGTCGCTCCAACGGAGTAGACAGACGGGTTGAAGCAGAAGTGCGTGTTGGCGCCACAACCGTCGCGCAGGTGAGCCCGCGAGGTCGTCTGGAGGGGTCTGCTCATGGCTCTCCGCTTTCTCTCAAGCCCCTTATCGGGACAACACCCCCACTCTAGATCCATTGTTGCATGTCTCACACAGTGGGCAACAAATCGGGTAGGGTCGGGTCTGCCGAAGGCCCCGGCGCCTCCTCGCACGGGGGTGGGGGAGGCGCCCGGGCGGCGGGCGCGACACAGCCGACCGGGCTGGACACGGAGCCGAACCCGGCTGTTTGGGCGGTGCCTGCCCACGGTCGGGGCAGAGTCCCGCCTCACCAGGGGGGTAAGAAACGGTGGGACTCCGGGCGCATGGGTGGGTGGCGCCCTGGGCGAGTACGTGCGCCAAGGAGATCGGATGGACTCGACTCGGTGCCTCTTCGCCGTACCATCGACGCTACCGCGAGGCGAACCTGGAGACAATAGTTTCCCAAAAATTATTTGTCATCATCAAACCTACAGCAACAAGCACTGGAAACTGGGTCGCTGTCCTGGCCTGGGGTGGCCGGCACGCTGTGCTCACCCTCGGCTCGCGGGGCTCACCCAGCTCTGGGCGCTCACGGATCGGACGGCAGCGATCGCGGCACCGATGCGCGGCGACAGGTGGTCGCCCTCGCGGACGATCAGGAGGCTGTGCCGCATGGTGCTGAGACCGGCGAGCGGAACATGCACAACCGGCAGCTCCGGAGAGAACGGGGTCAGCTCTGGCGCGATGGTGATACCCCAGCCGATGCCGACGAGCCCAAGGGCGGTGCCAAGGTCGTTCACAGATGCCGCGACGACAGGCTCGTAGCCGGCGGTGAGGCACAGCGTCATGGTCAGCTGTCCAAGCGCGCTGACCGGGCAGACGACCCAGGCCTCGTCAGCCAGGTCAGCCATCGTCGCCTCAGCTGCCGGCGCGAGTCTGTGCGCAGGCGGCACGCACAGACGTAGCGCATCGGAACCCAGCACCCAGTGGCGCAAGCCCAGCACCGCACGCGGATGCGGGGTACCGAACCGAGAGACGATCGCCATGTCGAGAAGCCCTCGCCGCACCTCCTCCGCGCCCGTGTCGTCGGAGGTCGCTGCCAGCCGTATCTCCAACCCAGGGAAGCGCTGTCGCACATCGGTGAGGGCACGGCTCATGATCGGTGGACCCTCACGGAACGCGACGCCGACTTTGAGCAGGCCGCCGATGGGGTCAGTGTTGCTGGCCAACATCGCCTCCGCGGCGCGCAGCTCCACGAGTATCCGCTCGGTGTGCTCGACGAGCGATCGACCGACCGGCGTCAGCACGACCCGGTTCCCCGCGCGCTCGATGAGGGCGGTGCCGGTCTCACTTTCCAGCGCAGACAGCTGTTGCGAGACCGCCGACCGCGTGTACCGCAGGGCTCGCGCCGCAGCCGCTATCGAGCCCTCGGCCGCTACGGCCCGAAGCATGAGAAGCCTGCGCACGTCGAGCATGTGTCATATCCACTAACGCTGAGTGTCCATGATGGTTACTGCAGATTACTTGCCTTGCTCTCTTTCGCGGTGGTCTAGTGACGGCATGCCGGTAAAGCTCACCGAACTGCAGCGAATCCCGACCTGCGGGGCGCGCGCCGTTCAGCCAATCAGCGTGGGCGACCTCGAGCTGCTGGCCATTCCGCAGCTCGCCGTCGACATACCGGGCCAGCCTGCGAGCATGCACGGCGGCGACAGCGACACGGTCATGTTGCTCCTCCGCCGGTCCGAGGGCCGCTTCGTTCCCTGGTCGACGCTTCCCGCACCCGGCGGGGAGGACGCGGAGTTCTTCACGATAGACGGCCGAGACTTTCTGGCCGTCGCGAGCATCAGGTCCGGTTCCGGCCCGTACCAGCCGGGAACCGTGTCGCAGATCTTCACGTGGGAGCGCGAGCACTTTGTGCCGTTCCAGGCTGTCTCGACGTTCGCCGCCAAGCAGTGGCGACATTGGCGTATCGGCAGTCGCCACTTCCTGGGTCTCGCTCAAGGCGTGCAACTACCCGGCTCCGAAGACAAGAACCTCGACTCGGTCGTGTACGAGTGGGACGGATCGGCGTTCGTCGAGCACCAGCGGATCCCTTCGCGGTGGGCCTACAACTGGCACCCCTTCATGGTCGGTCAGACCTTCTTCGTGGCGCACGCGGAGCACCTCGACGCCAGCGTGCTGTACCGGTGGGACGGCGAGCAGCTGCTCCCGCATCAGAGTTTGACCGCGCGTGGCGGCCGTGCGTTCGCGAGCTTCGACCGCGACGGTTCGTCGTACCTCGTCGTCGCCAGCCTGCTGGAGCCGCCGCGCCTGATGCGGTGGGAGGACGACCGCTTCCGCAGTGTGCAGACACTTGACGGCCTGGGTGCTCGTGAGCTTGCCGTGATCGAGATAGACCATCGCCTGTTCGTCGTCCGGGTCAACTTCATCCTGGGCACCCCGGCCCATCCGAGCCCCGCCCTCACCTCGCAGATCTACGAGTGGGACGGGGGCTCCCTCGAGGTCGCTGCAGAGTTCCCGACGAGCGGCGGCACCGACGTCGCAGTGATCGCGACCGACGAGGACGTTCAGCTCGTGGTATCCAACTCGCTGTCGGCCGAGCTCCGCTTCGCCACCGACACGGTCCTCTACTCTCTCTCGACCGCGGCAGCGTAAGGCAGTCCATGCCTGCCTTCGAGAGCCCGGAGCTGCTCGACCTGTTCGAGACGTATACGGCATCGGCTTCAAGCATCGGCGCGCACTTCGCGCAGGCAGCCGCGCAGGCGGATGCTCTCGACCCGCTGATCGTCGCAACCGGCACGGATCTCGCCCTCTACCCCGGGGGTGGATCTCCACCGGCCGTCGAGGGGTTCCGGATGTCCACCCGAGGATTCAAAGAGCTAGCCGGTGTGTCCCATCTCGGCCCGGCGCTGGCAACGCTGGCACGCATGAAAGAGATGGATGAATCGGGCGGTTGGCGCGTCGACACCGAGCGACTCCTTGGCGTGACGAAAGCGGCACGCGCGGCCAGCTCGACAGACCTGTGGCGGGACCGGATCGCGGTGAAGGCATTCAGCGGTCGTGAGCCGGCAATCGCGTCGATGGTGGACTACAGCTGTCATCTCACCGAACGACTTCTGCAGCGCGCGCTCGACAAACCGTCGTACCTCACCACCGCGACGCTGCGACGCGACTATCTTGAAGGCCCGAGCGAAGACCTCCCCGTCCCGTTCAACCGCGTCATGATCGCGACATTCTTCCTCACCGGCTTGGATATCGCGCACCGCATCATCACGTGGTTCGACGACCTCGACCTGCCCTGGGAGCGCGTCATGGTGATCATCGCCGGGCGCCAGGGCCGGCCAACGGCGGGAGTAAGCCGGGAGTCGAACAGCGTGGCCGGCGTCATCCACGCTGCGTCACGAGACCGGCTGCCCCCGGAGCGCCTGTACATCGCACCGCACGCTTCCGTCTTCTCCTCGTACGACGGCACCAACCTGGAGGAGGTCGCCGCACTGGAGGCGACCTACCGTCGACTCTGGTCGTCGCTGCGGGCAACCTGGAGCTCGGCCGAGAAATGTTCGAGGGCTATCCGCGTTTCCAGCCGAGACCGAGCGACAACGTGCCCCTCGAAGCGGGCGCAGTGGCGGTTCATGAGAAGCCGGCGGTGCATTCGCCCGACGACTGGTTCGCGCTCACGACCCGGTTGCGGGTCGTGATGGAGGACCCGCGTCAGCTGCTCTCCGGAGCGGTGACGGACTACGCCAGCCGCCAGCTCGTCGACAACGCCAATCGACCATCCGCAGTGACCGTTCCGGGCTTGGACGGCGAACCGTACCCGGAGCTGTCGTGAACCGGCGAGCCGGGGGCATGCCAGGCCCGTCTCACCCGGCCCGCGTCACCGAATATGCAGAGCTAGCCGAATGTGCAGAGATAGGGAGTGCTGAATGAACCAGCTCAGTCGTCATCGTCGCGCAAGAATGACCCGATACCGCACGACGTCAGGTGGGCGCCGGCGTCTTCTCGTCGGGTCTGTTGCGGTCCTTGCACTCACGACCGTCGGCGCGTGCTCGTCCTCGTCGTCGTCCCCCTCTGCGGATAACACCACTGGCCAGTCGACGGCGCCGTTGTCGATCGGCATGTCGCTGCCGCTCACTGGACCGGTGGCTGATGTTTCCAAGTCCGGGTACGAGGGCTACCAGTTGTGGGCCGCCGACGTGAACTCGAGCGGCGGTCTGCTCGGCCGGCAGGTGAAGCTGGACGTCCTTGATGACGGGTTCGACCCGGCGGCGAACGGTTCCAACTACACCCGACTCATCAGTCAGGACCACGTGGACCTTCTGCTGGGTACCTTTTCCTCGCTGCTCAACGCGCCGGCCTCGGCTATCGCGGCCCGTCAAGGCATGCTGTACGTCGAGCCTTCCGGCGGAGCCGAGACGCTGTTCACTCGTGGGTTCACGAACCTGTTCTTCGCGCAGCCGGGAACCACCGCGACGCTGCCGGACCGGTTCGTCGAGTGGGTGACCTCGCTGCCCGCGAGCGAACGACCGGCCACCGCCGCCTACGTCAGCCAGGACGACCCGAGCGCCAGTCCTGCGGTCGACATCTTCAAGACGAAGATGGAGGCGCTAGGCGTCAAGACCGTGTACGACGCGACCTATGACCCGAGCACGTCCAACTTCGACACGATCGCCTCATCGGTGGCGCAAGCGTCGCCGGACATGGTGATCCAGGGTGCGGTCGCCGCGGACGGTGCCCAGTTCGTCAGGTCCTTGCAGAAGCTGTCCTTCTCTCCGAAGGTGCTGTTCCAGACCAATGCGCCGACGGACGCGACGTACGCCGACGCGGTGGGGGGTGCGCAGAACGCCGAAGGCGTTTTCACGGCGGAGGCGTGGAGCCCACAGGCGAAGTACCCAGGAAACGCGGAGTTCGTGGCGGCGTACACGAAGAAGTTCGGCAGCCCGCCGAGCGAGGACGCAGCGAACTCCTACACGGCAGGACAGGTGCTGGCCGCCGCCGTGACGGCTGTCGGTCGCATCGACCAGGCCGCCCTGGCCAGCTGGCTCCACTCGCATACGGTGGACACCATCGTGGGCCCGCTGAAGTGGGACGACCGCGGCGATCCGGAAGGAAGCCTGCTGCTGGCGCAGTGGCAGAGCGGCAAGCTTCAGATCATTGCCCCGACGAGTGCCGCCACGACCCGGAAGGTCGTCAACCCGAAGCCGGCCTGGGCGTCCTGATGATCGAGCTGGAACAGGCGCTCATCTTCGGTGCGCTGATCGGCGGCGTCTACGCCCTGATGGCGACGGGCCTCAGCCTGACGTTCGGCGTCATGAAGATAGTCAACATGGCGCAGGGTGCCTTCCTCATCCTGTCCGCCTACCTGTGCTACAGCCTGTGGTCGCACTTCGGCATCGACCCGCTCCTCGGTGCCTTCCTGGTCACCGTCCCGATGGCCCTTCTCGGACTTCTGTTGTACAAACTCGTCATCGAGCGCATCCAACGCATCGACCCAGGGCTGACCATTGTCGCCACCTTTGCGCTGGCCATCATCGCCGAGGCGCTCATCGCTCTGGCGTGGGGGCCGAATCCCAGCGAGACCACGCCGGGCTACTTCAACCAGTCGTTCCGACTGGGATCGCTCGTGGTGCCACGCGCCCAGCTGTACGCATTCCTGTTCGCCCTCGGGGTGACGGTCGTGCTGCAGGTCACTGTCAAGAGAAGCTGGCTGGGACACGCCATCACGGCTGCCTCGGAGAACGTCGAGGGTGCGCGGCTCGTCGGCGTGGAACCGGCCCGCGTGGGGGCGTGGATCTTCGCGATCGCCACCGCCAGCACAGCCTTCGGCGGGGCAGCGTTGAGCTTCCTCTATCAGTTCACCCCCGACTCGCAGGATGTGTGGATCGGTCTCACGCTGAGCGTCGTGATCCTCGGTGGTCTCGGCAGCGTGCCAGGGGCGTTCACGGCCGGCCTGTTGCTCGGCGTCACGGAGGCCCTCACGTCCACTTACGTGTCCGTGCGATGGGCGACGGCCGTGCCGACGCTGATGATCCTCGTCGTCCTCACGATTCGCCCGCAAGGTCTGTTCACCCGGATGACGCGGCAGGACGCCGCGGTATGAGTGCGACAACCGTCCGTCGGGCACTCATCGGTGCGGCGCTCGCACTTCTTGTCGTGCTCCCGATCGTGTCTGACAACCTCTACTACCAGAACATGCTCATCCTGACCTTCGTGCTGGCGATCGGCGCCAGTGGCTGGAACATCATGGGCGGCTATGCCGGGTACATATCCCTCGGCAGCAGCGCCTTCATCGGCCTCGGCGCCTACACAACGGGAATCCTTGCTACTCGGTATGGAGTGTCGCCGTTCCTCGGCTGTCTCGTCGGTGGACTGGTATGCGCCGTGGCCGCCGCGGCGCTCAGCCTGGTGACCCGACGTACGCGTGGAATGTACTTCGTGATCGTGACGTTTGCAGCGCTGCAGCTGCTGGGAGTGGTCGCGACCACCTGGTCGAGCTTCACCGGCGGCAGCCAGGGACTTGCCCTTCCGCTCCCCACGTGGAGTCTCACCTATCAGAACTGGCCGTTCTACTACCCTCTCCTAGCGTTGCTGGTTGTCACCGTCACTGTCTCGGTGTTGGTCAGACGCAGCAAGCTGGGCCTCGGTCTCTTCGCGATCCAGGACGACGAGGACAAGGCGACCGGACTCGGGATCCGGACGGCCATCTACAAGATGACGGCGTTCGTCCTCGGTGGGACCTTCGTCGGTGTCGCGGGCGGCATCTATGCCTACGACGTGGCTTTCCTAAACACCAGCGCCGTCTTCGACATCGTCACCAGCGTGCTCATCGTGCTGGCTGCGTTGCTTGGCGGACGCGGCACGGTCTGGGGCCCGGTCCTCGGCGCCTTCATCGTCGAGCCGTTCGCCAGCTTCACCACCACCAACATCGGAGGCGCCGACTCGGGGGCAATCCGCTTGCTGCTCTTCGGAGGGCTGCTGGGCGCAGTCGTCCTGTTTCTCCCGCGCGGCGTGCTTCCCACCGTGGCGGCCCTGGTCCAGCGCGCGAGACCGGACGTCGACCCACCACGGGCGAAGCCGGCAGACGAGAGCTCCTCGACCTCGATCGACCAAGCGCCGCTGGCCGCCGGTTCAGAGGCGGCGGCAGGCACGGGGTCCGTGACCGCCCTGGAGGTGCATCATCTCGTGAAGGCCTTCGGCGGTGTACGCGCAGTCGACGATGTCGACCTGAGCGCGCCGGCCGGGAGCATCACCGGTCTTATCGGCCCCAACGGCTCCGGCAAGACCACCCTGTTCAATGTCGTCGACGGCACCATTGCAACCCGTTCGGGTCGCATCACGGTGCGCGGGCGCCGGCTCGAGAGACAAGGACGCCCGGCCCGAGCACACGCAGGACTCGCGCGCACCTACCAGCTGCCACGCCTCTTTCCGAGCCTGTCCGTCATCGAGAACATCGTGCTGCCGGAGGCCGGTTTCGACGTCGGCCGGCTCTGGCTCAGGCGTGTCACCACCGCGGACCGAGATCGGGCGATGACCGTCCTGGCGGACCTGGGGCTGGCAGCCTACGCCGACACCAGTCCGGCCGACCTGAGCTATGGGCAGCGCAAGCTGGTCGAGCTGGCGCAGGTCCTCTGGCTCAACCCCGCTGTAGTCCTGCTGGACGAGCCAGCTGCCGGTATCAGCCCGGCACTGGCTCAGCGCATCGCTGCCATGATCCGGCTCCTGCGCGAACAAGGCGTTGCGGTGCTGCTGGTCGAGCACGACCTTGCCTTCCTGTCCAGCCTGTGCGACCGGGTGTACGTGATGGCGGCCGGGCGGATCATCGCCCGTGGGACGGTCGCCGAGGTCAGCTCAGACCCGGCCGTCGTGGATGCCTATCTCGGCGACTCCGTCGCGCTGGCTCCCACGGAGGTCCCGGCATGATCGAGATTGCGGGACTGCGGGCCGGCTACGGCGGACTGGACATCCTGCGAGGCGTCGACCTCTCGGTGGCGCCAGGCAGCATCCACTGCGTCGTCGGTCCCAACGGTGCGGGCAAGTCGACGGTGCTCAAAGCGATCAGCGGTCTGTTGCGACCACGGAGCGGCACCATCGTCGTCGGGGACGTCGACCTCACGCACCAGACGCCGGAGGCGATACTCCGGGCAGGCGTGGTGCAGGTCCCGCAGCGGAACGGGCTCTTCATGAGGCTGACGGTCCGCCAGAACGTCCTGATGGGCGCGTACATCATCCGCCGCCGCCGCAGTCACCTCGAACAGCGCTATGACGACCTTGCCCAGCTGTTCCCGCTGCTCGGCAAGCGCCCGAACGCATCTGCTGGATCCCTGTCGGGCGGGCAGCGCCGGATGGTGGAGTTCGCCCGCGCAATGATGCTCGAGCCCACCGTCGTCCTGCTCGACGAGCCAACTCTCGGCCTCGACCCGCACAGCCTTGCTATCATCCGAGACAGCATCGTAACGATGAACAAGGGCGGTACGACCATCCTCATGGTCGAGCAGAACGTCCGTTTCGGGCTCACGCTCGCCGACCACGCCACGGTCATGAGCGCCGGCATCGGCGCGCTCAGCGGCAAGGCCAAGGACATCGCCGACCACCCCGACCTGATGAGCATCTTCTTCGGCTCGGACACCGTGGCGGTCCGGCCCTCGTCGACTTCTTCGCCGTCTCGGCCCCCGCGATGAACGCCTGACCCGGTGTCCGCGACCTCGCCCGGCGCAGCAGACCGCGCCCCACTGCTGTCCCGCCTGCGCGCAGGGGAGCTGACAATGATGTTGGGGATCCGTAGCAGCCGTACGACAGACGTCGTTCGAATCGCGCACGCGACCGGGCACCAGAGCATCCTGATCGACCTCGAGCACTCGACGATGTCACTCGACACCGCTGCGCTGATGTGCGCCGCTGCCCACGACCTTGAGATGACGCCGTTCGTTCGTGTTCCCGAGCGGGAGTACGGCGACATCGGCCGGCTGCTCGACGGCGGCGCGAGCGGCATCGTCGCCCCGCGAATCGAGACGTCGACCGAAGCCGAGGTGGTTGCCAGGGCATGCCGGTTCCCCCCGCGAGGACAGCGCTCGCAGGTCTCCACCGCACCACAGCTCGGCATGCGGCCCACTCCTGCCCACGAGCTCAACCCCGCGCTCGACGGGACGACAATCGTGCAGGTTCTCCTGGAGACGCCCCTGGGCATCGCGAACGCGAGCGCCATCGCCGAGATCGATGGTGTCGACATGCTGGCGGTCGGCGTCAACGACCTCACCGCGGAGCTCGGAGTGCCCGGCCAGTACGCCGACCCACGGGTGCGCGACGCCATCTCAACGGCGGCTGCGGCCTGCCGGCGTAACAACAAGCTGCTGATGGTCGGGGGAATCGCCGACCTGTCGATTGTCGGTTCCCTTGCCGGCCTCGGAGCCTGTCCCCTTCACCTGACAGGGATGGATACCGGCCTGCTGTTCACAGCCGCTGAGGCGCGGGCGGCGGAGGTGTCGCGATGGCACGCCGCACTCAGGTCCGACTCGGCGGGAGGACCGGAGCCGACGTGATTCCAGACATCGTTCACCCCACGCCGATGCGGGATGCCCGGACCAACACGAGGCCGCGGTTTCGCCTGCCCCCTTCGAGCTGCGACTCGCACTTTCACGTCTTCGAAGAGCTCTACCCACATGTCCCCAAGCCGCTCTACACGTTCCCGGACGCGACGCTGGACCAGTACCTGAGCCTGACGCAGGAGCTGGGCATCGAGCGGATGGTGCTCGTGCAGCCGACGTACTACGGCACCGACAACCGCCTGACGCTCGACGTCCTGCGTCGGGTCGGGTCGTCGTGCCGAGCGGTGGTCCAGGTGGCGGAGGACGTATCCGACACTCACCTCGACAGCTGGCACAGCCTCGGCGTTCGGGCGATCCGTCTCGATCTCTTCGCCCGGGCCGGCTGGCCGATCGAGGACGTGACCGCCTACATCCTTCGCATGGGGGCACGTGCCTGGCCGCGCGGCTGGCACCTCCAGTTCTACTCGCCAGGCCGCCTCGTGCGCGACCTGTTGCCGTTCCTCAGCCGGCTCGACGGTCCGTTCGTCATCGACCACATGGGCTACATGGTGGAGGACGACGGCCTGACCGATGCCGACTTCGACAACCTCCTCGACGTGCTGAGGCAGGGCAGCTGCTGGATCAAGCTGTCCGGACCGTACCGGATAGCGAAGTCCAAGCCGCTTTCGTACGTCGAGCCAGTGGGTCGCGCCCTGGTGGCAACTCGGCCGGACCGGCTGATCTGGGGCTCCGACTGGCCACACCTACCCAACGGTCAGCGCGACACGGGCGAAGTCCTGAATCTGCTCATGGACTGGGCCCCGGACGAGCAGGACAGGCACCGCATCCTGGTGCAGTCTCCAGCCGCCCTGTTCTTCACCGACTGACGTCGCCACACCGCGGGCTCACGCGTGCGCGCTCCCTTCCGTCGTAGGGTCGGCGGCATGAGCAGCGCACCCGACGACCGGGCCCCGAAGGACCGCGAGCAGCCCTGGTCCGACGACGGTCCCGAGCACGGCCGGGTCGTTGTCGTTACCGACAACCCGATCGGCCGTGCGGTGGTCGAGATCGCCCGGATCGCCGGACGTCGTACGACGCTGCTGGCCGACGAGGGTGTCGAGCAGTCGCCGCTGGAGTGGTTGACCGGCCACCGGCTTGACGGGCGCGACGCGTTGGTGCTGTGCGACCACGACACTCCGGAGATGGATGCGATCCTCAGGCACGCACTGGAGGGGCAGGCTGGGTACATCGCGATGATGGGAAGCCGGCGCCGCGCCGAGACCGTCTTCTCGACGCTCGCTGAGAACCTGTCACCGCAGACGCTGGCACGACTGCACGTCCCTGCGGGTCTCAACATCGGCGGCAAAGCGCCCGGAGAGATCGCGCTGTCGGTCGTCGCCGAGATCGTCGCGGTGTCCTACGGCCGCGATGGCGGTCCCATGAAAGCAGTCATCCGATGAGGCGACGGAGCAGCAGCGCGAGTGGGGGCCAGACCGCGCGGCCTCGGCGGGTGCTCGCGTAGGCGCGCAGCTGGACGTCCGGCTGGGCGAGCGGCAGCAGCGCAACGCCTCGTTTCCGTGGGCGATCGGCTGGCAGTAGTCCGATGCCCATCCCTGCGAGGATGAGATCCTCGACGAGATCGAGGCTGTCGCACCGATGGGCTACCCGCGGCTGGAAGCCGGCCATGGACGCGATGAGACGCACGACGTCCTCGTCGGCGGGGTTACGGGAGTTGCCGATCCAGTCGTGGTCGCGGTAGGCATGGAAGATCGCCACGGCGTCGCTCCGCGCGCCGGGTGCCGGTCGGGGGACGCCGAGGCTCCAGGGAGTGGACCACAGCGGGACGCTGTCCAGGGTGGGGTCGCTGCTGGCCGGTGCGAGGTTGTAGTCGTAGGTGAGCGCGAGGTCGGCGCCGTCGATGGCGAGGAGGGCGAGGGCCTCGGCGGGCTCGTGTTCCTGCAGGACGACTGTCACGCTCGGGTGGCTGACTGCGAGCTCGTTGACGATGGGCAGGAGCGTACGGCGGATGGCGGTGGCGAACCCGGAGACGCGGACCGTGCCAGCGGGGTCGGAGTCGGGGTCGAGGTCCACGCGCGCTGCCTCCACAGCGCTCAGGATGGTTGCCGCGTGACCGGCAAGGCGTCGACCCGCCGCGGTCAGCCGGACGCGCCGGCCCACCGGCTCGATTAGTTGGGTTCCGGTCTCCTGGGCAAGCTTGGCGATCTGCTGCGACACCGTGGAAGTCGTCGTCTCGAGGTGCTCGGCGACGCTGCGCATCGAACCCAGCCGCGAGAGCTCCAGCAGCGCCTGCAGTCGCCTGGTTTCCACGCCTTCTATTGTGCATGATATGCGAACGCATTGTTCGGCATTGTCACGTGGACGCGAACGAAAGTATTCGGTCTACTGTGCTCATGGCCTCCTCACCGGCGACACACGCCGGCCGCGTCGGCGCCTCGATGGCGCTGACGGCGATGTGCTGTGTGCAGCTCGGCGTGGCTGTGTCGGTCGGGTTGTCCGACCAGATCGGCGCTGAGGGTGTGGCCTGGCTGCGACTCGCGTGGGCCGGTGTCGTCCTCTTGGTGGTCGTGCGTCCCTGGCGGACGTCGTTCACTCGTCGCGTACTGCTGACGTGCGTGGTCCTCGGCGTCGTCACCGCTGGGATGACCATGCTCTATATGGCTGCCGTCGTACGCCTGCCGCTGGGAACCGCCAGCGCGCTGGAGTTCCTCGGGCCACTCGGCGTCGCTGTTGTCCGAGGGTCGGGCGTGGGGCGGTTCTGGGCATTCCTCGCGGCCACTGGCGTAGTGGCGCTCACCGAGCCGTGGCACGGCGGCACGGATCCGCTCGGTGCGGTGTTCGCCCTCGGCGCTGCTGCCTGCTGGGCGGGCTACATCGTGCTGACGCAGCGAGCCGGAGACGAGGTGACGGGCCTGCGCGCATTGGCCGTGTCCCTACCGGTGGCCGCCGTGGTCGCCACTATGACGGTCGGACCTGGCATCGTCGGCCAGCTGGGTTGGCGGCTGCTGATCGTCGGCCTCGGCCTGGCCATGCTGCTGCCCGTGATCCCGTTCAGCCTCGAGCTACTCGCCTTGCGACGGCTGACGACCGCAGCGTTCGGGACACTGATGAGCCTGGAGCCCGCCATCGCGCTCCTCATCGGCCTGGTCGTCCTAGGTCAGGTCCCGCGACCGGGTGGCATGCTCGGGATCGTGCTGGTGGTGGTCGCCGGCATCGCTGCGGAGCGCACCGGTGGACGCGGCGAAGGCATCCGGACGGGGTCCCCGAGAGACGAGCGTCACGCTCTTTCGGAGTCGCAAAGTGCTGTTTCGAGTACTTCGATCTGCAATACTAGAGGCATGGCGAGAGAGACTCGCCGGCACCGAAGGATCTGATCGACATGTCTCACATCACCTCAGCCTCGTCAAACGGCCGGACCTCGAAGGTCACGCGCTTTACGGCGGCTGTGCGCAGGACCTGGGCGGACGCTCGCTACGCGGACCGCCGGCTCATGGAGATGCGCACCAACCTCAGCCGCCACTCCGGCTGACCTGCTTGGGCCCGCCCCGTCGGAAAGTCCGGATCGGTGGCACCGGCCCTTGCCTTACTCCGCTCTCGCGGCGAGCTCTATCGTCAGCGGCACCACGTCAGCGATCGAGTCGACGACTCGGGTGGGTCGATAGGGGAAGCGCTCAACGGCCTCCCGGGACGTCGATCCCGTGAGGACGAGGATGGTCCGCAACCCCGCCTCGATGCCACTGATGACATCGGTGTCCATTCGGTCCCCGATCATGACGGTGCTCTCGGAGTGGGCCTCGATCTGGTTGAGGGCGCTGCGCATCATCAGCGGGTTTGGCTTGCCGACAAAGTACGGCTTGGCGCCGGTCGCGGCGGTGATCAACGCAGCGACAGACCCTGTCGAGGGAAGAGTTCCTTGGGGGGACGGGCCGCTCGGGTCGGGGTGGGTGGCGACAAAGCGCGCGCCCCCCTCGATGAGCCGGATCGCTTTGGTGATCGCTTCGAAGGAGTAGGTCCGGGTCTCGCCGAGAACCACGTAGTCGGGGTTGCGTTCGGTCAGCACATAACCGACCGCATGCAGTGCCGTCGTCAGGCCAGCCTCACCGATGACGTACGCCGACCCGCCCGGCCGCTGGTCGTCCAGGAAGCTGGCGGTAGCCAGCGCAGAGGTCCAGATGGACTGCTCGGGTACGTCGATCCCGCTCGTCAGCAATCGAGCGCGCAAGTCGCGCGGGGTGAACATCGGGTTGTTGGTCAGCACCAGGAAGGGCCGGCCGGTGTCGCGGAGAGCGGTGATGAACTCGCTGGCCCCCGGGATGGCAGAGTCCTCGCGAACCAGCACGCCATCCATGTCGGTGAGCCAGCTCTCGACTGGTCTCGGTTCAGTCATCGGTGTAGGTCGACCCTTGTCGCTCGTCGCTCGTCGTGGCCAGCTGGCTGACTCCTCACAAGTGAGTCCTCATCGGCGGAGTCCTCAACCTAGCTCACCTGACACGGCCCGCCGCAGTCCTCGTCGCGCTAGGACGAGAAGGTCGTCGTACGCAGGCCAGAGACGCCTTCTCGCGAAGCTCAGGCGTGGGACGTGCCGTCGCCACGGCGTCACCCGGCTGGCGGTGTTCGGCTCCGCTGTGTCCGGTGACTTCGACCCTGAACGCAGTGACGTTGATTTCCTGGTTGAGTTCGCCGGGGCCGAGGACGGCTTCACGGCATACTTCGCGCTCAAAGAGGATTTGGAGACTCTGCTGAGCCGACCGGTCGACTTGGTCATGCCGGGGGCTCTCGAGAATCCCTACTTCGCAGCCACCGTCGCGGCGACCGCCGAAGACCTCTATGCAGCCTGACGCTCCGGCGCTGCTGTGGGATGCCCGGCGCGCCGTACAGTTGATTCAGGACTTCATCGCTGGGGAGTCGCTGGAGCAGTACGAGCGCGACGCCATGCTCCGCTCGGCCGTCGAGCAGCAGTTCGAAATCAGCGCCGAGGCGTTGAACAAACTCAACCGGGCTGATCCTGAGACGGCCGCAAGAATCGCCGACCTGCCCAAGATCGTCGCCTTCCGAAACATCTTGGCGCACGGCTACGCCACGATCGACAACGAGCTTGTCTGGCACTTCGCCAACACTCGTCTCGTCGAACGTACGCAGAACCGCGTCACTGGCGGCTACTTGACGCGGGTGCGGGTCGGCCCGCTGATGGGGCGTGGGTAGTCCTTCCGGAGGTCTGGATGCGGGTGTACGTGAGGGGCTGGCGCGATCCGGTGGGCCTTAGAATTGTCCGACGACGTCGATCACCAGCACTGCCGCGGGCCTGGCGGGTTGCGCGGGACTCGATCCGGAGGCGGGAGTGGCGGGAGTCGCCGGGAGGAGTACGACGGAGCGCGAGCCGATGCGCTGACCGTTGAGCGCGCTCGCGAGTGGCAGCACGTTCGACCCACTGACCTCCTGCGGCGCCTGGCCCCAGGTTGCCTGCGTGTTCTTGCCGGTGGCGAGATCGGTTTGCACCAGTTGCAGCACGAGAGTGTCCGACGGGTTGATCTTGTCGCCCGTGCCCTTGACGAGCAGCTTCGAGACAGGCTTCTTAGGCGCCTTGACGCCGGCGAGGCTCGTGATAGCGGGTTCCTTGGCTGGAGTGTTGGAGACCTTCGGCCAGCCTGCGGGGAGGGCGCCGGCCGGCGTCCCGGGCGCCGAAGCGTCGGGTTTGTAGACCGCGACCAGGTCGACCACGAAGACCAGCGTGTCGGTGCCACTGATTCCCGCCTGGCTGTTGCCGCCGGCGCCGTAGCCGTCGGCTGGCGGGATCGTCAGGAGCACTCGCGATCCAAGCTTCTGGCCCACCAGCGTCTTATCCCATCCAGGGATGACCTGGCCCTTGCCAATGACGAATCCGGCCGGCGCGCCGCGGGAGAACGAGCTGTCGAAGACTCTCTTGTTGGCCCACGACTCTCCCACGTAGTTGGCGACCAGGGTGTCGCCGGCCGCGACCGCGGCACCCTTGCCCTGGCCCAGCGTCTTCTCGGTCAGCTTGGCCGGTGCTTGGGTATCAGGGATGGTGAGCGTCGGCGTGGAGCCAAAGTCACCAGTGACGGTGACTCCCGAGGCGACGCCAGCGGTAGGTGTGCTCTGCCGTGGACTCTGGGACCCGGAGGGCGCCCCTCGCGAGGCCGATGAGCATGCGGTGACCGCGGTGGTGAAAGCAGCGACGACGACCATGAGCGCCGCGACACGGCGTGAGACGTGAAACACGAGTTATCCCGTCGGAGTTGTCCGGCAAAGGTGCCAGCCTAGCCCGCTTACTTACAGGCCCAAGGTCTACATGGCGCAGTGTGACGAACCTTCGCCCCGCGCGACCGCTCGTGAACTCGCAAGGGGCGTGTGCGAGAAAGTTGCGATATGACGCACTGTCCGAACAGGTCGTGGACGGGCGCAATGCGCGAGCATCGCCTAGGTCAGGTCGAGGACGCTCGGAGGGTTCCGCCAGATCGCGCGCGAGACCCGCTCGGGGTATTCGACGTCCACAGGCTCGAGGTCGAACAGCCGCGTCGTGCCGGTGTCGTATGTCGGCCACCAGGGTTCCCGGCTGCGCTTCGGAGCCGTGCGGGCACACGGGTTGGCGGTGAGCCAGCCTTGCTCCACGGCGTAGCTGAAGACGCCGAACAAGAGACCGTGGTAGTTCGCCTTGGTCTTCAAGGACCGGTCCCAGCCGATCAGCCAGGCCTTCACGTCGCCCTCCTGGACTATCGCGACCGACCGGTCAAACGGGCGGCACGGCCCGGCGCGGCCCGACACCTCGACGCACGAGATCAGGCGCACCTGCGCGAGGTACCGCTTCCGCTGCCCGGGCTCGGCTGAGCCAGGCGTGCGCCTCGCGGGGCGACTATTTGAGGCCCTCTCGACCGGCTCGAAATCGACGTGAATCCACTCACAGCCCGCGGATTGGGCATTGACGACCGCTCATAGCACAAGTTCGGTCGGCACCAGATTCAGGACAGTGAATGTCCGGAATGCGTGGCAGTGTTGACGGGATGACGCTC
The DNA here is from genome assembly GCA_038327385.1 of Propionibacteriales bacterium. Taxonomy (GTDB): domain Bacteria; phylum Actinomycetota; class Actinomycetes; order Propionibacteriales; family Nocardioidaceae; genus JAWWPG01. Next base: position 40,646 of record JBBQKY010000002.1, read on the forward strand.
ACCTTCGCTAGAACCCTCGACCGCTCCGCCGTAACCGCCACCGTCGATCTGCTCACAGACCTGGTCGGGTCCACGGAGGTCTCCGACGCATGGGACCGAGAGTCAGCGCTGCCGGGCATGACCGTCGGCGGGCTGGCGCGTCACCTGGTCAGCCAGCCCGAGTGTGCCGTCGAGTTCCTCACCACACCCGGCCCGCCCGACGCCCAGGTGCTGACCCTGGTCACACACTACGAGCGCGTCGACTGGCTACACGCGCCGGTCGACGCCCCCGAGAACACCTCCATCCGCGACGACTTCAACCAGATGGGCTCGGCCGGGCGCACCGAGTCGGTCGAGGTGCTCGCGCGGTCGCGCGAGCAACTAGGCGCGGCGATCGACGCGGCCGGCCGGACGACGTACGTGCCGTGGCAGGATTGCGCGCTGCCAACCGACGACTTCCTCGTAGTACGGCTGATGGAGATCGTGGTGCACGCCGACGACCTGGCGTGCAGCGTCGGAGTAGCGGCCCCGGCGTTCAGACCGGAGGCGCTCGAGCCTGTGCTCGCCCTCCTCGCGGCGCTGGCCGCGAGGCGCCGCGGCCAAGACGCGGTGCTGCGCACCCTGAGCCGGCACGAGCGCTCGGCAGGCTCCATCTCGGCATTCTGACCGCCGCCTGCCCGAGCCAGACCTGGACTTTCAAACGTTTGCCGCACGAAACGAGTGGCCAGCTCCGCTGCGCCGCGACCTCACGGAGCCGGT
>JBBQKY010000003.1:0-39561 GCA_038327385.1 Propionibacteriales bacterium
AACATCCCGCAGGCGTTCGTCCACGCAGTGATGATCGAAGCCGCCGCCCGGCTCGCCACCGAGCCCGCCCACCAGACCGATCCCGGCGCCTGACCCTGCAGCCCTGGCCTAGCTTTTCGTGTCGGCGTACCGCGCCCAGGCGAAGCAGTACAGCCCGAAGGCCGCGATGCCCAGGGCAACCGCGACCAGCAGCCATGGTCCGACCCCTGCGTCGAGCAGCGTGGACAGGGCTGCTGGCGTCCCGAACGACTAACGGGCCAGCTCGTGCAGCGCACCTTGCTGGCTGGCCGCTGCCGTCTGCTGCCCGAAGGCGAGGCTGGGCAGGAACCAGCCCGAGCTCTCCCATCGAGGTGAGTGGGCGGAACTGGGCTATCGGCGACCAGCCGGTCAGGTCAAGCAAATTCCGGCATCTCAGCGGCGAGGAACTGGGTCGTGGCCAGATCCGCGTACAGCGTGTCGCTTGCGAGAAGTTCCTGGTGCGTACCGGTCGCTCGACTCCGCCGACAGCGCCCCGATCAACTCACGCACGACCAGCGGCAGAGCAAGCCCCGTTGCGGACGTTGCCAGGCTGAGTACACCACTTAGGTTGAGACCGCCTCGGTCGAGGCGGACGTAGGCGACCAAGACCCGCCACGGCGGCACCCGGGATGACGGGGCGGTGCGGGCAGCACGGTCACTCCACGATTCTGCAGGGAACGGGAATCTTGCCACCCTGTGCCGCGGCGTCAACGGCGAGGTTACTGACGCTGACGTCGGTAGAGCCCCCAGCGCAGATCCGCTCATGCTGGCTGGCGTAGGCCGCACCATCCGAGACCTGCGGCCCCCAGTAGCAATGCGGCACCGAGGTAGTAGACCGCGCGGATGCCGAGGGCGTCGGCTAGAACACCGCCAACGAGCAGGGACAGGAGGCGCCCGGAGTGCCAGAGCATGTCGAAGCCCGCGAAGACGCGGCCGCGCAGCTGTTCGGGGGTTTGGGCTTGAAGCAGGGAGTTGAAGGTCACCGCGCCAGTAAAGGTGCCGATGCCGTAGGCGACCATCGCGCCCATCGCCGCGACCAGTCCGGTCACGGTGGCCAGCAGGGCATCGACGACCGCACGCAGTACGAACGGGCTTAGGATGAAGGCGAGGCGGCTCGGATTGTTGGCGCGCCGGGACAGCAACAGCGGACCTGTAGCCGCTCCGATCCCTATGGCGCCAAGCAGCAGCCCGTAGTCACCGGGCTTGAGCATCAGGTGCTCCCGTGCCAAGACGACCAGCAGCGCACCGGTGGCGCCTGCCGATAACGCCGCGAGGAACTGGCTGGCGGCCAGGGCCCGAAGCAGCCGGTGCCCGAAGATGGCAGCGATCCCGTCGCGGGCGTCGCCGTACCAGGAGATCCGGGCCGTGCTCGCAGCCCCGGCGGGGACCGGGAGCCTGCGCAGGACCAAGGCGGAGAAGAGGTAGCTGGCGGCGTTGATCCAGAACGCGAGGGTGTAGCCGAAGCCCGCGATCATGATCCCAGCCAGCGGCGCGAGCACGACCTGGGAGACCACCGCGGCGGTCCACAACCCGCTGTTGGCTGCGACCAGGTCTCGTTCATTGACGATCCCTGGAAGCACTGACTGGGCGGCGGGGTTGAAGAACACCGCTCCCGCTGACAGGCCGACGGCTACCGCGTAGACGGCCCCGACCTGCCCGCCGACGAACGGCAAAGTGAATGCCAACGCGGCCCGAACCAGGGCGGCGACGACCATCACGCGCACCCGGGGCAGCCGGTCCACTACGGCACCGGCCACCGGAGCAAGGGCCAGGACCGCAAGAATCTCCGCGACCACCACCCCGGAGACCCCCAGTCCCGAGCCGGTCAGGGTGTACACCAGCAGCGCCAGCGCGACGGTGTTGAACGCGTCGCCCCACGCCGACACCGTCCGCGCAACCCAAAGTCGCCGGTAGCCCGGCTGACGCAGCAAGCCGCTCAGCGCCGTCTGCTGGTCAGCCATGCTGGTCTGCGGCCCGGTGGGAGAGCTCAAGGAGCTGACGCCTGCCGGCCCAGCCGAGTCAAGCCGTTGCTCGCACGGTCCATCACCCCTTCCCTGAGGTCGACTCGTCGCAGCCTGGGTCGGTCAGAGCATGGACCCCAGATCCGATCCGACGGTCGGGTAGGCGGCGGTCATGGACTTGAGTTCACGACTGGTGAGGTTGAGCTTTATGGCCAGTCCGATGAAGTTGACCAGTTCGCCGTACTCGGGTCCGAGCATGTGCGCGCCGATGATCTGGTCATCGCAGCGGTCGACGAGGATCTTGGCGGCTGCTGTGGTTTCTCCGATGCGGTAGTTCGAGTACCAGCCACTGGTGTCGCTGTACCGGACGTCGACATCCATGCCGCTGTCCCTGGCCTCTTGCTCCAGCATGCCGACCCGGGCCAGCTCGGGAATGGTGAACACCACTGTCGGGACGTCGGAGTAGTCAGGGACCGTCGTCGTGCCCTTCAGCATGTTGGACGCGGCGACCTTCCCTTCGAAGACCGCCACCGGAGTCAAGGGCATGCCGGGGCTGCTGGCTGCGTCACCGGCGGCGTACACCGCCTCGTTGCTGGTGCTCTGTAGGTGGTTCGCAACCGCCACGCCATGCTCGTCCCAGTCGACGCCTGCCGCGTCCAGGTCAAGGCTTGCCAGGTCCGCGGCCCTGCCGGCCCCATGGACGACGAGGTCGCATTCGATTGTCTCAGGGACGCCGGACCGGTTCACACTCACCTGGTAGCCGTTCTCAGTCTTCTCGACGACCCCGGTGACGGTGGTGGAGGGTCGTACGTCGACTCCGGCCACGGTGCCGCGGGTCACCAGGAGGTCGACCAGGTCGGGGTCGAAACCCTTGAGCGGCCGTTGGCCGCGGTCGATGATCGTCGGGGAGCTGCCGGCACGTGCCGCGATGTGGGCGAGCTCGAACGAGACAAAACCACCGCCGACGAACAAGATCCGGGCAGGGAGCGCCTCGATGTTCAGGAAGTCGGTGCTGTCGATCAGGTGGTCGTGTCCCGGGAAGTGGAGAGGACGTGGACGCGCGCCGGACGCGATCAGGAAGTGGTGTCCCTCGTAAGGAGTGCGGTCGATCTCCAGCTTGTTCTTGTCGGTGAACCGTGCCCGGCCGTGAAGGGTCTCTACGCCATGGCTCGCGAGGTCGCGCTCGAGGTTCCGCGGCACCGGATCGATGAAGCCGCGCTTGTGCCTCATCAGGTCGTCCCAGTTGATCGTCAGTCCCGCGTCGTCGATGCCCTTGCCGCGCATCTGTCGCGCGCTGTCGATGACCTCGGCTCCGCGCCGCAGGATCTTCTTCGGGTCGCACCCCCGAAGCGCACAGGTGCCGCCGTACGGAAGCGCGTCGACGATCGCGACGTCCCAGCCCTGGGAGGCGCACTTGGTGGCGGCGACGACGCCAGCCATGCCGGCACCGATCACGATCAGGTCGTAGCTCTTCGTCACGTCAAAGTTCCTGTGAATGGTCCACGTCCACGGCCTCGACTTGTCCACCGGCTGATGGGGACTCGGTCGGCTCGGCAATCGATGAGCCGGGACCCGATCGGCGTGTACGTCTGAACAGTTGGCCTAAGCCGAACGCGACGGCCGCGGCCCCCAAACCGATCAACGCCCAGCTGGCCAGCGACAACCCGGCGAGTACCCCAAGGAGACCGAGCGTCGCGATTAGCGGGAGGCCGCAACAGATGCCGAATGCACCGGCAAGCACGGCGGCTAAACCGATTCCCGGGGTGCGGTTAGCCATGCGCCATCACCACCCGCAGTTGCTCGACACTCAGCGCACCAGCCGGACGAAAAGGCAGAAGTGCGATGTCCATTTAGCGACCATAGACCTTGATCTAGGCTTCAAGGTCAAGCGAGAGGTTGGGAAGATGCTGATCGGAGAGTTCGCCGCGATGGTTGGTCTGCCCGGCCAGACCATCAGGTTCTACGAGCGGAAAGGGCTGCTGCCGTGCCCACGACGGGAGCCCAACGGGTATCGCAGCTACGACGGGTCGACAGCCGCCCGTGTGCAGTTCATCAGGAGCGCCCAGTCTGCCGGTCTCACCCTCGGCGAGATCCGAGGCATCATCGAGTTGCGCGACCACGGCGACGCACCCTGCTCACACGTGGCGTCCCTGCTCGACCGCAAGCTCGCCGACGTACACGCCCGCCAGCGCGAACTTTCCGCACTGAAGTCGGACCTCGAGCATCTCCTCCAACGGAGCCGCCGCCTGCAACCGGGGGACTGCCCCGAGACAGCTATCTGCCACATCCTGACTCCGCCTTGATAATCTCGTCGCGTGGTCGGACCAGCGCAGCTGGTCGGCCAACTCTTCGGCGACGGACGAGGATCCGTTGCTGAGGGTCACCCCCGCAGTGCCTCGGCCGCGATCCGGGAGAACGACTCGCTGCTTCGACGACGGTGAGCATCCGTCCCGGAGGAGCCCGGCGAACCAGGTCTTCGCCAGGTGCGCGTGCTCGCTGGACATGGAATGCACCGTAGCCTCGGTCCCGCGTGAACGTCGTCGCTCGTGAAGTTCTCGCGCTGGCTCGGGAAGGGTTCGGTTCACCGGAAGGGTTTCTTGTACGTGGAGCCGCTTCGCCGCAACACGCCTGATGGCGCCGAGACGTCGCGCGCTGATGCTTTCAAGACTTACGTGGAACCCGAGCTCGCGGTGCTTTTCCGGGTGGCTATGACGCTGACCGGGTCGCGGGCTGACGCCGAGGACCTCGTGCAGGAGACGGTGATCCGGGCGTTCCGGGCGCTCGACCGGTTCGACGGCAGGCATTCGCGCGCGTGGCTGCTGACGATCCTGCGGAACACGAACGTGAACATGCACAGGCGGCACAGACCCGACCTGGTCGAGGACTGGCGCTGTGTCGGCGATCCACGTCCGGCATTCGGCGCCGAACGGCACATCAGCGCCGAGGAGACGGTGCTGGATGACATCTTGAACGAGGACCTGGAGGCAGCCGTGAAGTCGCTCGACAGCCGCTTCCGCACGGTCCTGCTCCTGATCGACGCGGACCGACTCACCTACGCCGAAGCCGCGGAGGCGCTCGGAGTGCCAGTCGGCACCATCATGTCGCGGCTGAGCCGTGCCCGTGACCGCGTTCGCGCCCACCTGCGGGCAAACGCCAGCTCTTTTGGGAGGACACCGTGATCTCGTCCCTTCACACGATGTTCACCTGCCTCAGGTCGGCCCGGCGTATCGGCCGCTACCTGGACAACGACCCGGCGGCGCCTCTGACGCCAGCGGAGGTCAAGCGTCTCGAGGACCACCTCGCGGTCTGCGAGAAGTGCTCGCGCGTCACCGCCGAGCACCGCGCCCTCCACCGGGCCTTCTCCCGTTGGTCCCAGCAGCGGCTGCCTGACGAGGCGGCGCTGGCCCGCATGCACGACACGCTCGACCGAATCACCAGTGAGGGCGGCCAGTGACCACCGCGTGGGACCTGCTGGTCGTCGGCGGCGGCACCGCCGGGATAGTGAGCGCGAAGACGGCGGCGAGCTTTGGTGCACGAGTGCTCCTCGTGGAGCGGGCGAGAACCGGGGGCGACTGCCTGTGGACCGGCTGTGTGCCCTCGAAGGCGCTCCTCGCCTCGGCCACGGTCGCCGCACGGGCCCGCAACGGGGCTCGGCTCGGGATCGACGTGAACGCGGTCTCGGTCGACTTCGCGAGGGTGATGGAGCACGTCCGCTCGGCGATCCGGACCATCGAGCCGGTCGACTCCCCCGCGGCCCTGCAGGCGGCGGGCGCGCATGTGGACAGCGGTGCCGTGACCTTCATCGGCTTGAACAGTGCCACCGTCGACGGCCGGTTGGTCGAGTTCGCCCAGGCGATCGTCTGCACCGGCTCGTCCCCTGCGGTGCCCTCGATCCCCGGCCTGGACGAAGCCGAGCCGCTGACCAGCGACTCGGTGTGGGACCTGAACACGCTTCCCGACAGGCTCGCCGTCCTCGGCGGGGGGAACATCGGCTGCGAGCTCGGCCAGGCCTTCGCCCGGCTCGGCTCCCGGGTGACCATCGTCGAGGGCACCGAACGCATTCTGAGCCGCGAGGACCCGGAGGCAGCCGAGCTCGTCGCGGCGTCGCTGGAGCGTGACGGGGTCATCCTGCTCACGGGCGCTCCGGTGGTGGGGGTGAAGTCCGTCGCCGACGCGGGCGTGCTGGTGCTCGAGGGCGGCAACCGTGTCGAGTTCGACCGGTTGCTGGTCTCCCTCGGGCGTCGACCCGGCACCCGAGGCCTGGGCCTGGACCGCGCTGGTGTCGAAGTCGACGAGCGCGGATACGTCAGGGTCGACAGCCGGCTGCGCACGACCAACCCGGACATCTGGGCCGCCGGGGACGTGACCGGCCAGGCCCAGTTCACCCACACGGCCGGCGTCAACGGCAGCCTCGCCGCGAGCAACGCCGTCCTGGGGCTGCGCCGCCGGGTCGACACCACCGTCCCTCGGGTCACCTTCACCGACCCGGAGGTCGCCGCCGTCGGCGTGGACATCGGGTCAGCGGCCATCGACCCCGACCTGCACGTCGTGGTGCGCGACCACACCCACCTCGACCGAGCGGTCGCGGAGTCCGAGGTGGGTGGCTTTACCAAGCTCGTCGTCGACGCCAAGGGCCGGATCCTCGGCGCCACCGTGGTCGGGCCCCGTGCCGGAGAAACCCTGGGTGAGCTGAGCGTTGCGGTCCGGCATGGCATGCGTACCCGTGACCTGGCGGGTACGACGCACGCCTACCCGACGTACAACGACGGGATTTGGAACGCGAGCGTCGACGACATCCAGGCACGGCTGCGCCGCCCAGCCGTGGCGCGCTCCATCTCGGTGCTCTCGACCGGGCGGCGGCGTTGGGTCCGCTCGTCGCTTCGACGGAGGCTGGTTCAGGCCAGGTCGCGGTAGCCGCCGACGACGCGTTGCGCCGCACCGACCGCCACCACCGCTGCCCATACCAGGGCAATCTCCCAGGCGTACGCCGGCAGCAGCAGCCACACGCTGTGCACCACGATGGTCTCGGTCCCCTCGGCCAGGCCACCCAGGAACGACAGCGAGCGTCCGTCCTCGATCGTGCGCCCGGTGCGTTCGGCGATCGAGGAGAACGCCAAGAAGGCGGTCCCGTTCACGTAGTAGGCCAGCAGGACCAGCAGGAAGGGCCACCACGGCGCACCGTGCCCGGCGGTGACACCGACTGCCACCCCGACGACCGTGCTGCCGTAGACCGCGAAGTCGGCGGTGATGTCCAGGAAGCCGCCCGCCTCCGAAGCAGGATCCGCTCCGATCGCAGGTGCCTGCTTGCGGCGGCGGGCCAGGGGCCCGTCCAGCCCGTCGGCGAGACGTGAGAGCAGCCAGAGGACCAACGCCAGCCACCACAGCTGTGCCGCGGCGGCACCGGCACTGGTGAGCCCGACGATCAGCCCCGCCACGGTCAGCCGGTCGGGTGTGATGCTGGGCCGGTCGATAGCCGAGGCCGTGCGTGACCACGGCTTTTCGAGAGCCCGCCGCACGGCACCGTCCATCATTGGTCCATCTCCTGGTCGTTGCCCCATCGGCGGGCGCGGGCCGCGAGCAGCCCACCCGCGGAGAGGACGCCCAGCGCCGCGGCCGAGACGACGAACGGCCATGACCCTGGCGTAGTGCCGTAGGTCCCCAGCGCGACATAGGCCACCGTTCCGGGGACGATGCCCACCCCAGTGCCCACCGTGTAGTGCCACCACCGGATCCGGGTCAGGCCGGCGGTGTAGTTGACGGCGGTGAACGGCACGACCGGGACCAGGCGCACCAGCACGACGGCCAGCAGCCCACGCTGACCGATTAGGTCGTCCACCTGCTGCACGCGGGTGGGGATGAGTCGCTCGATCGCGTCACGACCGAGCAGTCGGCCCAGACCGAAGGCCACGAGCGCACCAACCAGTGCAGCTACCAAGACAAGCAAGACGCCGCTCACCAGGCCGAACATCAGCCCCGCGGCCGCGGACAGCACATTCTTGGGCACCGGTGCCAGGGTGATCAGGGCGTAACCGAGGACGAACACCAGCGGGGCCGCCCAACCGTAGGAGTCGATGGTATGCCGGACCTCGGTCACGCTGGGAAGGTCGACGGTCAGGGCCACCACCACGGACGCCGCGACCAGCGCAAGGAAGGTCGCCAGCCGCCACTGGATGCCGGGGGTCGACGCGCGGCGCATGCTGGGAATCGGAGTCCCTTCTCGACACTTGATCACCACGGGAAGTCCCCGAGCCGGTCGCCGTGTTCCCAATTCAGGAAGATTGTCCCCAGGACAGGAGCCTACGTGTCACGCGCCCAGCACCGGCCCAGCTCTCGACAGCTCGTTTCCGCGCCACGGGCGCCTCGACGTAACCTCTGGAGGTACGGCGCGGCGATGGCCTCAGGAAGCATGCTGCTGGCCGCCTGCTCGGCCCCGGGGGTGACCAAGGCGACCGCGGACTCGTTCGGAAGCTGGGCGGACGTTCGGTCCGAGGCTCGTGGCCAGACCGTCTCGTTGTGGATGTGGGGCGGCGACCCGCAGGGCAACGCCTACGTGGACGACGTACTTACTCCCGCAGCGAAGAATGCAGGCGTGACGCTGCGACGGGTCCCGGTTGCGGACACCAAGGATGCCCTCAACCAGGTGATCGCCGAGCGGCAGGCCGGGCGTACCGATGGGTCGGTAGACCTCGTGTGGGTGAACGGGGACAACTTCGCTACGGGTCTGCAGGCCGGTGCCTGGAAGTGTGGCTGGGCTGACAAACTGCCGAACATGCGCTTCACCGCCCCTGACGATCCGCTGCTCACCAGCGACTTCGGCACCCGCGTCGATGGCTGCGAGTCGCCCTGGCACAAGGCGCAGTTCAGCCTGGTCTACGACTCCGCGAAGATCCCCGACCCACCCGACAGCCTCGCGGGGGTGCTCGACTGGGCCGAGCAGCACCCGGGACGGTTCACGTACCCCGCTCCCCCGGACTTCACCGGCTCGGCCTTCGTCCGGCAGCTCCTCTACTCCGTGTCGGGGGGGTACGGGAACGTGCCGGCGAAGTTCAACCAAGCGGCTTATAACGAGCTCTCTCCGGCACTTTGGCAGCGGCTCCGCGACCTTGCTCCCTCGCTGTGGGGCGCTGGCCGCACCTACCCACGTGACTCGGTCGCCCTCGACAAGCTGTTCGCGCAGGGACAAGTGGACATGACGATGACCTACGGCCCCGCCACCCTGACCGATCTCGTCGCCAAGGGCACGTTCCCGGCCACGACGCGGGTCCTCCCCCTGCAGGAAGGCACCCTCGGCAACGCGAGCTTCCTGGCCATCCCCTCCACCTCGGGCAACGCGGCCGGGGCGATGGTGGTCGCCAACCTCGCTTTGTCCCCGGAGCAACAGCTGATCAAGGCCGACCCACACGTGTGGGGGCAGTTCACCGTATTGGACCAGTCCCGCCTACCCAGGCCCGAGCAGAAGGCCTTCGCCGGCCTGCCGGCGGCCTCGCTGGTGGTCCCGCCGTACCGGGTGCTCTCCCGCAACGCTAACCCCGAGCTGTCCTCGGCGTGGGTGCCGGCCCTCGACGAGGGGTGGCGGCGCAACGTGCTGGCTGAGGTTCAGTGATCCGGGGGACCCCTCAGGGAAGATGGCGAGGCACCCTCCTGGTGGCCGCGCCGGTGCTCGCCGTGCTGCTCGTCGTGGTGACCGGTCTCGGGGCCACCGCTCTGCAGAGCCTGGGGCTGATGCCGTTGACCGGCGCGCCACGACTGAGCTTCGCTGCTTACGCCGACGAACACGGGGAGCTGCTGACGGCCACCGGCCTGTCCCTGCTCATCGCGGCGGGCTCCACAGCTCTGGCCGCCGCCGTGGGCCTGGCGAGCGCGGTGGCGGCCATGAGCTCTCCGCGCGCTAGGCGGATGCTGACCGGTCTGGTCGCCGCCACCGTCCCGGTCCCCCACCTGGTCGGGGCCGCCTCGGTCGGATTGCTGCTCGCGGACGGCGGTCTCCTCAGCCGCTGGCTCGGCGCCTCCCCCGAGACATGGCCGTCGCTGGTCGCCGGACGTTGGCCGACCGCCGTGGTGCTCGAGTACGCCTGGAAGGAGTCCGCGTTCATCGCGCTGGTCGTCACCGCCACCCTCGCCACCCGGCTGGCCGATTACCACGAGACCGCCGCCCTGCTCGGCGCCGGCCCCTGGGCCCGCCTACGGCACGTGACCCTTCCCCTCGCGGCGCCTGCGCTCGGTTTCGCCTCGGCCATCACGTTCGTCTACACCCTCGGCTCCTACGAGGTCGCCTGGCTGCTCGGACCCGCCTACCCAGAGCCCCTGCCGGTGATGGCCTACCGGCTGTTCACCTCCACCGACCTCGCTGCCCGTCCCGAGGCGATGGCCTTGGCAATGACGACCACCGCTCTCGCGGGCGCCGCAGCGCTGGCGGCGCTGGCGCTGGTACGACGGACGGCGCCGTGGCGATGACCCGGACGAGACGAGCCCTCGGGGCGCTCCTGCTGATCCTGCTGCTGGCGTGGTTCCTGACCCCACTGCTGCCGCTGGTCCTGTGGGCAGGAGCCGAGTCCTGGCCCGGGACGTCCCGCTTGCCGCAACGCTGGGGCCTCGGCAACGTCACGAGCGTCTTCGCCTCGCAAGGCGGTGCCGCGGTGCTGCGGTCGTTGACTCTGGGCACCGCGGTCGCAGCCCTCGCCACGCCGGCCGGCGCAGTCGCGGCCCGCGCCCTCGCGCTGCGTGAGGTCCGCTGGCCGCGGCTCGCCGCGGGACTGCTGTTCGCTCCTGTCGCATTACCGGTCTTCGCCATGGTGATGGGACTCAACGTCGTGCTCCTGAGGCTGCACGTTCCGGGTTTCCTTGGGATCGTGCTGGTTCTGGTGGTCGCCGCGCTTCCCTACACCACGTTCCTGATGCGGGCGGCATATGCCGCCTATGACGTCGCCTTCGAGGACGAGGCCCGGACCCTAGGAGCCTCGCCGGGAGCGGTTCGATGGCGGGTCCGTCTCCCGCTCCTCGCTCCCGCCCTGGTCGGCGCCGCCTTCCTCGCGTTCCTCGTGGGATGGAGCGACTACATCGTCACCCTCCTGCTGGGCGGCGGACGCTACGTCACCCTTCCGATCTTGGTGGCGTCGGCCGCCTCGGGGACCGGCAACGAGCCCACCGTCGCAGCTCTTTCCCTGGTCGCGATCGCAGCCCCGGCAGTGTTGCTGATCGTCGCGGGTCTGCTCAGCCGGCGACTCACCCCCAAGCGCCGCCGTACGGCCGAGCGCACCGGCCCAGCCCTTTCGTCTCCCCTTCTGGTCGAAGGAGCCGCATGAGCGCCACCCTGACCCTGCACAACCTGACCCGGGACTACGGGGGCCCGGTACCCGCACTGTCGGACCTGACGCTCCGCGTTCCGGCCGGCTCGTGTGTCGCGGTGGTGGGGCCCTCCGGCTCCGGGAAGACCACCGTTCTTCGGCTCGCCAGCGGGCTCGACCGGCCCGACCACGGAGATGTCCTGCTCGACGGCACCAGTGTGCTCGACGTGGCACCGGAGGAACGCGGCATGGCGATGGTGTTCCAGCGGCCGCTTCTGTTCCCGCACAGAAACGTCCTGGACAACGTCGCCTTCTCTGCACGGGTCCACGGCGTCTCCCGTCGACGCGCACGTGCCGACGCGGCGGAGTACCTCGACCTCGTCCAGCTCCCCGGCTTCGGCAGCCGGCACCCAGGCGAGCTCTCGGGTGGACAAGAGCAGCGGGTGGCCCTCGCGCGCGCGCTGGCCGCGCGGCCCCGGGTGCTGCTGCTCGACGAACCGTTCAGCGCCCTCGACGCCGCCCTCCGGGCCGAGATGCACGACCTCGTCAGGCAAGTCCGCGCCGCTCTTGACCCGACCATCGTGCTGGTCACTCACGACCAGGCAGAGGCGGCGAGCCTGGCCGAGTGTGTGGCAGTGCTCTCGGCAGGTCGTCTGGTGCAGCACGACACCGTCGACCGGATCTACAGCCGCCCCACCAGCCTGACCACAGCACGGCAGATGGGCGGGCGCAACGAGGTGCCCGGGGAGGTCCGCGGCCATCACCACCACTCCGTCCTCGGCAGCCTCGCGCTGCCCGTCGACGTACGCCCACCCCAGGGACCCGGTGTCCTGGTGTTCCGCCAGGAGTCCGTACAGGTCACCGACGGCGACGCCCCGGACGCCCTCGCCCAGGGCGTCGTCGTCGCCAGCCGCCCGATCGGCGCCAGGCGGCTGCTCACGATAGAAGTGGTCGCCCCCAACATCTCCTCGTCTGATCGATCCGGGGTGCAGGTACACGCCGAAACACCTCCGGGCCATCCCATCCGGGAAGGGGACCGGGTTGGGATCCGCCTGCCACCGCACGCCTTGTCCGTTGTGCCCGGCGCCGACGTATCGCCGCACTTGCCTGGCACAGGGGTCCGATCCGATGGCCACACGTTCAACCCCACTGAGGCTACGGACGTCGAGGCGTCACAGTCAGGCGCCGGGGCATCGCCCTGAGACTCCAGCGATCCACAAGAGCAATGTCAGTTCAGCACCGTCAGCGGGAGCAGCCGGCGAAGCTGCTCGTTCTCGCTGGGGTCGAGGACTGAGTGCTGGACGCACGCCGGGACGAGCTCGCCGGTCTCGGGATGTGCCATTGAATAGGTGCAGGCCAACAGCCGCTCCTGCGTCGCCCGGACCCTCGGGTCCTCGGCGACCCCACCCTGCCGCATCAGCCGCCACGCCGGCGCGACGTCGGCGGCGTCCATGAAGTTGTGCACCACGTAGGTCATCGGTGTAACGCGACCTCGGCGCCAGGCCGCCGCGACCCGTCGTGGCCCGCCGGACCGCCGGACGAGACGGCGCACCCAACCCAGCGCGACCTTCGCGTCCCCCGGGTGCCGGGCGAGTACGCGCGCGAGCTTCGCCGCCAGCAGGGCGGGCGACGTGCCGCCGAAGTTCACCCCGCCGAAATGGGCCAGGGCGCGGTCCCGGGTATCCAGGTCGTCGCCGCTGTCCGGGTCGAAAAGCGGGACCCATCGGTCCTCTACGCGAACGCCGAACGCGCTCCGGTTACAGCGGGGATCGCCGAACTGCAACGCCTGCCAGGCGACGCGCTGTCCGAGGCCGGCCTCGAGCCGGTCCCAGACGTCGTCGATGCCGACGGCCCGATAGTCCCCCTTCCAACGCCGCTCGTCTCCCACATGGGCCGCGGGCTGGAAGGACAGCATGGAGTACCCCATGCTGCTTACCTCGTCCACGACCTCGGCAACCTGGTTCAGGTTTGCGGGGGTGACCGTCATGTTGTGGGCGAGGTAGAACTGCACGCCGTGTTCGCGTCGCAGCTCCCGGAACATCTCTACGAACCGTGACCGGAAGGGGTTGAGTTCGACCTCGCTCCTGGGCCGTGGGATCCCGGTGCGCCCGCGCATGAGCGAATCGAAGTGGGCGGCGAAGGACAGCCGGCGGAAGCGGGGATTCCCGATCCCGTCGAGCGCCAGCGCTCGGAGATAGTCGGCGTCGAAGTCACCATGGGTCATCGACATCGGCTCGCGGCCGTGGGCGCGCATGGCGGCGAGCGCTGCCGCGTGATCCTGGGGATTCAGCAGGGAGACCTCTCCACCGATCAGCTGGGCGTGCGCCCGGGGGCCGCGCCGCTCCTCGAGCAGACGCATCTGGGCCTCGACCTGAGCCACCGTGTGCGCCCCGTCGACGCGCACCTTGTTGGCGTCCTTGGAGTGGTAGCAGGGCGTGCAGGTGAGGTTGCACTTCGGGACGACGCCGTGCGTCCCTTCGCACCCCACCGCGTGGCGGCCCAGGATCTGCTGCTTTGTCCGGACGCCTGGGGGCAGGGCGGCCCAACGCTCGGCGAGGACACGTTCCGTGACCGGATGCACGGGCCGGGTGGCCCGCTCCAGTAGGTTCCACAGGGATAGCATCATCATGGGTAGCTTCCTGGTCAGAAGGCTCGAGCAGCTCGGTGGCGGCGAGGAAGGTCACCACGGTGAACTGCAACGTGTCGAGATACCCATAGTGCCTGCAGTCGAGAGCCCTGTTCTGGCTAGCGGACGGCCGAGAGCCGGAGATACTGGGTAGGAATCCACAACGCACGAACCGGGAGATCCGATGCCACGTCGCCATGACACGGCCGTGAGCCTGGCGGGGCTGACCGTCACCGACGCACATTCCGGAGCGAGTCTCGACCTGGGAACGCTCCGTGGGGTGCACGTGCTTGTCCTCATGCGCCACCGCCATTGACTCCCCTGTCAGGCGCACCTGGTCGAGGTGCACGAACAGCATGGCAACCCTTCGGTGGGGCTGATATTCATCGGTTTCAGTCCGGCGGACCGGCTCGCCGCGCTGGCTAGGCACCTGCGCTGGCCCGGGTTGGTGCTCAGTGACCCCACGCGACTGGTTTACGCCAGACTAGGGTTTCGTAGGGCTCGCCTCTGGCGAGTGTACGCACCGAGAACTCTGCTGACCTATGCCCGAGCGGTCAGAGGTGGCAAGAAACTCTCCCGTCCCGTCGAGGACACCCGCCAGCTCGGCGGAGACGCCGTCCTGCGGGACGGCACGGTCATTCGACTGTGGCGACCTCGCTCGCCCGATGACCGGCCAGCGGCCTCCGACGTCCTCGCTGCCGCTGACGAGCAGTTCTAGCGGCCCTGCGCGGACGTCGTCACTTTGTCCGGCTTCGCGGGCTGGTGGAAGGACGGGCCGCTGCCAGGCTCAGCGGGCAATGCTGTCATCGTCAGACTTGTGGACTCGACAACCGGGCCGGAACAAGCGCCGGATCACACTGGCGTGCGATCAAGAACGTCTGAGAAGTAAGCCGGTAAACGCCGACTCAGAAGGCGTGTACCGGTGCGCCGCCTGCGACGCCGGCTTGTTCCGAGCCGATGCGGAGTTCGACTCGGGGACCGGCTGGCCGAGCTTCGCCGATAGTGTTCCCGGGGCGTGGAGCTGCACCGGGACTACCGGCTCGGGATCCCCCGCACCGAGGTTCACTGCCGCCGCTGCCGTGGGCACCTTGGCCATGTCTTCAACGATGGCCCAGGACCGGAGCGGAAGCGGTACTGCATCAACGCCTGCGCTCTGTCGCCGGGTGACACCGAAGGGGCCTGACAGTGCCGATCCCAGACGCCTCATGGGACGGGCGACGACAGCCACCGATCGCCGACTACGCGTTCTTGTCGGACTGCCATTCCGCTGCCCTGGTCGATCGCCGAGGTTCGGTCGACTGGTGGTGCGTCCCTCGGTTCGACTCGCCATCCGTGTTCGGGCGTCTGCTCGATCCAGAGGCCGGCCACTGGGTGATCCGCCCCATGGACGACTTCGACGTCGAACGCGACTACGTCGGCGACTCCCTCGTCCTGCACTCGGTGTTCCGGACGGCAAGTGGCGAGGTGACGCTGACCGATGCCGCTGCCCTGCGTCCGGGGGCGCGCGGCCACGACGTCGGGCTCCAGTCGGTCCATACGCTGCTTCGCGTAGTGGAGTGCGTGCGCGGGACCGTTGAGCTCGAGGTCGACTTCGCCCCTCGTATGGAGTACGGCCGTACCCAGCCGCACATGACGCCTGTCGACGGAGGTGTCGTCGCGCGCGGTGGACCAGCGCAGCTCACGTTGACAAGTCCGGTCCCGCTGCGGTGCGAGAACGGGTCAGCCTGGGCACGCATGGTGGTCGCGGCGGGTGACGTCGTGGAGTTCCAGGCGGCGTACCGTCCCTCCTTCGGAGAGCCGTCGGTTGATGAGCCGGGCGGGGTGGCCACGGTCAAGGACACGTTGGAGGCGTGGCAGTCGTGGCGCGAGCTCCATCAGGGCTACCAGGGCCGCTTCGCGAGCCACGTCGCCCGGACCTCCGTCGTGCTGCAGGGGCTCACCTACCAGCCGTCCGGGGCGATCGTGGCCGCAGCCACCACCTCGCTGCCGGAACGGATGGGTGGCACGCTCAACTTCGACTACCGCTACGCCTGGCTGCGTGACCTGAGCCTGACGATCCGCTCGCTGTGGATCGCGGCGTGCCCCGACGAGCCAGCACGCGTGTTCGACTGGTTCACCAATTCGGCCGGCAAGATCGGCGAGGAGCTTATCCAGATCATGTACGGCGTGGCCGGTGAGCGGGATCTCGACGAACACACGCTGGAGCACCTCAGCGGCTATCACGACAGCCGGCCGGTCCGGGTCGGGAACCAAGCGTGGACCCAGCTGCAGCATGACGTGTTCGGCGAGGTGCTCGACGCCGTCCACCTGATGAGAGATCACCTCGAGGAGCTGGACGAAGGGCTTCAGGAGCTGCTAGTGGTGCTGGCAGACCGGGCGGCGGCCGGTTGGGCCGAGCCCGACGCAGGGATGTGGGAGGCGCGGGACCAGCAGCGGCAGTACGTCTCCTCCAAGGTGATGTGTTGGGTGGCCCTGGATCGGGCCATCGCCCTCGCCGACCGCCTGGGGGCCACCGCCGATCCCGACCGCTGGGCGATCGCACGGGACGAGATACGTGCAGCCGTGCTCGAGCAGGCCTGGAGCGCCCAGGCCGGCGCCTACACCGGAGCATTCGCCTCGGGCGATCTCGATGCGTCCGTGCTGTTGCTCCCGCTGGTCGGGTTCTTGCCGGCAGGAGATGAGCGTATGAAGGCCACGATCGACGCGATCGAACGCGAGCTCGGCGCCGGGGGTCTGGTACGACGATGGCCCGACGACCAGAGCGGCTTTCTCATCTGCACGTTCTGGTTGGCCGAGTGCCTCGCCTTGGCCGGCGAAGTGGACCGGGCGGAGACCTGGTTCACGAGTGCGGTCGGCTACGCCAACGACCTGGGGCTCCTGTCCGAGGAAGCTGTCCCGCACGGCGGTCAGCTGCTCGGGAACTTCCCCCAGGCGTTCTCCCACGTCGGGCTGATCAACGCCGCCTGGCGCATCACCGAGGCCTCCCGGCCGAACGAACCATCATCCGACAACGACAAGGAGACGTCATGACCACACAACGACTGGACGGCAAGGTCGCCCTCATCACCGGATCCGACTCCGGCATCGGCCAGGCAACCGCCGTGGCGTTCGCCAACGAGGGCGCCGGCCTCGTGATCACCTACCTCCACGATGCCGACGGGGCTGACGCAACGAGGCGGGAGGTCGAAGCTGCCGGTCGGACCGCCATTGTCGTCCGGACCGACATCAGCGACGAGGACCAGGTGGCCGCTGCGTTCGATCGAGCAGTCGAAGAGTTCGGAAAGGTCGACATCCTCATGAACAACGCAGGCGTCGACGCGTCCGGCAGCGACGTCGCCGACTTGTCCACCGAGGTGTGGGACAAGCCCATCCGGACCAACGTCTACGGTCCGTTCTTCTGCTGCCGCCGTTTCGTACAAGAGCGCAAGAAGCACGGAGGCGGCGGCAAGATCATCAACGTCACCTCCGTCCACGAGGACATCCCCAACGCCGGCGGCGCCGACTACGACTGCTCCAAAGGCGCCGTCCGCAACCTCACTCGGACGCTGGCACTCGAGCTCGCCCCGTTGAAGATCAACGTCAACAACCTGGCACCAGGTATGGTGCTGACCCCGTTCAACCAGGCAGCCATCGACGATCCCGACCTGCTCGAGGAGCAGGTGCAGAGCATCCCGTTCAAACGCGCGGCCGAGCCGGAGGAGATCGCCCGCCTTGCCGTCCTCCTGGCCTCCAGCGACGCCGACTACTGCACCGGATCCACGTTCACCATGGACGGTGGACTGGCCCAGAACATCGGCCAAGGCGCCTGACGCTCGGCCTGCTCAGGGATGGTTGGTCGGCAACGGGCGTTCCCGCCGAGCCGCTCAGTCGTGGAAGTGGACGGGACTGCGCCGTTGACGGTCGATCTCGACGCGGAAGACGTCGGGTCGGCTGTAGTGGCCGGTCGGGTCGAAGTTCTGGCGTTCCCGAGCGACCATGCCGACGTCTAGATCGGCAATGACCAGGCGCTCGTCACCGACCACGGGCTCCACGAGCCATGTCCCGTCGGGTGCCGCGACCGCCGACCCGCCGCGGCAGTAGTCCCTGATCCCCAACGCCTCCAACTCGTCACGCAGCGGAAAGTCTCGTGGGACGTCATCGAGCGAGATCAGCCCGTTGGCGGCGAGCGACCAGACCCGCCCCTCAAGGGCGATGAATCGGGTGATGTCCGCGGTGTTGCGCGGATTGCCCGGCCACACGCTCACGTGCAGGTCCTCGCCCTGCGCGTACAGGGCGTGGCGCGCCTGCGGCATCCAGTTCTCCCAGCAGTTCAGCCCGCCGACCCGCGCCCCCGCGGTATGGTGCACCCGCAGCCCGTGGCCGTCGCCCTGCCCCCACACCAGCCGCTCCTCGTACGTCGGCATCAGCTTGCGGTGCGCACTCACGATTCCCGTGCTGGGGTCGATGCCGACCAGGGTGCAGAAGACAGTGCCGCGCGCCGAGCCGCTGCCGCGCTCGGTCGTCCCCATGTACACGAACACGTCGAGGTCACGTGCCGCTTCACATAGTGTCGCGATTTCGGGTCCCGGCAGCTCGACTGCAGCCTCGAGGTAGGCGCCGTACGCTCGCTTCTGCCGGTCGTCGTCGAACCGCGCGCCTCCCGTCAGCCCCAACCAAAAGGGGTAGCCCGACAGGAAGGTCTCAGGAAAGGCGACAAGCTGAACGCCGGCGGCCGCGGCGTCCTCGATCCACACCACTGCCTTACGGGTCGTGGCGGCGGGATCCAGCCAGTGCGGCCGCGCCTGGGCTGCAGCCACGCGCATGTCTTCTCCTGACGACGCTGCCGGATAAGTGCAGGCTCAGCGTAGGCCGTAGGTTGTACTTCGGCACGTGAGCTAGCGTGTACGTTCCGCCTGGGAAGGAGCTGCCTTGTCCCTCTCGCACCTGCGGGCGGCGGTTGCGGCCGGCGACCATGAGACGCTGATTCGGTACGTGCGTCTGCACCTCGGGGACGGCGATGAGACCAAGGGTCGCGGCGAGATTGACAAGGCGTGGGTGGAGGCCCTCAAGGAACTGCTGGAGATGCCTGAGGTCGACCGCATGTTTGTCCTCGACACCATTCGCAACCAGGACCGCGCGACGATTGCGCACCTGTTCTTCTCACTGCACTTCCACCTTGTGCAGCAGTCAGGAGAGTGGATCCATGACGGCGACCTCTGAGCCCGGCCAGCTGAGACCCGGGTTATGGCAGACCGTCAACGAGCGCTACCCGGGCTCGATGATCACCAAGACCGACCTAGTGCCACTCGCGCGGCTTCGTCGCCCGCTCGCGGAGTCGAGGTTGGCGTTCGTGAGCACGGCAGGTGTGCAGCCGAAGGGAACCTTGCCGTTCGATGTCGTCCATCCGGTCGGGGACTACACCTTCCGCCGTGTCCCCTCCAACTCGCGGCCTGAGGAGCTGGAGATCCACCAGTTGAAGTACCCGACCGACGGGGCGCACCGCGACCTCAACGTCATCTTTCCGATCGAGCGGCTTCAGGAGCTCGCCGGCGAGGCAGTCGTCGGCGGTCTCACCGACAACTTCTTCTCCTTCATCGGCTACAACATGGACGCCGATCTGCTTGAGCGCACGCTCGCCGAGGACCTCGCACAGGCTGTGGCTGACGAACACGCCGACCTCGCCCTGCTATCGCCGGCTTGACCGATCTGCCACCAGTCGGTCGGACTGGTCCAGCGTGCTATCGAAAGGCGCGGCATCCCCACCGTCTCGGTCACTGTCGCTCGCGACGTCACCGAGCACGTCAAGCCACCGCGTGCGGTCTTCGTGCCGTTTCGAATGGGCCACCACTTCGGTGTGCCTTTCCACGTCGACGCACAGCGGCTGATCATCACTTCGGCCCTGGACCTGGTCAGCTCTGCCACGCGCAGCGCGCAGATCGTCGACCTACCGCTGCGGTGGGCGAAGCTGCGGCGCGAAGGCGCGGAGATCGAGCGACGACGCAACCAGCGCTGATGTCATCACTTCACGGGCGCCGGACGAACCACCGCCTACACCCGGGCACGATGCCCTCGCCACACCTGGGCTGACGTCGCCCGACCGCCTAGCTGCTGGTCTCGGCGTATCTCGCCCAGGCAAAGCAGTACAGCCCGAAGGCCGCGATGCCCAGGGCAACCGCGACCAGCAGCCATGGTCCGACCCCTGCGTCGAGCAGGGTGGACAGGGCTGAGTCCAGCCCGCCGGCCTTCTTCGCGTCGTACGTCCAAGCCGCCCAGACGAAGAGTGATCCGAGCACCAGGAAGGCGACAGCCTTCGCGAGGTAGCCGACCTGTCCGAGCCGGACGATGGCGGTGCCCGACTCGCCCGAGGTGGCGCCGGCTTGCAGGTCCTTGGTGAACGACGACGTCAAGCCCCGCTTGGCGTGCACGACGGCGACAACGAGGATGACGATTCCCACGAGCGCGACCAGCAACCGCCCGAACGGCGCGTTCATCAGCCGGGCGGTCATCACCTGGCTGTGCGACCGCGAGCCGGCGCCAACGGCGAGACGCAAGGCGCTGTACCCGATCGCCACGTAGACCACGGCCTTGCCTGCCGAGCCGACACGCTTCGCCACGCGCTTGGCCCCGTCCTCTCTGGTGTGGCCCCACAGTGCCTCGGTGACCTGCCAGACCGCGAGGGCGAAGAGGCCGATCCCGACGATCAACAGCAGGGGCGCCCCGAACGACTGGCGGGCCAGCTCGTGCAGCGCACCTTGCTGGCTGGCCGCTGCTGTCTGCTGCCCGAAGGCAAGCTGAAGGGCCAACCACGCAATGAGCAGATGCACGACTCCGTAGGCGACCAGCCCGACCCGGACCGTCCGCTCCAACCACACGCTGTCGGCCATCTGACGGGCCTGCCGGCCGGCTGTCCTTGCATCCATAGATACTCCCCCGTTGACGGCCTGCGCCAGCCGCATGGATCCGATCCCGACTCCCTCAACCTACGACAGGCGTACGACGCCATGCTGCCCCGGTCTTCGCTGGCCGTTTCCCGGTTGCGGCGTTGGCACACGACAATGATGTCCATGCAGACGACGGACTGGCTCTTGACCGCCAGGGAGCGGGGCAACCCGGCTACCAGGCTCGACCGCCGGCATCGAGACGGAGCTGCTTGGACGAGCGGCAACGACGTGGTTCCCCTCGTTCACGGCGGCGCCTACTTCCCGGAGCTCACCGCCTGTGTCGAGGGCATGCGAGCGGGTGACCTGCTGCTCTTCACGGACTGGCGTGGCGACCCCGACCAGAGCGTCGAGCCCACCGGGGAGTTGACGGTTTCCCAGCTTTTCTCTCGGGCCGCCAAGCGCGGCGTCGTTGTCAAGGGACTGGTCTGGCGCTCGCACCTGGACCGCCTCTCGTTCTCGGAGCAGGAGAACCGGCACCTCGGGGAGGAGATAGAGGCTGCCGGTGGTGAGTGTCTACGCGACATGCGGGTACGGCCGGGCGGCTCCCACCACCAGAAGTTCGTCGTGCTCCGGCATCCCGGTCGCCCCGAAAGCGACGTCGCCTTCGTAGGTGGGATCGACCTGTGCCACAGCCGCCGCGACGACGAGGACCACCGCGGCGACGCTCAGCGTCAGCCGATGGCCGAGGTCTACGGACCCCGGCCGCCGTGGCATGACATCCAGCTGGCGATCCGCGGGCCGGCGGTGGGAGACGTCGAGGCGGTGTTCCGGGAGCGGTGGGAGGATCCTGCAGCGCTGACGCGCAACCCTGTGGACCTCGTCGCGGACCTGATCCGTCGCGAGGACCGCACACCCGGCCCGCTGCCCCCCCAGCTCCCCGATCCACCGTCGCTGGGGCGTGAGACCGTGCAGCTCCTGCGGACGTACCCCCCGCGCCGTCCGGGATACCCGTTCGCCCCCGAAGGGGAACGGAGCGTGGCTCATGCCAACCGGAAGGTACTGTCCCGAGCCCGTCACCTCATCTACGTCGAGGACCAGTACTTCTGGGCCGCAGACGTCGCTCGCTGCTTCGCCGACGCCCTCCGGGACAACCCTGCGCTGCGGATGATCGTCGTCATCCCGCACTTCCCGGACCAGGACGGACGCCTCTCGATGCCGCCCAACCTGATCGGCCGGCAGCAGGCGCTCGACTCCATCCGGTCCGCTGGCGGAGACCGGGTGGCGGTCTACGGCCCGGAGAACCACGCAGGTACGCCGGTCTACGTGCACGCCAAGGTGTGTGTCGTCGACGATGTCTGGTGCTCGGTGGGATCCGACAACGTCAACTTGCGCTCGTGGACCCATGACTCAGAGCTGGCCTGCGCCGTCGTACGAGATGACCTGGCCGCCGTCGCCGACGACTCCGGGCAGCCGTCGCACCCCTCGACGTTTGCGCAGGATCTCCGGCTCCGGCTGGCGCGCGAGCACCTGGATCGCAACGACGGCGACGACCAGGATCTGCTGGACGCGGTGGGGGCGTTCGACGCGTACGCCGAAAGTGCCCGCCGGCTGGAGGCCTGGGTGGCTGCCGGCCGGGCCGGAACCCGCCCACCCGGGCGTCTGCGTCTCTACCGACTTCCCCACCTGAGCGCGGCGACGCGACGCTGGGCAGCTCCGGTCTACCGCACCCTGCTCGATCCCGACGGCCGCCCCAGACAGCTGCGCCGCGCCGGAGGCTTCTAGCACCTATCCGGTCGGGCCGAAGCGCTCGACCCGTACGTCGGAGGCGGGCACGCCGAGCTCGACGAGCAGCTGGCTCGCCGCCTCCGCGAAGCCGGCCGAGCCACACACATACGCCGTCCTGAGGTCGTCCGACAGCAGCGGCCGGAGGTCGTCGGCCGTGACACGGCCGGCGGCTCGTCCGGCGTGCTCGGCGCGGGTGAGCACCAGCCGGTGCCCGTTCAGCTCATCGCGGTAAGGGACGTCGTCGAGGGTGCGGGCCGACACCAGCATCCGGAGCAGGTCCGCTCGACCCAGGTCGCGTGCGTGACGCAGCATCGAGACGAGCGGCACCACACCGCTGCCGCCGGCGGCCCCCACCGCCGGGACATCCGCCTCCCAAACGAACCAGCCGCCGATCGGCCCCCGGAGCTCGAGCTCGTCGCCCACCTCGACCACGTCGGCGAGGTAGCCCGACACCTCACCGTCGACGAGGCGCTCGACGTAAAACTCGAGCAGCGGATCGGCGGGCGACGACGCTACCGAGTAGGACCGGGCCGCCGAGTAACCGTCCTCGGCGGTCAGCCGGATGACGTAGTGCTGACCGGGCAGGTGGTCCATGCGGCCGGGCACCTCGACCCGAAGCACTACGGCCGCCGGGCGGGGATGCCGCACCTCGCGCACGACGCCGACGCACCAGCCGCCGGTCGGGGCTCCTTCGCACCCATCCATTAGTCGCCCTGGTAGCGCTGCTCCAGCCACGGGTCTCCGCGGTCGTGGTAGCCGTTGCGTTCCCAGAACCCCTGCTGGTCGTGGTCGAGCAGGGTGAGCCGGGTGACCCATTTGGCGCTCTTCCAGAAGTACAGGTGCGGCACCACCAGTCGGACCGGCCCACCGTGGTCGCGGACGAGCGGTTTTCCGTCGAACGTCCATACCACCCACGCCTTGCCAGCGGTGACGTCGGACAGCGGCAGGTTCGTGGTGTAACCGGTGGTGGACGTCGCGAGGACGTACGTCGCACCAGGCCCGGGCCGGGCGGCGTCGAGGAGCACGTCGACGCTGACCCCGCCGAAGCGGGTGTCGAACTTGGACCACGTCGTGACGCAGTGGATGTCACCGGCGTACTCCGACTGCGGGAGAGCGTGCGCCTCGTCCCAGGTCCAGGTGCGCGGCTCGTCGACGAGCCCGTCGACGGTCAACGTCCATGTCTGCGGGTCCAGGTGCGGGGTGACCTCGGCGGTCAGCACCGGCCAGTCGCGCCCCACGTCGTACTGCCCCGGTGGCAGCCGGTCGGGCTGCACGGGTCGGTGGCGTCCGATGAAACCGCGGGTCGGTCGGGCCATACGTCCTCCTGGTACCGGTTCACGCGGTCGCCGAGCGCTTGGCTCGGATCTATTCCTCGGAGCTTGGAGATCGCAAGCGTCTGCATGAAAGACAATGCTAGGCCCCAGACCTGTCAGACTCCGGGTGATCCGCCCCTCTCTCGCCTCAGGAAGGATCTTCGACGTGCCTGTTGCCGTACGTGCTGCGGTCGCTGCCGACATCGAGCAGATCAGGAGGCTTGCGACGGCTAACGGCATGTTTGCGGCCGCCGAGATGGACGGTTTCGACGAGATGCTTCAGGGCTACCTGGCAGGCACTCTGGAGGACCATCGCTGGATCGTTGCCGCGGGGAGTGGCGAGCTCGACGGCGCGGCGTATTACGCCCCCGAGCCGTTCGGCGACCGGGTGTGGAACCTGTACTTCATCGCCGTGCGTCCTGACCGGCACCGCTGCGGCACGGGTAGCGCACTGCTCGCCCACGTCGAGCAGCAGCTTCGGTTCGCAGGAGATGCCCTCGCCCGCGTCCTGATCGTCGAGACCTCCAGCACAGCTGACTACGACCCGGCCCGAGGCTTCTACCAGCGAGCGGGGTTCCACCGGGAGGCTGTGATCCGCGAGTTCTACGGCCCGGGTGACGACAAGCTGGTGTTCTGGAAGTCGCTGGTCGACTAGCGGCCTGAATGAGTCCCGTCATGTCGACCGACACCCTGCCTACTATGCAGACGTGACGCCCACCCAGCTCCGTGCGTTCGCAAGCGTGGTGCGGCTGGGCTCGGTGAAAGCGGCTGCCGGGGAGCTCCATGTCAGCGAGGCAGCCGTCTCGATGCACGTCGCCCAGCTCCGCAAGGAGCTCGGTGACCTGCTCTTCACCCGAACCGCCGCGGGCCTGGCATTCACGCCCGGTGGCCTGCGCCTCGCGAGCAGGGCCGTCGAGATCCTGGGCCTGCAGGACCGCACCATCCGAGAGGTCAGCCAGGCAGGTGACGGCCGCCGGCTCCTACGGATGGCTGCCTCCTCCCTCTTCGCCGAGCATGCGGCTCCCGGGCTCATCGAGCTCTTCGCCGGACGTGCCGCCGACCTCGACGTCGAGCTCAGCGTCCGACCGACGGCCCACTTCCCGGGCATACTCGCCGCTCGGACCGTCGACGTCGCCATCGGTCCGCTGCCTATCCACCTGCCGGCCGGCCTCCACCACACGCGGTTCCTGAACTACGAGGTCCAAGCCGTCGCCGGGCCCGACCATCCGTTCGCGGGACGCACCGTAGGCCCGGCGCAGGCACGTAGCCAGGTCTGGATGCTGGGTCCGTCGGCTGCCGGGGACGGAGTGGTCCCCGCGATGCTCCGCAAGCTCGGCATCCCGGAGCAGAGCCAGCGAATCTTCCAGAGCGACGCGGCGGCTCTGGAGGAGACCAAGCGCACGGATGGCATCGCGCTCGCCGTGCGGTTCGCTGTCGCCGGTGACCTGGCCAACGGACGGCTGGCCCCGGTGGACGGCCCGGGGATGCGCGCCGGCGGCAGCTGGGCGGCCATGGCGCTGGCGCCGCATGCCCAGCTGGCCTCGACCTCCGAGCTGCTGCGCTTCATCACCACCCCCCGGGCTACCCAGGCGATGGTTCGCGGCGCCGGGGTCACTGTCGGCCGGTTCAGACCTGCCGTGCACGTGACGCTCTGGAGCTAGCCAGCCGCGGGCCGGCATCCGCGATCGCATCGAGCACGTCGCTCATCGCCCGCACAGTGTTCGCCGGCAGGAAGTCGTCGCAGAACGGCAGCGCCGCTGCCATCGAGCCGACCAGGGGGCGGAACCCCGGGGACGCGGCGCGGGGGTTGAGCCAGATCACCCGATGTGCGCGGCGACGTACTCGCGCCATTGCTGCCGCCAGCTGCTGCGGCTCGTCGCTGTCCCATCCGTCGGACGCGATGACCACGATTCCGCCGTGCATCGCGTTGCCGTGCCGCGACCTCATCAGCGTCCGCAGGCTGGTTGCCAGGTGGGTGCCGCCGTACCGGTCGGTCACCCGCTCACTCGCCTGCGCCATCGCGACGTACGGCGACCTGTGTGCCAGTGCTGGTGTCAGCCTGGTCAGCGATGTGGAGAACACGAACGTCTCGGCGCGTCCGGTGCGCGCGAAGGCCCGCATCAGATGCAGGTAGGCAGCGGAGTAGCTTTGCATCGACTGACTGAGGTCGCCGAGCATCACGATCGGCCGGGGACGCTGCACCGGGTGTCGCCTTCTCAGCTCGAACGGCTCCCACCCGGTACGACGCGACCTGGCCAGCGTCTCCCGCATGGCGACCCGCCGACCGCGGCGATCCAGCTGCTGGCGCCGACTCTGCCGCACCGGCCACCGGCTGGCGGCCTCCTCCAGCCAGGCACCGAGCTGCGCGAGCTGCTGGTCGTCCAGGTCGTCGAAGGGTGCGTCGGCGAAGCGCTCCACCGCGCTCGGCAGCAGCTCGGGCAGGACGGGTCCTGCCGGCTGCTCATCCGGCGCCTCGACGGTCCTCGGCAGGCTGTGCCACGGCAGGCCGGCGCCCTCGTCCTCGTCCCGGCTGTCCCCGTCGACCGGCACCATCGTGTCGTCGCTCGCAGGTTGGGCAACAGCGTGACGTGACGCGGGATCCAGCGGTAGGAGGGCCTCGTTGAACACGGCGTTGAACACCTCGTCGTACGTCGGTAGATCCTGGTGGCGGTGCACCAGGGTCAGCCGGGCCAGCCAGTACAGCTCGCGGGTGTCCATGGGCGGTGCGGCGGCCAGCCCGCGGGTGAGCACATCGAGGGCGGAGAGGGGGACCCGGAGGCCGGCCGCGCGCAGCCGCTCACCGAACGACACCACGAAAACGGCTCGGTCGACGCCGGCGAGAAGTGCTGCCGGCGACCGGGCGGCGTCTGCCATTGACGTCAGCTCATGACGTACGAGTCGAGCGACGCGACGACGAGGTCGCGGTCGTCGGGAGTCTTCGCGAGCGCGCCAAGCGTCAGCACCACCTGCTCACGTACCAGCTCCGCCGCGCCGAGGACGGACAGGGCAGCCACCCAGTTGATCGCCTCGGCGATCCCGGGTGGCTTGTCGACATCCAGCCTCCGCACGTGCCCGACGAAGTGCGTCGCCGACTCGATCAACGACCCGCTCGCACTCGGGACGGACCGCCGCAGGATCTCGACAGCGCGGGCCTGCTCGGGATACTCCAGCCAGTGATAGAGGCACCGGCGGCGCAGGGCGTCGTGCAGCTCGCGGGTCCGGTTCGAGGTGAGTACGACGACCGGCGGCTGCTTTGCGGTGAACGTGCCGAGCTCCGGCACCGTGACCGACCCCTCGCCGAGGAACTCCAACAGCAGCGCCTCGAACTCGTTGTCTGCCCGGTCCACCTCGTCGATGAGCAGGACCGGCGGCCGGGGCCCGTCGTACCGCACGCAGGTGAGGATCGGCCGCTCCTGCAGGAAGTCCGCGCTGAAGAGGTCGGCTTCGCTGAGCTTCGCGTGCTGTGCCTCCGCCAGCCGGATCGCGAGCAGCTGACGCTGATAGTTCCAGTCGTACAACGCCTCGTTGACGCTCAGGCCCTCGTAGCACTGCAGCCGGATAAGCGGGCTGTCGAGCGCCTTGGCCAGGGCCTGGGCGGCGGCGGTCTTGCCCACTCCTGGCTCGCCCTCGAGCAGAAGTGGCAGGCCGAGCTCGAGCGCCAGGTAGATGGCGGTGGACGTGCCGTAGTCGGCCAGGTAGTCGTGCTCGTCGAAGCGGCGTCGGACCTCCTCAGCGCTGCTGAGGGGTTCGGTGGCAGGTGAGGTCACGCCTGCTGTGCCTGCAGGTACGCGTCCCGGCAGCCAGGGCTGCAGAACCAGTGGTCGGCGCTGTCGACCCTGCTGTGCGGGGTGTCGCCTGCGACCGTCACGGTCATCCCGCAGACGGGGTCGAGCACCTGCTCGGCACGAGCCGGGGAGCTCGCCCTGGCTGGAGCCGTAAGGCCCTCCAACCGCACGCTTCGAACGATTGCGGCCATGATGGAGAGCGCGATCTCCGGAGCGGTGCGGGCGCCGATGTCGATACCGACATGGGTGTACACCCGGCGAAGCTCGTGCTCGGGGAGGTCGAGCTCCTCGAGCAGCGCCTCCCCTCGCGTGTGGCTGCAGACGAGACCGACAAAGCCCACGCCTGCATCCAGCGCCGCGCGAATCGCGCCGACCTCGTCTCCCCCATGGCTGGACACGACGGCAGCCAGCGCGCCTTCGGGAATGGCACCGTCAGCGGCCCGCTCGACGACGAAGCCGAGCGTGGGAGCGATCGCCGCGACGGCCTCGGCCGTCGGTGAGGTGCCGACGAGGTGGAGCGCCGGGGACGGCAGCAGGGGCTCGAGATAGATCTCCAGGGCTCCACCTGACAGGCATGGGTTCACCACGATGCTCGCACCCGGTGACTCCGGGAAGGTGTCGTTGTCGTCCGGCAGCACCCTGAGCAGGGTGCTGTTGCCCGAGTGCAGGACGTCGAGGGCCGCGGTGCGGACGGAGCCCGCCGCGCAGTGGCCGCCGATGAAGCCTTCGATGGATCCGTCGGCGAGGACGATCGCCTGGTCGCCGGCGTGGGCGGAGGTGGGCTCCTGCGCGCGCACCACCGTAGCGTGCACAAACGGCACCCGGGAGCTGGTGAGCTCGGCCATCCGGTCCAGGATCAGGCTCGTCGTCATACCTCAGTGTCCTCCCTGGTCAGATCGGCGGGGTCGCGTTGCCCTGCATCGCAGCCCACACACGCGACGGCGTGAGTGGCATGTCTGCGTGCCGGATGCCGAAGGGCTTCAGGGCGTCCACGACCGCGTTGACGATGGCCGGGGGCGAGCCGACGGTGGCCGACTCCCCCACGCCCTTGGCTCCGATCGGATGGTGCGGTGATGGCGTCACCGTGTGCCCGGTCTCCCAGTGCGGCACCTCCAGGGCGGTGGGGATGAGGTAGTCCATAAGGGACCCGCTGAGGCAGTTGCCGTCCTCGTCGAACGCGAGCATCTCCATCAGGGCCATCCCGACGCCGTCGGTGAGGCCGCCATGGATCTGGCCCTCGATGATCATCGGGTTGATCCGGGTGCCGCAGTCGTCGACGGCGATGAACCGGCGAACCTTGACGTGGGCGGTTCCCGGATCGATGTCCACGACACAGATGTAGGCCCCGAAGGGGTACGTCAGGTTCTCGGGGTTGTAGCAGATCTGCGCCTCGAGACCGCCTTCGATCCCGTCCGGGAGGTCCCCGGCACCGTGCGCTCGCATGGCGATCTCCTGGATCGTCACCGCGCGGTCGGGGTCGCCCTGCACCTTGAACGACCCCTTCACCCACTCGAGGTCGGCGACGGATACCTCGAGCATTCCCGAGGCGATGATCTGAGCCTTGTCGCGCACCTTGCGCGCCACCAGCGCTGCGGCCGCGCCGGACACTGGCGTGGACCTGCTGCCGTAGGTCCCGAGGCCGAAGGGCGTGTTGTCGGTGTCGCCGTGCACGACGTCGATGTCCTCAGGCGGGATGCCGATCTCCTCCGCGACGATCTGCGCGAACGTCGTCTCGTGGCCCTGTCCCTGGCTCTGCACGGAGATGCGTACGACGGCCTTGCCCGTCGGGTGGACACGCAGCTCGCAGCCGTCGGCCATGCCGAGCCCGAGGATGTCCATGTTCTTGCGGGGTCCGGCCCCGACCGCCTCGGTGAAGAACGCGACCCCGATGCCCATCAGCTCGCCGCGGGCACGCTTCTCCGCCTGCTCGCTGCGCAGGTCGTCGTACCCGGCGATCTCGAGGGCGACGTCCATCGCACGTTCGTACTCGCCTGAGTCGTAGACCCAGCCGGTCTTGCTGGTGTAGGGGAACTGGTCAGGCTGGATGAAGTTCTTCTTCCGCAAGGCGACGGGATCCATCTCGAGCTCGTAGGCCAGGCAGTCCACGATCCGCTCGACCAGGTAGACGGCTTCGGTGATGCGGAAGGAGCAGGCGTAGGCGACGCCCCCGGGCGCCTTGTTGGTGTAGACGGCGGTCATCTTGCAGTAGGCGGCCTCCAGGTCGTAGCTGCCCGTGAAGACGCCGAAGAAGCCTGCCGGGTACTTCGTGGGAGCCGCCACGCCGTTGAACGCACCGTGGTCGGCAAGCACGTTGGTGCGGATGGCGAGGATCTTGCCGTCCTTGGTAGCCGCGATCTCACCGCGCATCACGTAGTCGCGGGCGAACCCGGTGCTCACCAGGTTCTCGGTACGGTCTTCCATCCACTTCACCGGCTTGTTGGTCAGGATCGACCCGACGATCGAGCAGACGTAGCCGGGGTAGATCGGCACCTTGTTGCCGAAGCCTCCTCCGATGTCTGGGGAGATGACCCGGATCTTGTGCTCGGGCAGCCCCGCGACGATCGCGTAGAGGGTGCGGTGTGCGTGTGGCGCCTGGCTCGTCGACCACAAGGTGAGCTTGCCGCTCACCCGGTCGTAGTCGGCCACCGAGCCACAGGTCTCCATCGGGGCGGGGTGCACGCGCGGGTAGACGATGTCCTCGGTCACGACGACGTCGGCCCTGTCGAACACGGCTTGGGTCGCCGCTTCGTCGCCCGTCTCCCAGTCGAAGCAGTGGTTGTCCTGCTTGCCGTCGAGGTCGTCGCGGATGACCGGGGCGTCCGGCGCTAGCGCCTTGCGTACGTCGATGACCGGCGGGAGCACGTCGTACTCGACGTCGATGAGCTCGAGCGCGTCGCGGGCCGAGTAGCGGTCCTCGGCGACGACGAACGCAACCTCCTGTCCCTGGAAGCGCACCTTGTCCGTGGCCAGCACGGCCTGCACGTCGTTGGAGAGCGTCGGCATCCAGGCCAGGCCCTTCTCGGCGAGCATCGCACCGGTCACGACCGCCTTGACCTTGGGATGCGCCTGAGCAGCGGTGGTGTCGATGCCGACGATCCGCGCGTGGGCAACCGGCGAGCGCAGGATCGCGAGGTGCAGCATGCCCGGCAGCTGCACGTCGTCGCAGTACTTCCCGAGCCCACGCACGAAGCGGGGGTCCTCCTTGCGGAGCATGCGGCCATGTCCCATTGGCTTCTGGTCGTTGTCCGCGTGCTCGAGATCTTCGCGCTCCTCCATCATCGTCATGACGGGCTCCCCACGCTCTCCGGCTCGAGTGACTCGCGGTCACCTGACTCCGCGTCGGTGCCGGCATGGGCGGCCGCCCACTGGATCGATCGCACGATCGTCGTGTAGCCCGTACACCGGCAGATCTGCCCGGAGATCGCTTCGCGGATCGTGTCCTCGCTCGGGTCCGGGTCGCGGTCGAGCAGGGCTCGTGCGGTCATCAACATCCCCGGCGTGCAGAAGCCGCACTGCAAGCCGTGACACTGGACGAAGCCCTCCTGGATGGGGTCCAGCACACCGTCGACCTCCAGGCCCTCGACCGTCCTGACCTCGTGCCCACCAGCCATCGCAGCGAGCACGGTACAGGTCTTGACCGGCTCACCGTCGAGCCAGGCGACGCAGGTGCCGCAGTTGCTCGTGTCGCAGCCCCAGTGCGTGCCAGTGAGCCCCAGCTCGTCGCGCAGGAAGTGCACGAGAAGCAGCCGGGCTTCGATCTCCCGGGTGACCGACTCGCCGTTCACCGTCATCGAGACCTGCATGTCAGCTGTCCCTTCCCTGATCTGAGTGGTCCTTGTTGCCGGCCTGGATCCGCTCGACTGCACGACGCAGGGTGCGCCGAGTCAGCTCGTCGGCGAGATGGCGCTTGTAGTCAGACGTTCCACGGTTGTCGGTTGCCGGGTTGCAGCTCTCGGCAGCAATCGCGCCCGCCTGTGCGTAGAGCTCGTCCGACGGCACGCGGCCACGCAGCGCTTCCGAGATCGCGGGGATGCCCGTCGTGTTGGGCCCGACGGCCGCGAGGCCCACCCGCGCGTCGGAGATCAGCGCCGCGTCCATCCATACCGCGGCCCCGGCGGACGTCACGGCCCAATCCCCTGCTCGACGCTCGACCTTGGCATAGGCGCTCGAGCCGTTCGGTCGCACCGGGAT
Organism: Propionibacteriales bacterium; assembly: GCA_038327385.1. Lineage (GTDB taxonomy): Bacteria > Actinomycetota > Actinomycetes > Propionibacteriales > Nocardioidaceae > JAWWPG01. The sequence goes on from JBBQKY010000003.1 coordinate 31,824, forward strand.
CCTGACCTCGATGAGCATCTCGTTGTGCTCGACAGCTGTCTCGTACGGCCCGCGGTAGAAGTCCTCCATGCTGACGACTCGCTCGCCATCGGCGCCTCGGATCACGCAGCTGGCGTTCAGCGTCGTACAGACCGCGGACAGGTCTTCCGACGGGTCCGCCTGACACAGCGAGCCGCCGATCGTCCCGCGGTTGCGCACCACCGGGTCGGCGATCACCTTCTCGGCATCGCCGAAGATGGGAAAGACCGCCGCCAGCTCCACCGACTCGAGCAGCTCCCGATGTCGTGTCATCGCCCCGATGCGCACCTCGTCAGGCGTGACACGGATGTAGCCGAGTTCGTCATGCAGCCCGTTGATGTCGATCAGGTACTCGAGGTTGGCCAGTCGCAGCTTCATCATCGGAAGCAGGCTGTGGCCGCCCGCAACGAGCCTGGCCTCCTCGCCGAGCCGGTCGAGCAACCCGATCGCGTGGTCGACGCTGGTGGCTCGCTCGTACTCGAAGGGAGCGGGAACTTGCATGGCGGTATCCCTCACGTCTGACGGTGATGGTCACACTCTCCGGGGCGCACGCTGTGGCGTCCACAGCACCCTAAGCACTTTGTTGATTCGGGTGGCGCGCCCACCTCACCACCTGCTGAGGAAGGGGTCGACAAACTGTCGCCAGACGCGTCACGATGCCTTCGTCAGGGTGCACGCTTCGACACAAGGAGACCGCATGGGCAACGGGGATCACGACAACGGGGAGCAAGGCTCCCCCGACCACAACCGAAGCGGGCGAACCGTCGACGAGGCGGTAGCGACGGCTGAGGAGGGCAGCCAGGTCGAGGAAGTGCACACGCCGTCCGGCCAAGAGCCGTCGGGAGAGTCGCGAATCGAGCAGATGCCAGAGGTGGATGGCGCCGACGGACCGAGGGTCGACGGCGACATCGACGGCGACGGCGACGGCGAGTCAGTCACTGGCGCAGGCTCAGCGGCCGGAGCCTGAAGCACTCTCACGACCGACGAACTCGGCGGGCCAGCCGAGCGACCTGTGTGGCGGTTTTCCCCGTCTCGACATCCCAGGATTGGACAACCTTCAGACTTCAGACCAAGGAACCGTGGCCCATCCGGGCTCACTTCACCGCGAGGACGTCGACCGTGCGGATGTCCGGGTCGCTCGCGAGCAACTCAGGGCCGACCTGGCCGAGCGCAACCGGTATCTGCCCGTTGAGGTGGGCCTGCCGGGCGTCCTCGCCCTCGAAGGTGTCGAAGATGCCGTACGACGTATCGCTGAGCCTGAAGGCGTACCAGGTCACCGTGCCACCCTCGGCTGCCGCCAGCTCGCGGCCCTGTCGAAGAAAGTCGCCGAGCTCGTCGCCCTTGCCCGGCTTGGCCTCGAGCAGCGCCAAGAGTCCTCGGTCGACAGTCATAGTCATTCCTCTCGTCAGGGGTTTTGTTCGACATTAGGCGCCTAGAGAGCCGAGGCGTAACGGCGGGCCGCCCCAGCACATCGAGATCAACTGAGCAACGGCCGCGTCGGTGCCACAATGACGCCGTGAGCTGCAACCCTCGACACCGAACAGTTCCGGCGCCCGTGCCCGCCCGGCTCGACTCGGATCAGGCCGTGGCCGTCTGCGCACGGTTCGCTGACACGATGGCGACGCGTCGCACGATCCGGGACTTCAGCTCCGACCCGGTGCCGACCGACGTCATCCGGCACGCGATCAGGGCCGCAGCGAGCGCGCCCAGCGGCGCCAACATCCAACCGTGGCGCTTCATCGTCGTCACCGACCCGGAGTGCAAGCGGCGTCTGCGCGAGGGAGCTGAGGAGGAAGAGCGCCGGTTCTACGCCGGACGAGCGTCGCTGCAGTGGCGAGATGCGCTTGCCCCGCTCGGCACCGACTGGCATAAGCCGTTCCTCGAGGTCGCACCCGTCGTCATCGCCGTGTTCGAGGTGCATCGCAGCTCCAGCACTTCGATGCCCTACTACACCAAGGAGTCCGTGGGCATCGCAGTCGGGCTGCTGCTCGCTGCTCTGCACCAGGCGGGGCTGGCGACCCTCACGCACACCCCGTCGCCCATGCGATGGGTGAACGAGATCCTCGGTCGTCCGTCGCATGAGCGACCGTTCGTCCTGATCCCGGTGGGCTACCCGGCCGCCGACGCCGAGGTGCCCGACATCAGGCGCAAACCGCTCGACGAAGTGCTCGTCGAGCTGCCGCCGAGGAAGCGAGCATGATGACGATCCGTCCGACGGTAGTGGTCTTCGACGTCAACGAGACGCTGTCCGACATGAGCTCGCTGGCCGAACGATTCGTTGATGTGGGTGCGCCCGAGCCACTGGCCAAGCTGTGGTTCGCCTCGCTGCTGCGCGACGGGTTCGCGTTGACCGCAGCCGGCACCTCCGAGCAGTTCGCGCGCCTCGGGAAGGCGCTGCTGCGAGTGCTTCTCCACGGCGCCGCCCTTGACCGGGACGTGGAGGCGGCCGTCGAGCACGTGATGGCCGGGTTCATGAGCCTTCCCTTGCATCCCGACGTCGTCGGCGGAGTGCAAGCCTTGTGCCAGGCCGGGTTGCGACTGGTGACCTTGACCAACGGTTCGACGCACGTTGCGGCGAAGCTGTTCGAGGAAGCTGGGATCCGGCGCGAGTTCGAGGCGCTGCTGTCTGTGGAGGACGCCGGTACCTGGAAGCCGGCGCGGTCCGCGTACGAGTACGCCGCGACAGTCTGCGCCACCAGTCCGAGCGAGATGCTCCTGGTCGCCGTACATCCCTGGGACATCGACGGAGCTGCGCGAGCCGGCATGTCGACCGCGTGGGTCAACCGCAGCAGCGGACCGTACCCGGAGTACTTCACCGCCCCCACATATGTGGTTTCCGACCTAGCCGACCTGGCCCCGCTGCTCCCCCGCTGACTATCACCGGTGAGGCAGCGTCGAACCCATGGGGTCGGCGGGCTCAGAGAGGGTCAGCGCGAAGTCACCCGCAGGGTCGGTCCACCACTGCTTCAGCCGCAGGCCGGCCGTAGCCAGTTCATGGGTGACCCCCACACGGCGGAACTTCGCGGAGATCTCGGTCCGCATCTCCTCCCCGGCGCCGAAACCGACGCGCAGACCGAGGGCGGCCACGTGCACGGACTGGTCACACAGCGACCTCAGCCGCATCTCGATCCACTCCTCCTCGGGATCCCAAACCGCCACATGCTCGAACTCGGGGAGGTTGAAGTCCGCCGACAGCTCGCGGTTGATCACCGCCAGGACATTCTTGTTGAACTCGGCCGTCACCCCGCGCGCGTCGTCGTAGGCGGCGACCAGGCGCTCCGGCGACTTGACCAGGTCGACACCGAGCAAGAAGGCGTCGTCGGGGCCCAGGGAGCGGCGTACCTCGGCAAGAAAGATGCCGCGCTGGTCTGGATCGAGGTTGCCGATGGTCGAACCGAGGAACACCATAAGGCGCCGCGGCGCCATCGGGAGCTCACCAAGGTGACGCTCGAAGTCGCCGACGACGGGGGACACCTCGACGCCGGGGAACTCGGTGTCCAGCGCAACGCTCGCCTCTGCCAGCACGGTCGGGTCGACGTCGAAGGGGATGATCCGCCGCAGCGTTCCTGCCGTCGACAGCGCCCGCAGCAGCAGCCGGGTCTTCTCCGAGGTGCCGCTTCCGAGCTCGATGAGCGTCCGCGCCTGCGTCAGGGCGGCGATCTGCGTTGCCCGCTGTTCCAGGATCAGCGTCTCGCTCCGGGTCGGGTAGTACTCCGGCAGGCGGGTGATCTCGCCGAACAGCTCGCTGCCTCGGGCGTCGTAGAAATACTTCGGTGGGAGCGCTTTCGGGCTGGCGGACAGCCCCGCACGGACATCGCAGGCCAGCTGGTCGGCCAGTTCCCCCGGGTCGAGGTGGATAGCGAAGTCGGAGACGGACATCAGTCCTCCAGCTCGGTCACGGTCAGCCCGTCCGGCCCGACCTCCAGCAGGTGTCTGTCTGGAACGTCGACCCAGCGCGGGTCGTCGTCCCATGGCTCGCTCGCAACAGCGATCCCGTCGGCCTCCACAAGGAGGCTCAGCGTGTCGCCCCAGGTGACCGCCAGGACCCGGATCCCGTCGGTCATCAGCAGGTTGAGGGTGGCGGCCGGGTCCAACCGGGACACCTCGCGCACCGTGTCGACAACCTGCTCGGGGCCGCAGGCGAAGACATGGGCGGCGAGCATGGCGGAGTCGCACACGGACTCGGCCTCGGTCCTGGCCGGCAGCACAGTTCGGTCCACGCGCCCGTTGTGGGACAGCAGCCAGCGACCGTCGGTGAAGGGCGCCGCTGCGCTTTCGTCCATCGGCATCCCCGGCGTGGCCGAACGGACTGCGGCCAGTACGGCGACGGAGGAGAGCACGGGCGCTACCGAGGCGAACGAGGGGTCGCCCCACAGCGGCCGTGCCGACCGCCAGCGGACCGGCTCGGGGTTGCCGGCGGAGTAGAAGCCGACTCCCCATCCGTCGGCGTTGAGGAGACCCTGACGTTGTCGTCGCGGGGCGTAGGACTGACGAAGAAGGCCGAAGGGCGGGTCGAGCACGAGCGCAGCAACGGTGCGCGGGGCTCCGAGCCAGGCCTGGTGCCTACACAACGTCCCACGCCAGTCGCAGGCCGCAGAAGATCTGGCGGCGGATGGGAAGGTCCCAGTTGCGGAAGGACGGCCGGATGGAGGCGCCGCCGACAGCCCACGAGCCGCCACGAAGGACGCGGAAGTCGCCGCCGAAGAACGGCGCACTGTAGTCCGCGTAGAGCATCGGCGTGAATCCGGGCCACGGCTCGAAACGGGACGAGGTCCACTCCCACACGTCACCGATCAGCTGCTCGACGCCGTACGCCGACGCGCCGGCCGGGTACGCGCCCGCAGGGGCGGGGCGTAGTGCGGTACCGCCCAGGTTGGCCAGCTCCGGGGTCCACTCCGAGTCTCCCCAGGGCCAGCGCCGGCGACGGTCCGCGACGGCGTCCCAAGCGCAGGCTTTCTCCCATTCCTGCTCGGTGGGCAGGCGGGCGGAGGCCCAGGCGGCGTACGCCTCGGCCTCGTAGAAGCTGATGTGCTGGACCGGCTCATCGGGTGGGATGTCCTCGACGATCCCGAACCGTTGTCGCGACCCGTCCGGCAGCCAGTTGAGGGGACGCTCCAGACCGGCCTGGATGCGGTGCGACCAACCGCTGGTCGACCACCAGCCGGAGGCGTCGTACCCCCCCGCTTGGAGGAAGTCCTGCCATTGGGCGTTGGTGACGGGTGTGCGTGCGATCCGGAACGCGGGCAGGTCGACTGGGTGGGCCGGGCGCTCGTTGTCGAGCGACCACGGCTCCTGGCTCCCGTCGACGCCCAGCGTGAACGGCCCGGCTGGAACCACGACCGACTCCGCAAGGAGCGGCCGCCCCGCTGGCAGCACGGCACCGCGACCCAGGAGCGGGGCGCCGTTCCGCAGCTGGTGGGTGGCCAGCATCGTCTCGACGTGCTGCTGCTCGTGCTGTTCGACCATGACGTAGGAAAACAGCTGCTCCTCCTCGGCCCTTTCGAGCGCGTCGAGGACTCGCCCACGGACGTCGGCGATGAACCTGCGTGCCTCCCGCGGAATGAGCAGCGGCAGGGTGACGCGGGTGGACCTCGGATGTTCGAACGCGTCGTAGAGCCGCTCGATCTGGGCGGGAAGCAGTCCCTGCTGGGCAGCGTTACCTCCGCGCAACAGCCAAAGGTCCTCTTGCTGACCGATGTGTGCGAGGTCCCAGACCAGGGGACCCATCAGCGGGCTGTGCTGAGTGGTCAGCTCGGCATCCTCGACGTCGGTCAGGTACCGAGTCCGGGACCGCGCGGCCTCCAGGCCCGTGGCTGCGACCTCACGCATGAGCTTCCTCCTCCAGGACGTACAACGCGCCGCGCCGTTCGACGCGGTCGCGGAGCTCGCCGCTCAGGGTGCGACCGTCCGCGACGAGCTCGGCAAAGGACTCCAGGTCCCGGCGCAGGGATGGGGGGCAGCGCCGGGCAGCGAGCTCCGCGCACGTCGTCACCGCCGCCCGCAGGTTGGGGAGGTCCGGGCCCCGACGAGCAGCGGACTCCCACTCCCCCGAGACGGGCTCGCAGAGCTCCGCTGCCGCGTCGGCAGCCTCCGGGTCATCGATCAGCGTCACCGCAAGGGCCGCCACTGCGGGCCACCACCGGTCAGGCAACGCGTCGACACACCGGATCTCGACGTACCCCCGAAGGCGGATCGGCGGAAACAGCGTCGTGAGGTGGTAGTCGAGGTCCGCTCGAGTCGCCGTCCTGCCCAGGAGCGCGGGTTGCCGCAGCCAGGCCTCGAACGACACCCGCTCGGTCACCGGTACGAGGCGATTGCGCGCAGCCACGAGCATGACAGGGGCGTGCAGCGCATAGTCGGCCCACGCCTCGGTAGGATCGCCCGACGAGATCGGGTCGCTACGGCCGGGATCGATGCCGTGCCAGGTCTCCTGCCGCATGGAGTGCCACCCGGAGCTGCGCCCTCCGAGGTACGGCGAGGTGGCCGACGCGGCGACAAGCATCGGAACCAGTGCGCGGATGTGCGCGAGCCGGTCTGACCATCCGCTCGCCGGCCCAGCGTCGAGGTTGATCTGCAGGGCCGCAGTAGCCGACATCATCGCCCGACCCGGACCGGGGTAACCCAACGCCTCGAAGTGCCGCTCCATGGCGACGTACCGCTCGTGCGGGTTGGTGCGGCGAACCGGACGGGCCGGATCGGTCCCGAGTGGCGCGGCGCCGTAGCCCGCAGCCTTCAGGCTTTGCCGCAGCGCCTCCCGGTCGGTCTGCAACGCCGTGACGGAGGCGACCAGATCAGGGTGGGGCGTGGTCGAGAGCTCGATCTGGCCGCCGGGCTCGAGCGTGATCGAGCTCCCGGCGGGCATCACGGGCAGGCCTGAAAGCAGCGACTGGACCGCGTCCCATCCGGGCCTTCGACCGGGGTGGGCGAGGTCGACGAGGTGGAACTCGAGCTCGAGGCCAACACGGTGATCGCCGCCGGTGCGCAGGGCGCCCTCCGCGATGATCTGGCGGGCCCAGGCTACCGGGTCCCTCGGGTCGGGCTCTCCAGCTTCGGCCTGCGATCGGGTGATCGGTGCCGGCGTGACGGCTGCGGTGGTCATCGCCCCTCCAGGTCCGGACCGGTCGACAGGCGACCGCGGGTCGGCGCGGGGGCGACCACGAATGACCGTCCTCGTTGAACTGCTTCGACAACCATGCTGACCGAGGAGACCGTCAACACAAGAAGGACAGTGGGCCGTCAGCGATCCGTAACCTCTGCCCGGTCGCTGCCTGACTCTCGCCGTTGGCGCCTGGGTCCGGGTCTGCGTGCGTGGCAGCATTGAAGGTCAGGCCCGCCATGGTCGCGTTTGCCCCGCATCCGTGCTTGGTGGCCCGGCCACGAAGGAGAGGGCAGCGATGGGTAGGTCAGGACTGGTTGTGCTGGCGTGCCTGATGCGTCGGCACGCTGATCGGGCGCCATGACGGCAGCCAGCCCGCCAGAGCTGCACACCGACCCTGTCGGGCCGCAGGGCAAGCCGGTCGGGAGGCGGGTCGTCCTCGGCCTGCTGGGGCTGGGTGGGGTCGGCATCCTCGGCGGCAATCGCCTGCAGAACGGGCTTGCCCGCCTCCTCGCGCCGATCGAGGAGCGCGACCCGACAGGACTGGTGGCACTTCTCCCGCTCGGCGCGGCGTTCCGGTTCTACTCGGTGACCGGCGCAGTACCCGCGCCTTCGGCGGCCTCG
>JBBQKY010000004.1:0-36473 GCA_038327385.1 Propionibacteriales bacterium
CGACCCGGGGTCGGCCTCCTCCACCTCCTCGATGGCCGAGAAGTGCGAGCGGTTGGGCGCCGGCATCCCGACCGCATGAACGGCGGCCATCTGACCGCTCTTCCACATCGGCACGAGCGGAGCCAGGTTGGGGTGCAGACCGAACATTCCGTCGGTCTGGAGAAGCTGAGACGGCGGGATCCCGATCGTCCGCCGGGCGAGGGCATAGTCGGGGTCCCCGTACGGGACGACGATGGACATGCCGTCGGCGCCCCCGCGCTGGCTGAGAATGACGAGCACGCTGGCCGCGCTGCCGCTGGCCGCGAAGGCCGTCTGCTGGAACACGGTGCCGTGCATCGTCGCCATCACACCCCCCGCCGTGACCGCGCCCAGCCCCTTCAAGAAGCTGCGGCGGGAAGCGAGCGAGCGGTTGAAGTCCCTGCACCCCTCGTGGTCGTGAGTCGATTGCATGGTGTCTCTTCCCGTCGCGTCAGCGACTGAAGTGTTCAGGAGTGTCGAGGATGCTGACTAGCAGGCGAGGGAACCGCAGCGTGATCAGTGGATGCGTCTGGTCTATGACTTCGTTCGGCTGGATGTCGGTAGCGATGCACGCGGCCTGGAGCATCGTGGACGTCGATGGAATGAAGAGGGTCTTGGCCACGACATAGTCGACGACGTTGTCGAACGTGGTCGGCAGCTGAGGCATCCAGTCCATCGGAGCGGGGAACGTGATGCCCTGGTTGGGCCAGGTGCCGCTCGCGGCGTACCAGTGCGTGCGCATCGAGCCCAGCATCCGTCCCGACCCTGTCCACGCCGGTGCGATGTCGGGGAAGGCGTCTGGCGTCGGCCAGTCGTACGGGACCTGCCCGATCGCCTTGGTGACGTTGATGAACTGGTTGGCAGCGTCGTGCGGGTCGCTCGGCTTGCCCACGACGGCGCCTACCGCCGTCCAGGTGGCGAGCGCGTCCTCGACGGGCGTCCGGACCTTGCGCATGGCCGAGTTCTGGAACTCGTCCGACGCGACCAGCGCACGCAACACCGGAACGATGTTGGTGTCGGAGTTGAGGTACACCGTGGCCAGCGAGTCGACGAAGGCCTGCGACGGGTTGTCCGAGACGAAGCGGACGGCCAGCCGGCGGCACAGCCGCGCCGCGGTGGCTGGATGGTGCGACAGGTAGGAGAGATACTTCTTCAGCATCGGGCGCCCGTCGGGATTCGCGTTCGGTGCCGAGAAGCCCATCACCTTGACGCGGCCCATCCAGTGGTTGGCCGGGATGTAGGTGGAAGCCCAGGTCGCCTTCTGGTCGACGTGGAAACCGGTCAGGATGCGGGCGGAGTTGATGACGTCCTTCTCGGTGTAACCGGCCCCGACGCCGACTGTGTGGCACTCGAGCACCTCACGACCCAGGTTTTCGTTGATCGCGAGCGCGGTGGACTCCACGTTGTTGAGGTAGAGCCCCATGCTCGGGTGCTGAACCGCCTCGCGGAGCAGGTCGTCGAAGCGGCCCAGGGCGTGCTCCCGGATCATCTGCGTGTACTCGACACGCCACACCCACGCTTCGGGGTCGGGGGACGCGACGTGCAGCAGGTTCGACCAGAAGTCGACCATCATCTCCTCGAGCTGGCGCTTCGTGGTCAGCCGCCGCATCATGACCCAGGAGGCGTGCTCCTGCATCATCTCCCAGCCGTTCTCGGTGCCGGCCTTGTAGCGGAGCCACTTCTGCAGCGGCGACATGCCAAGGACGGGGAACCAGGACCAGAGCGCGGTCGCGTCCCGGTCTCCGATGCTGCCCGGGTTGAGCTGTTGATCGAACCAGGCGATCGGTCCGCCTGCAGCCGAGACGTCCTGGACGCGGCTGTCGGTCACGCCTGCGGTGAAGCGGCTCAGCATGTGCCGGGTGAGCGTGTCCGGCAGGGCGCTGCTGCGTCCGTTGGGAGCGATGTAGGTCTTGCGCGACTGCGGCTGGAAGGCTTTCACCCGCGTGCGGGACGAGGTGACAGTCGCGGCCGACGCCCTGGCGGCGGGAAGGACGGCAGTTGAGCCGACGGCCGCTGAGGCGATGAGTGCTGATCGGCGCGTGATGGTCGCGGGGGCCTTGGCGAACTTACGCATGGTGGCCTTCCTGGAGTTGTTCCCAGAAGGCTATATATGCGCAAAAACCGGCTCAATTGGGTAGATTACCCAAAAATGCCCCAGAAAGGGGGATACGGTGCTGTCAGACGTTGAACCCGAGGGCGCGGAGCATCTCCCGGCCGTCCTCGGTGATCTTGTCGGGCCCCCACGGTGGCATCCACACCCAGTTGATCCGGAAGCCTTCGACGAGCCCCTCCAGAGCCAGCCGGGTCTGGTCCTCGATGACGTCGGTCAGCGGGCAGGCGGCCGACGTCAGCGTCATGTCGATCAGGGCGGTCGACGGGTCGTCGAGCGTGACGCCGTAGATCAGCCCCAGGTCGACGACGTTGATCCCGAGCTCGGGGTCGACCACGTCCTTCAGAGCCTCGAGCACGTCGCCCTCCGAGACGGACGAGGCGTCCGCGCTCAGGTCCACCACCGGTAGGTCGGTCATCTACGCCTCCGCTCCTGCAACGGCGTGCGCCGTCGCGTCCTTCCAGGCCATCCAGCCCAGCAGTGCACACTTTATCCGCGCCGGGAACTTCGCTACCCCGGCGAACGCGATGCCGTCCTCCAGCACGACCTCGTCGGGCACCACCTGGCCGCGCCCCTGCATGAGCTCGACGAACGAGTCGAGCACCTGCATGGCGTCGTCGACCTGCTTGCCGATCAGCAGGTCGGTGAGAACCGACGTCGATGCCTGGGAGATCGAGCAGCCCTCCGCGTCGTACGAGATGTCAGCAACAGTGCCCTCCGCGAGGTGGACGCGCAACGTCACCTCGTCCCCACACGTCGGGTTGACGTGGTGCACCTCCGCCTCGAAGGGCTCCCGTAGCCCGGCATGACGAGGTGACCGGTAGTGGTCGAGGATGATCTCCTGGTAGAGCGCTGTCATGTCGTTGTTCATGTCACAGCCATCGTCAGGCGACCCCGAAGAACCGCTTCGTGTGCTCGAGGCCGTCGACGAGGGCGTCGACCTCCGCGAGCGTCGTGTACAGGTAGAACGACGCTCTCGTCGACGACTGGACGCCGAACCTGGCGTGGGCCGGCCGGGCACAGTGATGGCCGGCACGGACGGCGATGCCGAGCGAGTCAAGCACCTGGCTCACGTCGTGGGGGTGGATGCCCGTCAGCTCGAAGCTCACCGCGCCTCCCCGGTCCACGGGCTCGGCGGGACCGAGGATCGTAAGTCCGGGGACGTCGGCCAACCGACCCAGCGCGTAGCGCAGGATCTCGCCTTCGTGGGCCGCCACCGCGTCCATCCCGAGCGACGACAGGTAGTCGACCGCGGCGCCGAGGCCGATGGCCTCGACGATGGGCGGTGTGCCGGCTTCGAAGCGATGCGGCAGGCCGGCGTACGTCGACCTCTCCATCGTGACGGTCTCGATCATCTCCCCGCCACCCAGGAAGGGCGGTAGCTCGGCGAACTCAGCGGCGCGACCCCATAGCACGCCGATGCCCGTGGGACCGACCACCTTGTGGCCGGTGAAGGCCACGAAGTCGGCGCCGAGCGCCGTCACGTCGACCGGCATCTGGGGCACGGCCTGAGCGGCGTCGACGATCACGAGGGCACCTACGTCGTGGGCTCTTCGCACGATCTCCGCGACGGGGTTGACCGTGCCGAGCATGTTGCTCACCCAGACGACGGAGACCACCTTGGTGCGCTCGTTGATGAGCTTGTCGATGTTCGAGAGATCCAGGCGCCCGTCGTCGGTGAGCCCGAACCAGCGCAGCCGCGCGCCTGTGCGGTCACGAAGCAGCTGCCAGGGGACGATGTTGGAATGGTGCTCCATCTGCGTGATGACGATCTCGTCGCCCTCTCCCACGCGCCGAGTGCCCGTCGCCTCACCCAGCACCCGGGCCAGCAGGTTGAGCGCCTCGGTGATGTTCTTGGTGAACACGACCTCGTCGCGAGACGGCGCGTTGATGAAGGCGGCTACCTTGTCCCGCGCCGCCTCGTAGGCGGCCGTCGACTCGGCGCCCAGCTGATGGACGGCCCGCGCGACGTTGGCGTTGTGCCAGGTCAGGTGGTCGCGCATGGCGTCGATGACGACCTGCGGCTTCTGCGACGTGTTGGCGCTGTCGAGGTAGACGAGCGGCCGGTCGTCGGCCATGACCCGCGACAGGATGGGGAAGTCGGATCGCACGGTCTCCACGTCGTACGCGGCGACGGCCGGCGCCAGGGTGGGGGTTGGGGTCATGAGGGCACGGCAGCCTTCACGTACTTGTCGTAGCCTTCCGCCTCGAGCTGCTCGGCGAGCTCGGCGCCGCCCTGCTCGGCTATCCGCCCGCCGACGAAGACGTGAACGAAGTCGGGGCTGATGTAACGCAGGATCCGCGTGTAGTGGGTGATCAGCAGGACACCGCGGTCGGCCTGGCTGCGGAACCGGTTGACCCCCTCGGACACCACTCGCAGGGCGTCGATGTCGAGCCCCGAGTCCGTCTCGTCGAGGATCGCGAACGTCGGGTTGAGCAGCTCCAGCTGCATGATCTCGTGCCGCTTCTTCTCCCCGCCGGAGAAGCCCTCGTTGACGTTGCGCTGGGCGAAGTCGCGGTCCATGTGCACCTGGTCCATGGCCGCGTTGACCTCCTTGGCCCAGGTGCGCAGCTTCGGCGCTTCACCGTCCAGTGCCGTCTTCGCCGTACGCAGGAAGTTGGAGACCGAGACGCCGGGGACCTCAACCGGGTACTGCATGGCCAGGAAGAGCCCGGCGCGCGCCCGAGCGTCGACACTCATCGTCAGCACGTCCACGCCGTCCAGAGTCACCTGGCCGTCGGTGACGGTGTACTTGGGGTGGCCGGCGATCGAGTAGGCGAGCGTCGACTTTCCCGAGCCGTTCGGGCCCATGATCGCGTGCGTCTCCCCCGACCGCACGGTGAGGTCGACCCCGCGCAGGATCGGCTTCCGGCCGTCCTCGGTGGTGACCGCTACGTGCAGGTTCCTGATGTCGAGCGTGGCCATGCCTCAGCTCTCCCCAATGATGTCGTGCGGATGATGGATGTCGATGGTGACCTGCCCGGACTCGACGCGGCAGGGGTAGACGGCGACCGGCTCCGTCGCGGGCAGCCCCGTTGGCTTGCCGGTACGCAGGTCGAAGCGCGAGCCGTGCAGCCAGCACTCGATCTCGCAGCCGTCCGCGTCGACGTCCCCCTCGCTCAGGGCGATGGCGGCGTGCGAGCATTCGTCACGGATCGCGAAGAACTCGTCGGCGGTGCGTACCACAGCGACCTCGACACCGTCGACGGCGACGGCGAGCACACCCCCGAGTGGGACGTCCTCGACGGCGCAGGCCGGCCGGAAGTCGGGAGCATAGAGCTCGCTCATGAACCCTGCCGCACGGCCAGCGGGGCCGGACCGACAGTCTCCGCCAGCTCGAGCTCGAGGGAGTCCATCAGCCGTCGCTCGACAGCCGGGACGCCGATCCGGCGGACGATGTCGGCGAAGAAGCCGTGGACGACGAGCCGCCGCGCCTCGTCCTTGCTGATGCCGCGGGACTGCAGGTAGAACAGCTGCTCGTCGTCGAAGCGGCCGGTCGCCGACGCGTGTCCGGCGCCCTTGATCTCGCCGGTCTCGATCTCGAGGTTCGGCACCGAGTCGGCCCGGCAGCCGTCGGTCAGCACCAGGTTGCGGTTGGTCTCGAAGGTCTCGATGCCCTCGGCGGCCTTGCGGATGAGCACGTCACCGACCCAGACCGAGTGTGCGCCGTTGCCCTGCAGGCCGCCCTTGTAGACGGCTTTGCTGGTGGTGCTGGGCTGGTTGTGGTCGACGAAGAGCCGGTGCTCGATGTGCTGACCGGCGTCGACGAAGTAGAGGCCGAACATCTCTACCTTGCCGCCGGGCCCGTCGTACTCGACGTTCTCGACTACCCGGACGAGGTCTCCGCCGAGGCTGGCCTGGAAGCTGCGAACCGAGGCGTCGCGTCCGACGCGGATGCCCACCTGACCAAGATGGACCGCGTCGCTGTCCCACAGCTGGACCGAGACGAGGTCGAGTTGGGCACCGGCTCCCACCAGGACGGAGGTCGCCGCGGAGTACGTCGCCGTCCCGGTGTGCTCGAAGACGACCGTTGCCCGCGCGTGCGCGCCGACCTGCACGACGATGTGACCCCAGACCGTGCCGTCGAGGGACTCGCCGGACAACCGGACGACCAGCGGCTCGTCGAGCTCCATCTCCGCCGGGATGTCGATCAGCACGGCAGTCGGGCTGTTCGCCACCGCCAGCGCCGCGGGCCGGTCGGACGGCAGCATCAACGGCAGGGCTGTCGCCTCGTCTCTCGAGAGGTGCTTGACGACCACCCCGGCTGGGACGTCACCCTGCCACCGCAGCGCCGCGCCGGACGGCTCGTCTGCGAGCAGCCCGCGCAGCCGCCGCAGCGGCGTGAAACGCCAGACCTCCTCGCGCCCGGTCGGGAGCGGGTGGTCGGCTACGTCGTACGACGGCTCGGCGTGCAGGTGGCTCGGCACTGTCGACGTCGTCTCGACAGCTTCCTGCACAGCAGTGCTGCTCAACCGACAGCTCCCTCCATCTGCATCTCGATCAGCCGGTTGAGCTCGAGGGCGTACTCCATCGGCAGCTCGCGCGCGATCGGCTCGATGAACCCCCGCACGATCATCGCCATCGCCTCGTCCTCGGCCATCCCGCGGCTCATCAGGTAGAAGAGCTGGTCCTCGCTGACCTTCGAGACCGTCGCCTCGTGCCCCATCGAGACGTCGTCCTCGCGGACGTCGACGTACGGGTAGGTGTCGCTGCGGCTGATCTGGTCGACCAGGAGCGCGTCGCAGCGCACCGTGCTGGCGCTGTGATGGGCACCGTCGTTGATCTGGACGAGCCCGCGGTACGACGTGCGGCCACCGCCGCGGGCGACCGACTTGGAGATGATCGAGCTGGACGTGTGGGGCGCCGCGTGCACCATCTTGGCGCCGGCGTCCTGGTGCTGGCCCTCGCCCGAGAAGGCGATCGAGAGCGTCTCCCCCTTGGCGTGCTCGCCCATCAGGTAGATCGCGGGGTACTTCATCGTGACCTTCGACCCGATGTTGCCGTCCACCCACTCCATCGTGGCGCCTGCCTCGCAGGTCGCCCGCTTGGTGACCAGGTTGTAGACGTTGTTGGACCAGTTCTGGATCGTCGTGTAGCGGCAGCGGCCGCCCTTCTTGACGATGATCTCGACGACTGCGGAGTGCAGCGAGTCGGAGCTGTAGATCGGTGCGGTGCAGCCCTCGACGTAGTGCACGTACGCGTCCTCGTCGACGATGATCAGCGTGCGCTCGAACTGGCCCATGTTCTCGGTGTTGATCCGGAAGTAGGCCTGCAGGGGGATGTCGACATGCACGCCCTTGGGAACGTAGATGAACGACCCGCCGGACCAGACCGAGCTGTTCAACGACGCGAACTTGTTGTCGCCGACCGGGATCACCGAGCCGAAGTACTCCTGGAAGATGTCCTCGTGCTCGCGCAGCCCGGTGTCGGTGTCCTTGAAGATGACGCCTTGTTCCTCGAGGTCCTCGCGGATCTTGTGGTAAACGACTTCGCTTTCGTACTGCGCGGCCACACCGGCCACGAGACGCTGCTTCTCCGCCTCCGGGATGCCGAGCCGGTCGTACGTGTTCTTGATGTCCTCGGGCAGGTCCTCCCAGGAGGTCGCCTGCTTCTCAGTGGACCGGACGAAGTACTTGATGTTGTCGAAGTCGATCCCACCGAGCTCGGCGCCCCACGTCGGCATCGGCTTGCGGCGGAAGAGCTTGAGGCCCTTCAACCGGAGGTCGAGCATCCACTGTGGCTCGTCCTTCAGCGCCGAGATGCCGCGAACGACGCTCTCGTCCAGCCCGCGGTGCGCGCCTTCGCCGGCGGCGTCGGCGTCGGACCACCCGTACTCGTAGCGGCCGATGCCCTCGAGCCCGGGGTTCAGCTGCTCAATGGATGTCATGGGACGGTCCTTTCGGGATTGGCGGGTACGACGGGCGATGCATGCGGCAGGTTGGTGGTGCAGACACCGTCGCCGTGGGCGATCGTGGCGAGGCGCTGAACGTGACGCCCCAGCAGGCGGGAGAAGACCTCCGTCTCTGCGACGCACAGCTCGGGGAACTCGGCGGCCACGTGCGCAACCGGGCAGTGGTGCTGGCACAGCTGGACGCTGGTGCCGGTCGACGTGACGGATGCGGCGAAGCCGTCCTCGCTGAGCGCGGCCGCGAGTGCGGACGCCTGCTCCTCCTGCGGAGCAGCGGTGATGGCGGCGGAGTAGCGCTCCTCGAGGTCGGCGGTACGACGCCGGGCGAAGTCGCCGACAGCCGCCGACCCCGCCGAGTCGCGCAGAAACCGCAGGGCGCCGATCGCAAGGTCGTCGTACCCCTGGTAGAACGTGTCGCGGCCGGAGGGGGTCAGCACGAAGACCTTGGCGGGCCGGCCGCGCCCTCGGGCGCCGTACACCCGCGGCTGCTTCGCCTCCACGGCGCCGATATGCACCAGGTGGTCGAGGTGCCGGCGAACCGCCGCGGACGTCAGGCCCAGCCGGCCGGCGAGCGCAGCCGCGGTCGAGGGGCCGTTCTCCATGATCGACGCGGCAACCCGCTCCCGGGTGGGGGAGTCGTCGACGGCACCTTCGGGAGCCGTCGACACCGTCGCTGTTTTCACAACACCATTGTGTCCTAAATAGTGAAGCGGCTCAACCGAGGGTGGCCGCACGCTGGCTCCTAGACTGTCGGCGTGACCGGACGTGCCGTCGAGGCCCCTGCAGTCGAGGTCAGGGACCTCGTGATGCGGTACGGCGACAGGACCGCGGTGGACGGGCTCAGCCTGACGGTGCGGGCGGGCGGGGTGACGGCGGTGCTGGGGCCGAACGGCGCCGGGAAGACCACCACCATCGAGACGTGCGAGGGCTACCGGCGTCCACATGCTGGCGACGTCCGGGTGCTCGGTCTCGACCCTCGGCGTGAGCACTACGCACTGGCGCCACGCGTCGGGGTGATGCTCCAGCAGGGCGGGGCCTGGTCGACGGTCCGGGCCGACGAGATGCTTCGCTACGTGGCCGCCCTCCACGCGCACCCGCTCGACGTGGACCTCCTGATCGACCGGCTGGGCCTCACCGGCTGCGGCAAGACGCCGTACCGGCGCCTCAGCGGCGGCCAGCAGCAGCGCCTCGGCGTCGCGATGGCCGTCGTGGGCCGCCCGGAGCTGGTCTTCCTCGACGAGCCGACGGCCGGACTGGACCCGCAGGCGCGACGCTCGACGTGGGAGCTCGTCGAGGAGCTGGCCCGGGACGGGGTCACGGTCGTGCTGACAACGCACTACATCGAGGAGGCGGAGCGCCTCGCGGACCACGTGCACGTCCTCGACCAGGGCAGGCTGCTCGCGTCCGGTAGCCCGAGCGAGCTGACCTCGCGCGGCTCCGGCGAGACGATTCGCTTCAACGCGCCCGGTGGCCTGGACCTCGCCGCGCTCGCGTCGGCGCTACCACCGGGCAGCACCGTCACGGCGCAGCCTGGAGGTGCCTACTGCGTCAGCGGCGACGTCTCCCCCCAAACGCTGGCCGCGGTGACGTCGTGGTGCGCCGGCCGCGGGATGATGCCGGAGCGCCTCACCGTCGGGCGGGCGACCCTCGAGGATGTCTTCCTGGACCTGACCGGGCGCGAGCTGCGAACGTGACGGCGCTCAGCTACTCCCCTGAGCCGGGCCGCGCCGCCCTTCCCGCGATGGTCTGGGCGCACGCCCGCATGGAGACGCGGCTGCTCGTCAGGAACGCCGAGCAGCTGCTGCTGGCGCTGGTGATCCCGCTGCTGCTCCTGGTCGGTGGTGCGGAGTCCGGCTCCGTGGTCAACCTCGGCGCCGGCCGGCGGATCGACGTGCTGACGCCCGGCGTGCTGGCGCTGGCCGTGATGTCGACGTCGTTCACGTCGCTGGCGATCGCCACCGGGTTCGAGCGGCGGTACGGCGTACTCAAGCGGCTGGGGGCCAGCCCGCTTCCTCGCGCCGGGCTGCTCCTCGGCAAGGTGGGCTCGCTCCTGCTGGTTGAGGCTGCCCAGGTTGTCGTCGTCGCGGGAGTGGGCCTCGCGCTCGGGTGGCGCCCGCATGCGACGGCTGCCGACGTCGCCGCCGCCGTGCTGCTGGTCCTCGCGGGCACCGCCGCCTTCGCTGCGCTCGCGCTGCTGATGGCGGGGACGCTGCGCGCGGAGGCAACCCTGGCGGGAGCCAACCTCGTCTACATCCTGCTGCTCGTCGCCGGAGCCGTGGTGGTGCCGCTGTCGTCGTACCCCACCGGTCTTCGCCAGGTGGTCACCCTCCTTCCGTCCGGTGCACTGGCGGAAGGCCTGCGCGAGAGCCTGGACGGGACCGGCTTCGGCTGGCTGCGCCTGCTCGTGCTCGCGGTCTGGGGAGCCCTCTCGACGGTCGCCGCGGTCAGGTTCTTCCGATGGGAGTGACCGGGGCGCTGGCTCCGGACCGCCCGCGCGTGCTCGCGCCGTCGATCCGCACGCTGCGGGGGCTGGCCGTTGCCTCCCTGTGCGCCAACATCGCCCTGGTCGTGACCGGAGGAGCCGTGCGACTGACGGGGAGCGGGCTCGGCTGCCCGACGTGGCCACGGTGCACGACCCAGTCGTTCGTGGCGCACGACGCGCTCGGGGTGAACGGGTTCATCGAGTTCGGCAACCGGATGCTGACCTTCGTACTGGCAGCGATCGCGCTGGCCACGTGGGTCGCCGCGATGCGGATGCGTCCGGCACGGACGCCGCTGCGACTGCTGGCAACCGTCCTGCTGCTGGGCATTCCCGCCCAGGCCGTCATCGGCGGCGTCACCGTGTTGACCCACCTCAACCCATGGGTGGTGTCGTTGCATCTGCTCACCTCGCTCGCCATGGTCGCCGTCGCCGTCGCGCTTGTACGCCGCATCGACGAGGAGGACAGGCCGCCTCGCCCGACCGTCCCCCGACCCGTCGTCCTGCTCAGCCGAGCGCTGTTCGGCGTCACCTGGCTGGTGCTCTACGCGGGAACCGTGGTCACGGGCTCGGGCCCGCACGCCGGCAGCAGCGAGGCACCCCGCAACGGCCTTCGGCCGGCGGCGCTCACCCAGCTGCACGCAGACCTGGTCTTCCTGCTGGTGGGCCTGACGATCGGGACGTGGCTCGCCCTGCGGGCAACCGGCGCTCCCGAACGAGCCCAACGGGCCGCCCGTTGGCTGCTGGGTCTGGAGCTCGCACAGGGCGTCATCGGGTTCACCCAGTACCTGACAGACCTGCCGATCGTCCTCGTCGGCCTGCACATGCTCGGCGCCGCACTCATCAGCGCCGCCTCGGCCTGGCTGCTTCTGGGCTTACGTGACCGCGGTGCGGCCGTACTGGTGGCGCCACTATGAGCCCGCTGAGCTGGCTGCAGCCACCGGACCTGGTTGCCTTCGAGCTGGCTGCGAGCGCGGACGACGGCAAGGACGTCGAAGCCATCCGCGACCGCTGGGTCGAGGCCGGCGGCAGCGACCGGGCACCCGCGAGCGGCCTCGGCCAGGAGGGCGACTCGTCGCTCCGAGCTCTCGCGATGGTCCTGCTCGACGAGCTCGACGCGCTGCCGGCCGACCCTGAGGTGCTGCGGCGGGAGCCCAGCGACCTCGCCGCCATCGAGGCGCTCTGGCCACGGCAGGCGGGTGCATCGGCCACGTCCAGGACGGCTGCCGCCAGCTTCGACCGGGTGCATGGCGCGCTGCTCGGGCGGGCAGCCGGTTGCCTGCTCGGCAAGCCGGTCGAGAAGATCCCCCGTCACGGGATCCGGGAGATCCTGCAGAGCCAGAGCCGGTGGCCGCTCCGGAGCTGGTTCACCGCGCAGGAGCTTCCCGCCGGCGTAGCGCAGCAGTGGCCGTGGAACCGCCGGAGCGAGGCGACCAGCCTTGCCGAGAGCATCGACGGCATGCCGGAGGACGACGACATGAACTTCTGCCTGGTGGCCCTCGCGGTGCTCGAGCGCTGTGGTGACGGCTTCACGTCGCCGGACGTGGCTGACGAGTGGCTGGCCAGTCTGCCGGCGGCTCGGGTGTTCACCGCCGAGCGGGTGGCGTACCGGAACCTGCTGGACGGTGAGACTCCCCCAGCGACGGCGACGGTCCACAATCCCTTCCGGGAGTGGATCGGCGCCCAGATCCGCACCGACGTCTACGGCTGGGTCCGCCCCGGCGACCCCGCGGCGGCGGCCCGGCTCGCCTGGCGCGACGCCGTCGTGAGCCATGTCCGCAACGGTGTCTACGGCGCGATGGCCGTCGCCGCGATGTGCTCGCGAGCCGTCGTGTCAGACGACGTCGACGAGGTGGTCGCGACCGGGCTCTCGGTAGTGCCGCCGGACAGCCGCTATGCCGCCGCCCTTTGCCGGGGTGTCGAGATCGCTCGCAGCGGAGCCGACATGGAGTCCTGCCTCGACGTCCTGTACGACGAGTTCGGTCACCTGCACTGGGTGCACGTGCTCAGCAACGCGGCACTTGTCGCCTTCGCGCTGACCCGCAACCGGGGAGACTTCGCCTCCAGCGTCTGCACGGTCGTGACGGGCGGCTGGGACACCGACTCCAACGGTGCCACCGTCGGGTCGGTCTGCGGAGCGCTGGCTGGCGCGGAGCAGATGCCCGCTGACTGGGTCGACCCGTTGCGCAACAGGCTGGGTTCGAGCCTTCCCGGCTTCGACGGCATCGGTTTCGACGCACTGGCCACCCGGCTCGTCAATGTGTCCATGTCCTGAGTGGTCTGTCGCGCTGACGGACATGGCAGGCTTGGGCGATGGCACCCATCTCCGGATGGTACGACGACCCGCGGGACGCGAGCCGGCTGCGATATTGGGACGGCGACGGGTGGACCGACCACCTGGCGCCCCGGCAGCAGGAAGCGCCTGTCGACCAGTGGCGCTATCCGGGAGCACCGCCCGCACAGGAGCAGATGTGGCAGTACGGCATGCCGGCCGCTCAGCAGCCGCCGGACCCGCGGCCCGGTCCAGACGGGCCGACGACCCCCGACGGGGCCCGGATCAGCAGCTGGCTCAGGCGGCTGGCCGCCCGGCTGCTCGATGGCATCATCGTCGCGCTGCTCAGCCTTCCGGCCACGGGATACTTCATCTACCGGTACGCGCAAGCGGTGGCGGATCAGGTGAACGACGGCAGGAACACGTCGATCATGCCGAGCAACGAGGTGCTGCGGTGGGAGCTCCCCATCGCCTTGTTGCTTCTTGCCGTGCAGGCTTTCTACGAGACGGTGTGCCTGCGGCGATGGAGCGCCACCCCCGGGAAACGCGTGGTCGGCATCACTGTCCGGCTGCTCGGCGAACCAGGTCCACTCAGCTGGCTGGTCATCGCCCGCCGGGTCGGGTTCATGTACAGCGTGGGTCTCATGACGCTATTGCCGGTGCTCTCCTACCCGGCCGCTGTGGTGTGGTTCCTCGACTACCTGTGGCCGCTGTGGAACAAGCGCCGCCAGGCCCTGCACGACAAGGTAGCCGGGACCGTCGTGGTCGAGGGACCCCCGACGCCCACAAAGATGCCGCAGACCTGAGTGATAGGAAGGAACCATGCCAACCAAGAAGACCTCGGTGTCGTACACCGTCCCGTCGATGAGCGATCAGGACGCCGTCACCGTCATCGACGTGCTGCAAGAACGCCTCCATGCCCTGAACGACCTCGCCTTGACGCTCAAGCACGTGCACTGGAACGTTGTGGGGTCCAACTTCATCGGCGTCCACACGATGCTCGACCCGCAGGTCGACGCCGTACGGCTGATGGTCGACGCGACAGCGGAGCGCATCGCCACCCTCGGTGGCTCTCCGGCCGGCACCCCGGGCGCCATCGTCGCGCAGCGGTCCTGGGACGACTACTCGCTCGGACGCGCCGACGCGCTCGCGCATCTGGGTGCCCTGGACCTGGTCTATGCGGGGGTGATCGAGGGCCATCGCAAGGCGATCGACGTTACGGATGATCCGGACCCGGTAAGCCAGGACCTGCTGATCAGCCAGTCAAGCGACCTGGAGCAGTTCCACTGGTTCGTGCGTGCCCACCTCGAGAACGCGTCCGGCGAGCTCACGACCGAGGGCGCCCACACCGAGACGGCGGCAGCCGAGCAGGCGGACCGCGCCAGCTGAGATTCGCCCCGAACGCCGCCGGTTCAGCCGGGCGAGGCATGGGAGTCCAGGAACGTGACGATGCGGGGTAGCGCCTTGGGCACCAGCTCGACGCCATGCCCGTAACCCGCCACGATGATGAGCTCCGCTGACGGGCGCTGGCGCGCGAGCACCCGCGCGGCGTCGGCGAACGTGGTGTCGAACAGGGCGGCCCAGAGCTCCGTCGGGGTGTCGAGACCGGAGATGTCGAGGGGCTTGCCCTGCGGGTCGTCCCAGGTGCCCGGCGCCGACAGGCTGACGACGGCGCTGACCGGCGGGTCAGCGAGCAGCGCCGCGTTGAGGACCGCGTAGCCGCCCATTGACGCCCCGACCAGGGAGATGGACCGGGCGTGCTGCGCTCGGCAGTACCGGACCGCCGACAGCACTGCCACGGCCAGGATCGGTCCTCCGCTGGCCCGGCTGCTCGACTCGATGCCGGGAAAGTCGAACGCGAGCGCGTGGAAGCCGGCCGATGCAAGGCCACGAGCCAATGGGAGCAGCTGGCAGCTGTCCCCCGAGCTCTGATGGGCGAGCACGACGTACCGGTCGCCCGACCCGACCAGGTAGCCGCCGAGCTTAGAGTGTGGACCGAAGCGCACTGCCTGTGCCTTATCGGCAGGGCGCAGGCAGTCCGCACCCGGACGCGGAACAGCCGCCGGCGTGGTGACGGAGCTCGGCGGCGTGCTACTGGCCGGCGGCGTCGAGGGCGAGCTGCTGGACTGTGTCGAGGAGCAGGCTCCGAGCAGGATCAGCAGGATCAGCAAGGCCGGCAGGCAGGTTCGCCGCGTCGAGACGGTCACCGTCAGCGGGTGAGCAGCGGGTCGAGGGCCACCGCCAAGAAGAGCAGCGCCAGGTAGGCGTTCGACCAGTGGAACAGCCGCATCGCCTTCAGTGTGACGGGATCCTCGCTGTCCAGCGCCCGGCGAGCGAGCGCGTAAGCCTCGACCAGGAACGAGATACCGAGCACTCCGGCGACCGTGGGGTAGAACCAGCCGGTGGACGCGACCGGCCAGAGGACGAGGGATGTCACGACGGTGAGCCAGGCGTAGCCGACGATCTGCCGCCCCACGGTCGCGGCGGGTGCGACGACCGGCAGCATCGGGACGCCTGCCGCGGCGTAGTCCTCGCGGTAGCGAATGGCCAGCGACCAGAAGTGCGGCGGCGTCCAGAAGAAGACCACCAGGAACAGCACAACCGGCGCCCAGGCCAGTGATCCGGTCACGGCAGTCCAGCCGATCAACGCTGGGAAGCAGCCGGCAGCTCCGCCCCAGACGATGTTCTGCGACGTACGACGTTTGAGCAGCAGGGTGTAGCCCAGGACGTAGAACACGTTGGCGGCCAACGCAAGACCGGCGGAGAGCCAGTTGACGACGAAACCCAGCAGCAGGGTGGCGAGTGCGCCGAGGACGACGCCGAACGCAAAGGCAGCGGCGGGCGACACCTGGTGCCGTGGCAGTGGACGTCGCCGGGTGCGCAGCATCCGTTCGTCGATGTCCCTGTCGAGAACGCAGTTGAGCGTGTTGGCGCTTCCGGCGGCCAGCGTGCCGCCGACGATGGTGGCGGCCACCAGCCCGAGCGGCGGGACGCCGCGCTGCGCGAGGAACATGACCGGGACCGTGGTGAGGAGCAGCAGCTCGACGATCCGCGGCTTGGTGAGGGCGACGTACGAGGCGAGAACCACCCGAAGCGAGGCCTGGGCAGGGGTCCCGGCCGCCGTCGTTGTCTCGAGGGTCGCCGTCCGCGAAGGCAGCTGCGTCTGCGGATCGACAGCCGTCACGGATACCTCGTGTGCACGCCGTCGAGTCTAGTGAGCGAGGGTGGGGCCGAGTTCGGGGGGCGACATGCACCGATGGCGCCGAACCTCGATGGCAGTACGCTCAAACCGTCCCTGAGACATCCTGAGGAAGGACCCGTCGCCGTGCCAAGCGCCCACCCCACCGCAGGTACCGAGCTCGACTGGTCCGAGACCGACGACCGTGCGGTCGACACCGCGAGGGTGCTCGCGATGGACGCGGTCCAGAAGGTCGGCAGCGGTCACCCCGGCACCGCGATGAGCCTGGCACCAGCGGCGTACCTGGTCTTCCAGAAGCTGATGCGGCACAACCCGGCGGACCCCAGCTGGACCGGGCGCGACCGGTTCGTGCTCTCCTGCGGTCACACCAGCCTCACCCTCTACGTCCAGCTCTACTTGGCCGGCTACGGAGTCGAGCTCGAGGACCTGAAGGCCTACCGGGTGTGGGGCAGCCTCACGCCGGGACACCCCGAGCACGGGCACACCTCCGGTGTCGAGACGACGACTGGGCCACTCGGGCAAGGAGTCGGCAACGCCGTCGGCATGGCGATGGCCGCCCGGCGGGAGCGGGGACTCCTCGATCCCGACGCCGCGCCCGGCGAGAGCCCCTTCGACCACACCATCTTCGTCATCGCCAGCGACGGCGACCTGGAGGAGGGTGTGAGTGCTGAGGCGTCGTCGCTTGCCGGTCACCAGCAGCTCGGCAACCTCGTGATGCTGTACGACGACAACAAGATCTCGATCGAGGACGACACCGCGATCGCGTTCAGCGAGGACGTCGGGAAGCGTTATGAGGCGTACGGCTGGCACGTCCAGACGCTCGACTGGACCAGCGGCGGCAAGGGCTACCACGAAGACGTCAAGGCGCTCTATGCGGCCTACCGAGCGGCGCAGGCGGAGACCGGCCGGCCGAGCCTGATCCGGCTCCGGACGATCATCGGCTGGCCCGCCCCGACACTGCAGAACACCGGCAAGGCCCATGGCAGCGCGTTGGGAGCGGAGGAGGTAGCCGCGACCAAGAAGGTGCTGGGCTTCGACCCCGAGCAGAGCTTCGAGGTCAGCGACGAGGTCATCGCGCACACCCGCGCGGCCATCGAGCGCGGCAAGGCGGCTCAGGCCCACTGGCAGGAGGAGTACGACGGGTGGGCGTCGGGCGCCGGCGACCAGGTAGCGCTGTACGACCGGATGCGGACCCGAACCCTGCCTGCCGGGTGGGCCGACGCCCTGCCGACGTTCGAGCCGGATGCCAAGGGCGTCGCCACCCGGCAGGCATCCGGTGACATCCTCTCCGCGCTCGCCCCGGTGCTGCCCGAGCTGTGGGGAGGCTCAGCCGACCTGGCCGGCTCCAACAACACCACGCCGAAGGGCCAGCCGAGCTTCATCCCGCCCGAACATGCGACGAAGATGTTCGACGGGGACTGGTACGGGCGGGTGCTGCACTTCGGGATCCGCGAGCACGCCATGGGCTCGATCATGAACGGGATCGCGCTGCACGGCGGAACGCGCCCCTACGGCGGCACGTTCCTGATCTTCTCCGACTACATGCGCCCGGCGGTCCGCCTCGCGGCAATCATGAAGCTCCCCGTGACCTTTGTGTGGACCCACGACTCGATCGGGCTGGGTGAGGACGGCTCCACCCACCAGCCGATCGAGCAGCTGGCGGCGTTGCGCGCCATTCCCGGGCTCGACGTCGTGCGCCCTGCCGACGCCAACGAGACGGTGGCGGCCTGGCGGGCGATCCTCGAGCACACCGACCGTCCCGCAGGCCTCGCGCTGAGCAGGCAGAACGTGCCGACCTACCCACGCGGGGCGGACGGGTACGCCGACACGTCCAACGTGTCGCGCGGCGCCTACGTGCTGCTCGACGTCGACGGCGGGGCCCCCGATGTCGTCCTCATCGGAACCGGCTCGGAGGTCCAGATCGCCGTCGCGGCGCGCGAGCAGCTGGCCGCCAAGGACATCCGGGCGCGGGTCGTCTCCATGCCTTGCCGGGAGTGGTTCGAGGAGCAGGAGACGTCGTACCGCGACACCGTGCTGCCGCCGATGGTCAAGGCACGGGTGTCCGTCGAGGCGGCGGTCGCCATGGGCTGGCGCGACCTCGTCGGCGATGCCGGGCGGATCGTGTCTATCGACCACTTCGGGGCGTCGGCCGACTACCAGCGGCTCTACACGGAGTTCGGCATGACCGCGGAGGCCGTCACCCAGGCCGCGATCGAGAGCATCGCCGCTGCGGACGCCCAGCGCTAGCCGCATCCACCAACCAATCCCGGGCACCGAAAGGAACACTGATGAACGACCGACTCGAGGCACTCTCGGACGCAGGCGTGTCCGTCTGGCTCGACGACATCTCGCGGGGGCGGCTCACCAGCGGCAACCTCGCCGAGCTCATCGAGCAGAGCAACGTGGTGGGCGTGACGTCCAACCCGACGATCTTCGCCAAGGCCGTCGAGAACGCCGACGACTATGCCGAGCAGGTCAAGGACCTGGCGGTGCGCGGTGTCACCCTGGAGGAGGCGGTGCGGGCGATCACGACGTTCGACGTCCGCTGGGGCTGTGACGTGATGCGCGGCGTGTACGACAGCACCGCTGGCTTGAACGGGCGCGTCAGCCTCGAGGTCGACCCCCGGCTGGCCCATCAGACCCAGGCGACGATCGCCGAGGCGCGGGCGCTGTGGTGGATGGTCGACCGCCCCAACCTCATGATCAAGATCCCGGCCACCGAGGAAGGCCTGGCGGCGATCACGGCCGCCACCGCGGAGGGCATCAGTGTCAACGTCACGCTGATCTTCAGCCTCGAGCGCTACCGCAAGGTCATGGACGCCTATCTCAGCGGGCTCGAGCAGGCCAAGGGCAACGGCAACGACCTGGCGTCGATCCGCTCCGTGGCGTCGTTCTTCGTCAGTCGGGTCGACACCGAGGTCGACAACCGGCTGGACGCCATCGCGGAGTCGGGTCACCATGTCGAGGAGGCGAAGCGGCTGCGCAGCAAGGCGGCGATCGCCAACGCGCGGCTCGCCTACCAGCAGTTCGAGGACATCTTCGGCGGCGACCGGTGGGCCGCGCTCGAGGCGGCCGGGGCGCACAAGCAGCGGCCACTCTGGGCATCCACATCGGTCAAGGACCCCGACCTGCCGGACACCATGTACGTGACCGAGCTCGTCGCGCCCGACACGGTCAACACGATGCCGGAGGCGACGGTCGAGGCGACCGGGGATCATGGCGAGATCGAGGGCGACACGATCACCGGGCGGTACGACGAAGCCCGCCAGGTGATAGACGACCTCGATCGTCTCGGTATCACCTACGACGACGTCGTGAAGGTCATCGAGGACGAGGGGGTCGACAAGTTCGAGAAGTCGTGGACGGAGCTGCTCGCCACCGTGAAGAAGGCGCTGCAGGAGGCCACGGCATGAAGTCGGAGCTTGTCGTGCGCACGTCGTCGTCGTACGACGACGTCGTGGCGGGCCTGGTCAACGACCAGGTGGCGAGCAGGGTCGCCGCGCAGGACGCCACGCTGTGGGGGCCGGACGCCGAGTCCGAAGCCGAGGTCCGGCTGTCCTGGGTGTCGCTGGCCACCAGCTCCCGTCCCCTGCTCGCGGAGATCGACGCTCTCCGGGCCGACCTGTGGTCCGAAGGCATCGACCAGGTGGTGCTGTGCGGCATGGGTGGTTCGTCGCTGGCCCCTGAGGTCATCTCGCGCACCTACCTGGTGCCCCTGACGATCCTCGACTCCACGAACCCCAGCGTCGTCGCCCGCGCGCTGAGCGGCGACCTCACCCGCACGGTGGTGGTCGTCTCGAGCAAGTCGGGCGGCACGCTCGAGACCGACAGTCAGCGCCGAGCGTTCGCCGCTGCCTTCGAGGCGGCGGGCATCGACGCTGCGTCGCGGTTCGTCGTCGTCACCGACCCCGGCTCCGACCTCGAGAAGCTCGGGCGCGACTCGGGGTATCGCAAGGTCTTTCTCGCCGACCCCCACGTCGGCGGCCGCTACAGCGCCCTGACGGCGTTCGGCCTGGTACCGACGGGGCTCGCCGGCATCGACGTGGCCGAGGTGCTCGACGAGGCGGAGGCCGTGATGAGCGACCTCGCGTCCGACAGCGCGGACAACCCCGCACTCGTGCTGGCCGCCGCGCTGGCCGGTAACGAGGGGCGTGACAAGGTGGCGATCGCCGACCTCGGCTCCGGCGTCGTCGGTTTCGCCGACTGGGCCGAGCAGCTGATCGCGGAGTCGACCGGGAAGCTCGGGAAGGGGGTGCTGCCGGTGGCCGTCGAGGGCCCCGGGGCGCCGGAGGTCAGTACCCTCCCCCACGACGTCGTCGTCGCCTGCCTTGTATCTGCGGAGCTGGCAAACCGTAGTCCCGACGGGGTCGGCGATCCCTGGGTCACGGTGTCGGGCACGCTCGGCGCGCAACTGCTGACCTGGGAGACCGCAACTGCCGTCGCGGGGCGGCTCCTCGGCATCAACCCGTTCGACCAGCCCGACGTGGAGAGCGCCAAGAAGGCGGCGCGCGGGCTGCTCGACGAGCAGCCCGCCGACGTGCCTGCGCAGATCACCGAGGACGGAATCGAGGCGCGCGGCTCCGCGGGCCTGCTCGAAGGCGTCGACACGCTGGCCGGAGCGGTCCAGGCGCTGCTCGACGAGCTCGGCCACGACGGCTACCTGGCAGTGATGGCCTACCTGGACTCCGAGCGCGACGCTGCCCTGCACGAGGTCAGGCCCGCACTCGCACGTCGTACCGGACGGCCGACGACGTTCGGCTGGGGGCCGCGGTTCCTGCACTCCACCGGTCAGTACCACAAGGGCGGACCGGCGCAGGGCGTCTTCCTGCAAATCACCTCCGCAGAGCAGCAGGATGTCGAGGTCCCGGACCGGCCGTTCAGCTTCGGCACGTTGATCGCCGCGCAGGCCGCGGGGGACGCGACCGTGCTGGCCGACCACGACCGACCGGTGCTGCGACTCCATCTCACCGAGCCGGTGGCGGGAGTGGCGACGCTTCGGGAGCTGCTGCAGTGACGACGATCGAGGTGTCATCGCCGCAGCCGCCTGCCAACCCGCTGCGAGACGAGCGCGACCGCCGGTTGCCCCGGATCGCGGGACCGTGCGGCATGGTGATCTTCGGCGTGACCGGTGATCTCTCCCGCAAGAAGGTGATGCCGGCGATCTACGACCTCGCCAACCGGGGGCTGCTCCCGCCGGGCTTCGCTCTCGTCGGGTTCGCGCGGCGGGAGTGGGCAAACCAGGACTTCGCCAGGATCGTCCACGACTCCGTCATGGAGTACGCCCGGACGCCGTTCCGCGAGGAGGTCTGGAACCAGCTGGCTCAGGGCTTCCGTTTCGTGCCCGGCGACTTCTCCGACGACGTGGCCTTCGACCAGCTGCACGAGGTGATCGCGGAGCTCGACCGGGAGCGGGGCACGGCGGGCAACCACGCATTCTACCTCGCCATTCCCCCGAAGTTCTTCCCTGCCGTGATCGACCAGCTGAAGAAGCACGGCCTCGCGGACCCGGTGGCGGGAGCCTGGCGTCGCATCGTGGTGGAGAAGCCGTTCGGCCACGACCTCGCGAGTGCCAAGGAGCTCAACAGCGTGATCGCGAGTGTGTTCCCGGCCGAGTCGGTGTTCCGCATCGACCACTACCTCGGCAAGGAGACGGTGCAGAACATCCTCGCGCTGCGGTTCGCGAACCAGTTCTTCGAGCCGGTGTGGAACTCCAACTACGTCGACCACGTGCAGATCACGATGGCCGAGGACATCGGGATAGGTTCGCGGGCGGGCTACTACGACGGGATCGGCGCGGCGCGCGACGTCATCCAGAACCACCTCATGCAGCTGATGGCACTCATCGCGATGGAGGAGCCGGTCTCCTTCGATGCGCAGAGCCTGCGGATCGAGAAGCAGAAGGTGCTCCGATCGGTGCGCGTGCCCAACCGGCTCGACCTCTCCACCTCGCGCGGCCAGTACGGCCCCGGCTGGGCCGGCGGGGTGAAGGTCGGCGGCTACCTGCAGGAGGAGGACATCCCCAGCAGCTCCGTGACCGACACCTTCGCGGCGATCAGGTTGGAGATCGACACCCGCCGCTGGGCAGGCGTGCCGTTCTACCTTCGCACCGGCAAACGCCTCGGGCGACGGGTCACCGAGGTCGCCGTGATCTTCAAGCGGGCGCCGCACCTGCCGTTCGACAAGACGGCTACCGAGGAGCTCGGCGAGAACGCGGCGGTCATCCGGGTACAGCCGGACGAAGGTGTGACCATGCGGTTCGGTGCCAAGGTGCCGGGGACCGCGATGGAGATCCGCGACGTCAACATGGACTTCGTGTACGGCGGGACGTTCGTGGAGTCCAGCCCGGAGGCCTACGAGCGGCTGATCCTCGATGTCCTCCTCGGTGACCCGCCACTGTTCCCCCAGCTCGAGGAGGTCGAGCTGTCCTGGCAGGTGCTCGACCCGATCATCGACTACTGGTGCAGCCACGGGAAGCCGGACACCTACCCGTCCGGGACCTGGGGGCCGCAGTCGGCTGTCGACATGCTGGAGCGCGACGGGCGCCTCTGGCGCCGTCCCTGAGGAGACCTGTGACCATCGAACTGACGTCCACGAATGCCAGCGCGATCGCGTCGGCACTCCTCACCGAGCGCAGCAATGCGGGATCCCCCTCGATGGGGATGGTGATGACGTTCCTCGTCGTTACCGACGAGGGCGACCACTACGACGCGCTGAAGATCGCCCGGTCGGTCTCGCGGGAGCATCCGGCGCGGATCCTCGGCATCATCAAGCGATCCGCCCGTGGCGCGGCCAACCTCGACGCCGAGCTCACCATCGGCGGCTCCGGTGAGTCCGTCCTGCTCCGGATGAGCGGCGAGCTGACCCGGCATGCCGAGAGCGTCGTACTGCCGCTGCTGCTACCGGACTCACCGGTGGTCGTGTGGTGGCCTCGCAGGGCCCCCGACGATCCGGCCAACGACCCGCTCGGCAGCCTCGCCCAGCGCCGGATCACCGATGCGGCGACCATCGAGCGAGGCAAGGCGCAGGCGATGCTGACCCAGGCACGCAACTACGCCGACGGAAACACCGATCTCTCCTGGACCCGGCTGACCCCATGGCGCGCGCTGCTCGCCGCCGCCCTCGACCAGTACCCGGCCCGAGTGCGCCACGGCATCGTGGAGGCCGAGCGAAGCAACCCCAGCGCGGATCTGCTCGTCGCCTGGCTCAGCGCCTGTCTCAGTGTCCCCGTCGAGCGGACGATCTCCAGGGGTCCTGGCATCACGTCGGTGAGCCTGGAGACCGGCGGCGGACCGATCGAGATCACCCGGCCCGACGGACGGCTTGCCGAGTTCACGATTCCCAACGCCCCCAACCGGCCCGTCGCGCTGAAGCGACGCGACACGGCCGAGCTGCTGGCCGAGGAGCTGCGCCGGCTCGACCCCGACGACATCTACGCCGAGACGGTCCAGCGTCTGTGCAAACTGGTCGACGCTTCCGCCAAGGCGGTGAAGCACGGCCCGAGCTCGGACATGCCGGCCGCGAAGGAGGCGTTGAAGTCGCCGAAGCGAGCCGTCAAGCGACCGGGCACCAAGAAGACTCCCGCCAAGAGGGCAACGCGGAGCCGATGAGCGCCCCTACTGTCGTCGTGCACCAGAGCGCTGAGGGTCTCGCCGACGCCGTGGCGGCACGGCTCATCACCCACCTCGTCGACGTTCAGTCGGCCGGCCGGATCGCCCGGATCGTACTCACCGGCGGGACCATCGCGGAGAAGATCCACCGGGCCGTGGCGAGCTCGCCCGCCAGCTCAGCCGTCGAGTGGGGCGCCGTCGAGGTGTGGTGGGGCGACGAGCGCTTCGTCGCAGCCGACGACCCGGAGCGCAACGATCGCCAGGCGAGGTCGGCGCTGCTCGACTCGGTTCGGCTCGACCCCCCGCTGGTGCATCCGATGCCGACGCCTGACCAGGCGGGTGACGACCCGGAGGCCGCCGCCGAGATGTACGCCGCCGAGCTGGCCGCCGCCGCCGGACCCGGTGACCACGGTGGTGTGCCGACGTTCGACGTGCTCATGCTGGGCGTGGGGCCGGACGGCCACGTCGCGTCGCTGTTCCCAGAGCACCCCGCGCTATACGACGAGCGGTCCGTCGTCGGCGTACGAGGAGCGCCCAAGCCACCGCCGGTGCGTGTCTCGATGACGATGCCCACCCTGAACCGCGCGCTGGATGTCTGGTTCGTCGCCTCGGGCAGCGAGAAGTCCCGCGCTGTTCGCCTGGGACTGGGCAGCGCAGGGGTGATCCAGGTCCCGGCGAGCGGTCCCAAGGGGATTCAGAACACCACCTGGCTGCTGGACAAGGCCGCCGCCGCCGAGCTCCCGCCCGG
This sequence comes from Propionibacteriales bacterium, assembly GCA_038327385.1. Lineage (GTDB taxonomy): Bacteria > Actinomycetota > Actinomycetes > Propionibacteriales > Nocardioidaceae > JAWWPG01. The sequence goes on from JBBQKY010000004.1 coordinate 24,343, forward strand.
CCTCGCTCGGATCGCCTCTCCCTAACCGCCCCAGCTCACGATTCGGCTGGGGCTCAGTAGATGACCTCGCCGGACTTGCGCTTGGCGCGGAGCATCTGGAGCGCCTCGTCGAGGATCTCCTGGGCCTCCGCGTCGGAGCGCCGCTCCTTCACATACGCCAGATGGGTCTTGTAGGGCTCGGCCTTCGGCGGCGGCGGTGGGTTGTCGCAGTCGCGGTTGGCCGGGAGCCCGCACCTGGGGCACTCCCAGATGTCAGGGATCTGGGCGTCGATGGCGAACATCGGCGCCGTCTCGTGCCCGTGTGCGCAGTAGTAGGAGATGCGCTGCCGTGGCGCGGAGTCTCCCCGCTCGGCCTCGCCCATCGGCCCTGCTCCCACCCTGCTACCGCGGATCGCGCTACCACCAGCCACCAGATACTCCTTGACATGAGTCCGGAGCACCACCCGCCGATGCCCCGGTTGGCTGATTGTACGTCCCGGGCAGGCCTCAGCCGGTCTTCAGCAGCAGACCGAGCACGACGATGCAGACAGCCCACAGCACCGCGACGCCGATCGTGATCCGGTCGAGGTTCTTCTCCGCCACCGACGAGCCCCCCAGCCCGCTGGAGACACCGCCGCCGAACATGTCGGACAGGCCCCCGCCCCGGCCCTTGTGGAGCAGGATCATCAAGATCAGGAAGGCACTGCTCAGCACGAGCAGGATGTCGAAGACGATGATCACAACCGAGAATCCTACCGGTTGCGCGCCGTCACAGGACCGGCATGTCGTAGAACCGGCAGATGCCGCCGAACTCGTCGGCCTGCAGGCTGGCCCCGCCCACCAGGCACCCGTCCACGTCGGGCTGCGCCATGATGGCGGCCACGTTCGCAGCCTTGACCGACCCGCCGTACAGCACGCGTGTCGCCGCGCCGACGTCGGCGTCGTACACACTCGCGATCGTGTCGCGGATCGCGGCACAGACCTCCTGGGCGTCGTCGGGCGTGGCGACCTCACCCGTCCCGATCGCCCACACCGGCTCATAGGCGACCACCAGCTCGGCTACCTGATCGCCGTCCAGGCCCGCGATGGAGCGGTCGAGCTGCTCGACGGTGAACGGCACCTGAGTGCCCGCCTGCCGAACGTCGAGCCCCTCACCGACGCAGACGATCGGCGTGATCCCCGCGCCGACCGCCTGCCGGGCCTTGGCGTTGACGACGGAGTCGTCCTCATGGTGGTACTGCCGCCGCTCGGAGTGCCCCACCGTCACATAGCGGCAACCCAGCGCGGCCAGCATCCGGGCGCTGATCTCTCCCGTGTAGGCGCCGTCGTCGTGCACGGACACGTCCTGCGCACCCAGCCTCAGCGGCAGCTTGTCCCCGTCGATCAGCGTCTGCACGCTCCGCAGGTCGGTGAACGGCGCAAGCACGGCCACCTCGCTGCGGGTCGGGTCGTACTTCTTGTCTGCAAGGGTCCAGGCCAGCTTCTGTACCAAGACGATGGCCTCCTGATGGTTGAGAATCATCTTCCAGTTGCCCGCCATCAGGGGGAGCCTGCCGCTGTTGCCCATTGTCACTCCTCCAAGACGTCGAGGCCGGGCAGCGACCTGCCCTCGAGATACTCGAGGCTCGCCCCGCCACCTGTCGAGATATGGCCGAACTGGCTGTCGGAGAACCCCAGCGCACGCACGGCGGCGGCCGAGTCGCCGCCCCCGACGACCGACAGCCCGTCGACGCCCGCGATCGCCTCGGCGACTGCCCGGGTCCCGTCGGCGAAGGGTGCCATCTCGAAGACTCCCATGGGTCCGTTCCAGAAGACCGTCCGGGCGTTCGCCAGCGCTGAAGCGAACGCCTTGGCGCTCTCCGGCCCGATGTCGAGGCCGATCTCGTCGCCCGGCATGGCTTCGACGGGCACGACGCTGGCCGTTGCCTCCGCAGACACCTCCGCCGCCACGACGACGTCGCTCGGCAGCACGATCTGGACGCCCGCGGCGTCAGCTCGCTCGAGATAGCCTCGAACGGTGTCGACCTGGTCTGCCTCGAGCAGGCTCCTGCCGACCTCGTGACCCTGAGCGGCCAGGAACGTGAAGACCATGCCGCCACCGATGAGCAGCTTGTCGGCCTTGCCGAGGAGGTTGTCGATCACCCCGAGCTTGTCCGAGACCTTCGACCCCCCGAGTACGACGACATAGGGCCGCTCCGGGTCCTCGGTGAGCCGGCGCAGCACCGCTACCTCGGCGAGCACGAGGCCCCCGGCGGCGTGCGGTAGCCGCTGCGCCACGTCGTACACGCTGGCCTGCTTGCGGTGCACGACGCCAAAGCCGTCGCTGACGAACGCGTCCCCGAGTGCTGACAGCTGGTCGGCGAGCTCGCCGCGCGCCGTGTCGTCCTTGCTGGTCTCGCCGGCGTTGAAGCGCACGTTCTCCAGCAGCACGACATCACCGCCGGCCATCCCGGCGACAGCTTCCTCGGCCGAAGGTCCGACGGTGTCGCTGCAATGGCGTACCGGCGCACCGAGCAGGTCCGCGAGCCGCGCCGCGACCGGGGCCAGCGAGTACGCCGGGGCGGGTTCACCTTTGGGGCGTCCGAGATGCGCCATGACCACGACTCTCGCGCCGCGAGCGCTCAGGTCCGCGAGAGTTGGGACGCTCGCCCGGATGCGTCCGTCGTCGGAGATCTGACCGTCCGCGAGCGGGACGTTGAGGTCCGACCGGACCAGGACCCGCCGGCCGGCGAGCCCGCCTAGCTGGGCGTCGAGCCCGTCCACGTCCTGCATCGACCGGCCGCCGTCAGAGGGAGGCGGCGACGAGAGCGGCCACGTCGACCAGGCGGTTCGCGTATCCCCACTCGTTGTCGTACCACCCGACGACCTTGACCTGGTTGCCAGTGGCCAGCGTCAGTGCCGAGTCGAGCGTGCAGGACGCCGGGGAGCCGACGATGTCCGACGAGACGATCAGGTCCTCGGTGTAGACGAGGACGTTCGACAACGGCCCCGAGTCGGCGGCCGCCTGGAACGCCGCGTTCACCTCGTCCTTCGTCGTCTCCCGGCTCACGGTGACGGTCAGGTCGGTGACCGATCCGGTAGGAACCGGCACGCGCAGCGCATAGCCGTCGAGCTTGCCCTTCAGCTCGGGAAGGACCAGGGATATCGCGCGCGCGGCACCGGTGCTCGTCGGGATGATGTTCGTGGCCGCCGCCCGCGCGCGGCGCAGGTCGATGGTGCCCTTGCGGGTGAGGGCGATCTGGTCGAGAATCTGCTGCTCGGTGGTGTAGGCGTGCACGGTCGTCATGAAGCCGCGTTCGATGCCGAAAGAGTCCAGCAGGACCTTGGCCATCGGGCCGAGACAGTTCGTCGTGCACGACGCGTTGGAGATGATGGCATGCGACGCCGGGTCGTAGTCGCCCTCGTTGACGCCCAGCACGATCGTGACGTCCTCGTCGGTCCCAGGTGCGGACAGGATGACCTTCTTGGCACCACCCGCGAGGTGCTTGCGGGCGTCTTCGGCCTTGTTGAAGATGCCGGTCGACTCGATGACGATGTCTGCCCCGAGGTCACCCCACGGCAGCGCGGCAGGGTCGCGCTCGGCGAGCGCGCGGACCGTGGTTCCGTCGACGACGATCCCCTTGTCGTCCGAGCTGACCTCGCCCGGGTAGCGCCCGAGAATCGAGTCGTACTTCAGGAAGTGGGCGAGCACGTCGGTAGGCGCCAGATCGTTGACCCCCACCACCTCGACGTCGGCACCCGACGCCTGGACGGCGCGGAAGAAGTTGCGGCCGATGCGGCCGAAGCCGTTGATTCCTACGCGAACTGTCACGCGATTCTCCCTCTTGACGAGCCGGTGGACGGGCGGTCAGCCGCTTTCGCCGACCCTACCAACCACGGAGCCAGGCCAGCACCGCGAGCACCCGTCGGTGGTCGTCGGTGGTCGGCGGCAGGTCCAGCTTCGCCAAGATGCTGGCGATGTGACTCTCCACCGTCTTCAGGTCGATCACCAGCCCGGCGGCGATGGCCCGGTTGGACCTCCCCTCGGCCATCAGCGACAGCACCCCGCGCTCCCGCTCGGTGAGCCGCTGCAGCTGCTCGACGAGCTCGCCTCGACCGAGCAGGTGGGCCACGACGTCGGGGTCGAGCACCGTCCCGCCGCGATGCACGCGGTGGAGGGCGTCGACGAGGACCTCCACGTCGACGACCCGGTCCTTGAGCAGGTACCCGAATCGGCGAGGGTGCTGGCGGGCGAGATCAGCGACGTACCTGCTCTCCAACGACTGGGAGAGCAGCAAGATCCCGAGGTTCGGGAACCGTTCCCGCAGGGCGGTGGCCGCTCTCGCACCTTCGTGCGTGTACGTCGGCGGCATCCGGATGTCCACGATGGCCACGTCCGGCGTGTGCTCCGCCACTGCCGCCACCAGCGAGTCGGCGTCCGCGGCGCGACCGACGACGTCGACGCCGGCCTCCACGAGCAGGCGGGCCAGCCCCTCACGCAGCAGGGCGGAGTCGTCCGCGATCACGACCCGCATGGCAGGCTCACATCGACCCGCGTACCCATGCCAGGCTCGGAAGCGACGACGAGGCTGCCGCAGGCGGTCTCGGCGCGGTCTCGTAGCCCCCGCATCCCCCGTCCGCCCGGGCTCGCCCACCGATGCCGTCGTCGGTGATCCGTAGCAGCAGCCGGTCGTCCTCGATCGTCACGTCGACCTGGATGCCCGTTTCCTGGGCATGTTTCTGGGCATTGACGACCGCCTCGCAGACCACCAGCCAGGCCGTGAACTCCAACCCCAGCTCGAGCCGTGGGACGTCCGCCCGCACGCGAAGCGGGATCGGCGAGTGCCGAGCCAGGTCGTCGAGGGCGGCGCTCAGGCCGCCGTCGGCCAGGGCCGCGGGGTGCAGACCGTTGGCGAGCTCGCGCAGCTCGCGTACCGCCGCCTGAGCCGCTTCGGCGCCGTCAGCCAGCGCGCGCCGAAGGCGGGTCTCGTCACCGTTCAGCCCGGCGGCCTGCAGGTCGAAGGCAAGCGCCAGTAGAGACTGCTGGGCGCCGTCGTGAAGGTCGCGCTCGACCCGCCGACGCTCCGCACGCTGGGCGTGCGCGAGACGTTGCCGGGATGCCGTGATCTCGGCGACCTGACGGGACAGCTCCGCCCGTAGCCGGGCGTTGTCCAGCTCGACCGCCGCCACCGACACGCCGCCGGCAACGGTCTGCGGGTCGTTCAGCGACGGGTCGAAACCGACCCGGGCCACCACCCGCTCATGGTGGGTCACCTCGACGTGCGCCATGAACGGCGCGGGAACACGACCGCCCGCCGTCAACCATGTCTCCTCGTCCTCAGAAGCGGAGGCGTCAGCGGGGTACGCGATGCCGAGTGAGGTGTCACCGAAGGCACGACGGAAAAGCGCTTCGACGTCGACACCTGCGCCTTCGTCGGCGAGGCCCTCCCGGATCACCCGCACGGCCTGGTGGCGCCGTCTGTTGAACCGTCGGTCGATCAGGTCCTGCAGCCCCGAGCGGAGCGGCGCGGCAACCGCGGCAGCGGCGACCGCTCCCAGCGTCCCGGAGACCTCCGGTGACCCGGTCCACGCGCCGACCCCCCGGGTGGCGATGAGGACGACGACGACGTACGTCACGACCAGCAAGGCGGAGAGCAGGCCGTAGGTCACCGCGCGTGCGACGACCCGCTCGACGTCGTACAGCTGGAACCGGATCACCGACAACCCGGCCGCCACCGGCACCAGCACCACGAAGCCGCCCGTCGCCCAGACCGTCACCGCCTGGTTCTCAGACCGTGACGCGGCGAACGCCAGCACGACGAACAACGGCAGCGGTACGACGACCAGCGCGAGCCACAGCAGCTGCCGCCGGTCGTCACCCCTCGCGCGATGGAACCGCACGACCAGCGACGCGCCGGCGACGACCAGGCCGACTCCGACCACCAGGATGGCCACGGCTGCGACCTTGTCCGTCACGGCGGCCACCCCGGGAAGCGCCCATGGGTTCTCGACGTGCTGGTACGGCGGGGAGAGCGTCCGTGGGGAGATGAGCGCCGCGAGCAGCGAGTAAGCCCCGGCCACGGCGGTGACCTTGGCCGCGACGGCCCACCGCCTGCCGAGCATGGAGCCGGTCGGGGTGAGGTGGAGCGCGAACGAGACGACCACCAGCCACGGGATGAAGCTCGCGTCTCCGATGACCGCCGCCACCCGGCCGGCGTACTCGCTGCCGCGGTCCGCCCGCAACGCGAAGGTCACATACGCGTCGATGACCCCGGACGACAGCATGCATCCCGCGAGCGCCAGGAACAGCCAGCCGACGGGATGCTCGGGCTTGGCGACGGCGAGCATCGTGCCGACCGCGAGTGCGCTGACGATGGCAACCACGAGGACCCAGGCCTCGCCGTGCAGGCCGGCCAGGTCCGGCCGGCCGATCGCGGCCATGACACGGTCCGCCACGACGAGGCCGACCAGCGCTGTCAGGCAGGCCCCAGCCGCCAGCACGGCAGCCACTCTGGGCCGGCTGGAGAGCGATGCGGTACCTGCCACGAACTCATAGTGACAGCGCGGACCGGACCTGACCTCAGGGTTAGCCCCGACGGTGATTGCCGAGACCGCCCCGATGTGCCGAGGGTCCCCCGAGAACAGGCTGTGTCCACGAGTCGCGACAGGCGCGGCGGAGCGAAGAGAAGGGCTCGACCATGACCACATCGACACCCGCACTCGACACGACCAAGCCGCCGGAGCGACCAGGCGCTGAAACGGCCGCCGCCTCGCCCGCACGGCGCACCATGCTCCTGCTCTCCGGCGCCTACAGCGCCCTGTTCGTCGGCCTGTTCCTCGTCGGCGGAAGCGAAGGGCCGTCGAGTGACACGCCGGGCGCCGGAGTGATCAGCCAGTACACCCAGAGCTCGTTGCAGGTCCGGATCGGCGGGTACGGGCTCGTGGTGGCAGGCGCGCTGCTGGTCTTCTGGGGCTGCGCCGTGAGACGGGTGCTGTCCCGGAACGACCGCGCCTGGACCGCCGACGCCGCTCTCGCCGGCACTCTGGCGTTCGCGCTGACCCTGGTCGGGTGGGCCGTGTCCGCCTTCGCCATGGACGACGCCGTGCACAGCGGGAGTCCGGCAGTGGCGCAGGCCATGAACGTGCTCGACCACGCCAACTTCGTGCCCGCCATGCTCGGTCTGGTCCTCACCATGGTCGCAACCGGCGTCGCTGGCTACCGCACCGCCGCGCTGCCTCGTTGGCTGGCAATCGCCTCGGTGGTCATCGGCGCGATGGCCCCCCTGGGGCCGGCCGGCTTCGTGCCGTTCTCGCTGTTCCCGATCTGGCTGATCCTCGTCTCCGCGTGCCTGCGGAAGGCGGAGTGAGCGCAGGGGTCAGGGCGCGTCGCTGAGCATGTCAGGGGTGAGGGAGGACTCGGTGTCGGGGATACCGAGCTCCTCCGCTCGCTTGTCCGCCATCGCGAGCAGCCGGCGGATCCGGCCGGCGATCGCGTCTTTCGTCAGTGGCGGCTCGTGCAGCTGCCCGAGCTCCTCGAGGCTCGCCTGGCGGTGCTTGACCCGGAGATCGCCGGCAAGCTTGAGGTGGTCCGGGACCTCGTCGGCGAGGATCTCGAGGGCGCGCTCCACCCGGGCCCCGGCTGCGACCGCTGCCCGCGCTGAGCGACGCAGGTTGGCGTCGTCGAAGTTCGCGAGCCGGTTCGCTGTCGCGCGGACCTCGCGACGGAGCCGGCGCTCCTCCCACGCGAGCAGCGACTCATGGGCGCCGAGCCGGCTGAGCAGCGCACTGATCGCGTCGCCGTCGCGGATCACCACCCGGTCGACCCCCCGCACCTCGCGGGCCTTGGCCGGGATGCCCATCCGGCGGGCGGCTCCCACCAGCGCAAGCGCCGCCTCGGGACCGGGGCAGGTGACCTCCAGCGCCGACGACCGGCCCGGCTCGGTGAGGGAGCCGTGCGCGAGGAAGGCTCCCCGCCAGGCCGCGACGGCGTCACAGCCTGCCCCGCTCACCACTTGGGGAGGCAGGCCCTGGACGGGCCGCCCCCGGGTGTCCAGCAGCCCGGTCTGGCGGGCGAGCGCCTCGCCGTCCTTCGCGACCCGGACGACGTACCGGGTGCCCTTGCGCAGGCCGCCGCCGCTGATGACGACGACCTCGCTGTGGTGCCCGTAGACCTCGACGAGATCGCGCCGGATGCGGCGCGCCGCCGCGCCGGTGTCGAACTCCGCCTCGATGACGATCCGCCCGCCCTGGATGTGCAGCCCGCCTGCGAAGCGCAGCATCGCCGACACCTCGGACTTGCGGCAGCAGGACTTCTTCACCGACGTGCTGGCCAGCTCGGCCTTGAGCTGTGCGGTCATAGCCATGGGACCGATCCTGCCACGCTGCGGACGCTGCTCCTGCCGTCACGTCATGATCTGGGCGTACGTCGTGGCCAGCCGGGCCGCGTCATGGCGAGCGCTGCCGTCCGATGCGGAGACATCGGCAATGACCAGACGCCCGCCCAGCGCGTCAACGGCCTGCCGGAGCAGCGGCTCGTCACCGAGCGCCTGACGATCCACCACGACGACGTCGACACGGAGGTCGGGGGCGTGCAGAGCCAGCACCTCCAGATAGGTGTTCGCCGCGAAACCCTCGGTCTCCCCGGGCTGCGGCGCCACGTTCAAGGTGACGCACCGCTTCGCCGGGGTCGCGACTAGGGCGGCCAGCAGGTCCGGCACTCGCACGTGGGGCAGCACGCTCGTGTACCAGGAGCCGGGCCCGAGGACGACCCAGTCGGCGGCCTGGATGGCCGCGACCGCCTCCGGACAGGCCGGCGGGTTGGCCGGGACCAGCTCGACGGACTCCACGTGGCCACGCGTGGTGGCCACCTCGACCTGGCCGCATACGGTTGTCAGCTCGTGCGGGCGGGCCGGGTCGGCACCGCGAACCGTCGCCTGGATGTCGAGGGGGACGGCGGCCATCGGCAGCACCCGTCCCTGCGCACCCAGCAGCCGGCCAACCCAGTCCAGGCCCGTCACGTGGTCACCGAGCAGGTCCCACAGCGCCACGATGAGCAGGTTCCCGACAGCATGGTCGTGCAGGTCGCCGTCCCCGGCGAAGCGGTGCTGAAGCACGTCGGCCCAGGTGCGCCCCCAGTCGTCCTCGCGGCACAGCGCCGCCAGCGCCTGGCGGAGGTCCCCAGGCGGCAGCACTCCGAGCTCCGACCGAAGTCGACCGGACGACCCACCGTTGTCGGCCACCGTGACGACCGCCGTGATATCGCGACAGAACGCCCGCAGCGCGCTGAGCGTGACCGCGAGGCCGTGCCCACCACCCAGCGCGGTGACGGCGAGCGGCTTCATTCGCGACCGAGGTCGCGGTGGACGACCAGCGTCTCCACGCCGCGCCTGCGCATCCGCTCGCCGACCGCCTCGGCCATGGTGACGCTGCGGTGTTTGCCGCCCGTGCAGCCCACCGCCAGGTTCAGGTAGTGCTTGCGCTCGGTGAGGAAGCCGGTGTAGACGGTCTCGAGCAGGGCGTCGAGACGCTCGAGGAACTGACCGGCGGCGGGCTGCCCCAGGACGTAGGCGCGCACATCGGCGTCGAGGCCGTTCATCGGCCGGAGCTCGGGCTCCCAATGCGGGTTCGGCAGGAAGCGCATGTCGACGACCATGTCGGCGTCGACAGGGATGCCGTACTTGAAGCCGAAGGAGACGATCGTCGCGCGCCCAGCGGGGTGGCCCTCCGCCGACAGCCAGGCGACCTTCGTGGCGAGCTGGTGCACGTTGAGCGTGGAGGTGTCGATGAGCACGTCGGCGCTCCCCCGCAGCTCGCGCAGCAGCTCGCGCTCGCGCAGGATGCCGTCCAGCAACCGCGCACCACCTTGCAACGGATGCGGGCGGCGGGCCGCCTCCTGACGTCGTACCAGGACCTCGTTGGAAGCCTCGAGGAACAGCACCTGGTAGCGGACGCCGAGCTCGCCGAGCTCGGCGATCGCGCCTTGCAGGTGGTTGAAGAAGCTGCGCGAGCGGACGTCTGCGACGACCGCGATCTGGGGGTACTCGCCGCGATCCGTCAGGACGAGGCGAACGACCTCGGAGAGAAGCTGCGGTGGCAGGTTGTCGATGACGAAGCAGCCCTGGTCCTCGAGTGCCTTGGCTGCGGTGCTGCGTCCCGCGCCCGACATGCCCGTGACGAGGAACACCTGGGTCGCGGCCTCAGCCTCAGCCATGGGCCGCCTCGTCCAGGATCTCGCCGGTCGCCGTGTTGACCGCGGGCTGCGCGCCGCCCGGCGAACCAGCCAGCGCGATCACGACCGCCTCCGCCGTCCGCTGCCCGAAACCGGGCAACGCCGCAATGTCGGCCGGGCTCGCGGAGCGGAGCTTCTTGAGGGACCCGAAGTGCCGCAGCAGGACCTTGCGGCGTACCTCGCCGAGTCCCGGCACGTCGTCGAGGACGCTCTCCACCATCGTCTTGGACCGCCGGCTGCGGTGATGGGCGATGGCGAACCGGTGCGCCTCGTCGCGCACCCGCTGCAGCAGGTAGAGGCCCTCGCTGGTGCGAGCCATGATCACCGGGTCGGGCTGGCTCGGACGCCAGACCTCCTCGAGACGTTTCGCGAGGCCGACGACCGGGATGTCGTCGATGCCGAGCTCGTCGAGAGCCCGCTGGGCGGCCGCTACCTGTGGCGGGCCACCGTCGACCACCACGAGCCCGGGCACGTAGGCGAACCTGCGCGGCCGTCCGGTGTCCGGGTCGACGAGCGCCGGGCCCTCCTCGATGGCGTCGCCTCCCAGGTCGGGAGTAGCCGACTCCGCCCTGTCGTCGAGCAGTCGCCGGAACCTTCTGGTGATCGTCTCGTGGATGGCGGCTACGTCGTTCTGCCCCTCGAACCCGCGAATCACGAACCGGCGGTAGTCGCTCTTGCGCGGCAGGCCGTCCTCGAAGACGACCATCGACGCCACGACTTCGGTGCCCTGCAGGTTGGAGACGTCGTAGCACTCGATCCGCAACGGAGCCTCCGGAAGGCCGAGGGCCCGCTGGATCTCCTCGAGGGCTCGGCTGCGCGTTGTCAGGTCGCTGGCGCGCTTTGTCTTGTGCAGGGCGAGTGCCTGTCCGGCGTTGCGAGCCACCGTCTCGATCAGGCTGCGCTTGTCGCCGCGCTGCGGGACACGTACGTCGACCCTGCTGCCCCGCTTGTCGCTGAGCCAGGACACCAGCACGTCGATGTCCGCGGGATCCCTGGGGAGCAGCACCTCTCGCGGGATGGCGTCGCCGCCCTCCACGTCGTACACCTGGATGAGAAAGCGCCGCAACAGCTCCGGCAGCTCCGCGTCGTCGACCCGGTCGGCCACCCAGCCGCGCTGTCCCCTGATCCGCCCGCCTCGGACGTAGAACACCTGCACGGCGATCTCCAAGGGGTCCTCGGCGACCGCGATGACGTCGGCGTCCGTGCCGTCGGGGAGCACGACAGCGTTCTTCTCCATCGCCCGGGTCAGGGCACCGATGTCGTCACGTAGCCGGGCCGCCACCTCGTACTCCTGTGCGTCGGACGCCGCCCGCATCTGCCGCTCGAGGCGCTTGACGTGCACGCCGGTCTGGCCGGCGATGAACGAGCAGAAGTCGTCGACGATGGCCCGGTGCTCCTCGGGGCTCACCCGGCCGACACAGGGCGCCGAGCACTTCCCGATGTATCCGAGCAGGCACGGCCGCCCGATCTGGGTGCTGCGCTTGAACACTCCACCCGTGCAGGAGCGCATCGGGAACACCCGGAGCAGGAGGTCGACCGTCTCGCGGATCGCCCAGGCATGGGAGTAAGGGCCGAAGTAGCGGACTCCCTTGCGCTTGGGCCCACGCCCAACCATCACGCGCGGGAACTCCTCGTTGAGCGTCACGGCCAGCCACGGGTAGGACTTGTCGTCGCGGTACTTGACGTTGAAGCGCGGGTCGTACTCCTTGATCCACGAGTACTCGAGCTGCAGCGCCTCGACCTCGGTCTCCACGACGGTCCACTCCACCGAGCCGGCGGTGGTGACCATTCTCGCGGTGCGCTCATGCAGGTTGGACACGTCCTGGAAGTACGACGAGAGCCGGGCGCGCAGGCTCTTGGCCTTGCCGACGTAGATCACCCGGCCGGTCGGGTCACGGAACCGGTAGACCCCCGGCGAGTCCGGGATCGACCCGGGTGCCGGGCG
>JBBQKY010000005.1:0-35761 GCA_038327385.1 Propionibacteriales bacterium
GTCGACCTGAGCCCATGGGGCGGCGACAAGCTGCCGGCCCCGATCGTCATCAGTGTCTGGGGGCATCAGCTCAGGGTCCAGAGCGCCGACGACCCGCGCCTGCAGAAGTTCGTGGACACGTTCCGCAACAACCCCACCTACAGCCCGGAGTACGGGTCTGCCGTCGACGGCATCCCGATCGAGACAGGCGGGCGGCCTGCTGCCGACGGGAGCAAGCTGCCGAACCCGACAGGCGCCGCTCAGTGAAGTTCGCGGTGAACATCCCGCCGTTCACCGACCCCGCGATCGTTGTCAGCATCGCTCGGGACGCCGAGATCGCCGGATGGGACGGCGTCTTCCTCTGGGACCACCTGGTCTGGTCGACATCGAACCAGCCCGACGTCCACGACCCTTGGGTCCTGCTCGGCGCCATCGCCGAAGCCACCGAACGGGTCCGGATCGGCACGCTGGTCACTCCGCTGTCCCGCCGGCGGGTCCACGTCGTCGCCAAGCAGCTTCTGACGCTGGACCACCTCAGCGGCGGCCGCATCACCTTCGGCGTGGGGCTGGGGGAGCCGGCCGTCGCGGACTTCGGCAACTTCGGCGACGAACCCGACGGTCGGTCCCGCGCCGCCATCCTCGACGAGGGTCTCGAGGTCCTCGACCAGCTGCTTCGGGGCGCCGAAGTGGACCATGACGGTGACCACGTCACAGCGCATGGGAGGCTCCGTCCGGGACCCGTTCAGCAGCCCAGGCCACCCATCTGGGTCGCCGGCGTCGTCCCGAACCAGCGGCCCCTCCGCCGAGCCCGCGGCTGGGACGGCGTCGTCCCTATCGGCTCGCAGGAGCTGCTCGCCCCGGACGCGCTGTCGGGCTACCTCGGCGGCGACGCGCCTCCTGGGTGGGAAGTGGTGGCTCCGTGGGGACCCGGGATCCCAGCGGACGAGTACGCAGCCGCCGGAGCAACCTGGCTGGTCCAGTCCACCTGGCCGGTCGGGGACTGGGTGGACGAGTTCCGCGCCCGAGTCCGCGGCGGTCCTACTGGCAGGGGCTGATCAGCCAGTAGAAGTCACCGAGTCCACCGACCGCCGTCAGCTCGGCGACCTCGCTCGCCCGGGCCAGGTCCCGGAGGTAGCCGGCGGGGTCCGTGCTCGCCTGGCCCGCCGGCGGCCGCTGGCCGGTGAGGCCCAGGCCGTGCAGGACGTCTCGCTGTCTCTGCGGCGTACCCCCGGCGGCGCAGGCGAGGGAGTCGAAGGCGACGTGCGCCGTGACGTCGTGGCTGCCGTCGAACGCCGCTCCGCTCTGGATGCCCTTGCGGTACGACGTCAGGGTCTCCTGGCGCGGCCGCTCGGCCATCAGATGGCCGTAGTCCACCGCGACACAGGCTCCCCGCCCGGCCGCCGCGCAGACGCCGGACCAGAAGGCGTCTCGAGCCAGCCCGACCTCAGCACGCTCGCCAGGCCGGGCCAGCGGCCACCAGGTGCTCGTCCAGGCAAGCAGCGCGGGACCGGCTCGGTCGCCGAGCCGCTGGTCACCGGTGACCGCGTCGACCTCCACGAGGCGGCACTCGCCCCTGTCGTCGAGCTCGACCACGTCGCAGGGGATGTTGTCGAGCAGCTCGTTGGCGATCACCAGCCCGTCCGATCCTTCCGGCAGCCGAGGTAGCCAGCTCACCCGAGCGGGCAGGCCGGCCGGCCGCGGCCGCAGGTCGACACCGGTGAGGTCGAGGTCGGGAGCCGACGCATGGACGTCGACAAGCAGCTTCCCGGATCCCGCCCCCATGTCGACCACCCTGCCCAGGTCCAGCCGACGGGCCAGCGCGACGACGGCAACGGCAAACGCGGCGGACGCTTGCGGCGAGGTCCTGAAGTGGTCTGCCGGGGACTCGCGGCGGTAGAACCCCCTGGGTCCGTAGAGCGCCGCCTCCCACGCCGCGCGCAGCGGCACCCAGCGACGACGAGCCACAACAGCACGTTAGTAGCCCCGCTGCACCCGACTGGGCCGTAGCCTCGGGGTGTGCGCAGGAGTGTCTACGACGTGGTCCGGCTGCCGCCGATAGTCGTGGACGCGCTGATCGCTGTCGTCATCGCCCTTCCCGCGTTCTTCCAGAACCGGTACGGCATCTATCCCCTGGGCACCTCCGTCGGATACAGCCTCGTCCTCATCGCGCCACTGGTCCTGCGGCGAGCAATGCCAGTTGTCAGCTTCACCGCTGTGGCACTGCTGTGCCTACTTCAGCTCGGGCTGATAGCGAGCCCGATATGGGGCGACGTCGCGCTCCTGGTTGCGCTGCCCTCCATCTCGCGCTACGGACCTGCCTGGGCCCGCTGGGCCGGTCTCGCGGTCGGTCTGCTGGGGGCGGTCATCGGCCCGCTCCAGTGGCTCGGCGGCGTCGACAACCTGAGGAAGCGAGCCGACTTCTACCCGATGCTCGTCGTGGTCCTCGCCGTCATCGCCTGTTGGATTCTGGGCGACCTGCGTCGTACCCGGTCCATCTACGTGGCCGAGCTCGAGCAGCGCAACCGGAGTCTCGCCGCCGAGCGGGACCGGCAGGCGGCGATAGCCGCCGCTACCGAGAGACAGCGCATAGCGCGAGAGATGCATGACGTCGTTGCCCACAGCCTGTCGGTGATCGTCGTGCAGGCCGACGGCGGACGGTACGCGGCCGAGCGGGATCCCGAGGCGGCCAAACGAGTCCTCGAGACGATCGCCGCATCTGCGCGAAGCGCGCTCGCTGAGATGCGCAGGCTGCTGGGGTTGCTGCGCGCCGGCGAGGGCATGGAGCTGATGGCTCCGCAGCCTGGTGTCGACGACGTTCCAGCGCTCGTCGCCAACGTGGCGGCCACCGGACTTCCGGTGAGCCTCGAGGTGGTCGGCACGTCACGCGGGGTCGACGCAGGGACAGGGCTGACGGTCTACCGGTTGGTCCAGGAGGGACTGACGAACACCCTGAAGCATGGCGGACCGGGTGCAGCTGCCGATGTGCGCCTCGAGTACGGCCTCCGCGATCTCACGGTCTACGTGTGCGACGACGGTCAGGGACCCGCCGGGTGGCCCGGACGTGACGGAACGGGACAAGGCCTGCTGGGCATGCGCGAGCGGGTGGAGCTGCATGGCGGCACGTTGTCGGTACGGGCTCGAGCCACCGGCGGCTTCGAGCTGAAGGCGACGATTCCCCTCTCCCGGGTAGAGGTGGCGTGAGCGCAACCGACGATCCGACCCAGGTGCCCGCGATCAGGGTGGCGGTGGTCGACGACCAGCAGCTCGTGCGCGCGGGTTTCCGCATGCTGGTGGAGTCGCAGCCGGACATGACGGTTGTCGCCGAGGCGGGGGACGGTCTCGAAGCCCTCGCCACGCTCGGCCGCGTGACGGCGGACGTCGTCTTGATGGATGTCCGGATGCCGAGGATGAACGGGGTGGAGGCGACTCAGCAGATGCTGGGTGGGCTGGCCGCCGAGGCCCCGAAGGTCATCGTGCTCACGACGTTCGACATCGACGAGTATGCGTTCGCGGCGGTGAAGGCCGGTGCGGCCGGCTTCCTGCTCAAGGACGTCCCGGCGCAGGACCTGCTCGGCGCCATCCGCACCGTCCACGTTGGCGACGCGGTCATCGCACCCTCGACGACGCGCCGCCTGATCGCCCACTTCGCCGCCCTGCTGCCCGACGACCAGCGTCCGCTCTCCGCATCCCTCACCGAGCTGACCGAGCGGGAGCGCGAGGTGCTGCTGGAGGTGGCGCAGGGCAAGTCGAACGCGGAGATCGCGGCGGCGCTGTACCTGGCCGAGGCGACGGTGAAGACCCATGTCGGCAGGATCTTGACGAAGACCGGGTTGCGGGACCGGGTGCAGCTCGTCGTGCTGGCCTACGAGTCGGGGCTGGTCCGTCCGCGCCCTCCCTCCTGAGGCTGGCGGAGGGGCCCGTCGTACGACCTGAGGCTGACGTGGAGTCCAATCGCTGGGCCGACGACGTAGCCAAGCCCGACTCATAGCGTCGTGCCAATGGATGCCATCAGCGCGACCGACCTGGTGAAGGTCTACGGCAAGGGAAGCGCCGAGGTGCGGGCATTGGACGCGGTCACGGTCGCGCTCGCCACGGCGGAGTTCACCGCGATCATGGGTCCATCGGGGTCCGGTAAGTCGACGCTGATGCACTGCCTTGCTGGTCTCGACACGGCCACGTCGGGCGACGTGTGGCTCGCGGACGTGAGTCTCAGCGCGCTGTCCGACTCCAGCCGGACGAAGATGCGGCGCGAGCGGATCGGTTTCGTCTTCCAGACGTTCAACCTGCTCGGGATGCTCACCGCGAAGCAGAACGTGTTGCTGCCCCTCGACCTCGCCGGCAAGGAGCCCGACTGGCGATGGTTCGACTCGATCGTGGAGGTGCTGGGGCTGTCCTCCCGGCTCGCTCACCGGCCGGCGCAGCTCTCCGGCGGGGAGCAGCAGCGGGTCGCCATCGCCCGAGCGCTCGTAACCCGCCCCGACATCGTCTTTGCGGACGAGCCGACCGGGAACCTGGACAGCCGCACCGGCGGCGAGCTGCTCAGCTTCCTGCGCACCTCGGTGCACGAGCTCGGGCAGACGGTGGTCATGGTCACGCACGACCCGATCGCCGCGTCGAGCGCCGACCGCGTCGTCCTGCTGGCCGACGGCAGGCTTGCGGGCCAGGTGCTGCATCCAACGCCAGCCTCGGTGCTGGCCGCGCTCGGCCGAGCGGAGGCGTGACCTTGTGCTGGCGCTGAGGATTGCTTCCTGGCGGCACCACCGCCGTCGTTACACCGCTACGTTTCTCGCCATATTCCTCGGGGTGGCCTTCTGTGCCGCCACCCTGTCCCTGACCAGGGCCGCCGAGCGAGGGGCCGGCGACGCCGCCGCGATCCAGTTCAGCCAGGCCGACCTGGTCGCCTTCCCGGTGAACGCGAGGGCAGCCGAGCTCGCCGGTCGGGTCGCCAGGCTGCCGGACGTCGCGGCAGCTGCGGCGATCCGCACCGGGTACGTCGGCGTCAGCTGGCCGCACGGGCAGGCTGGGGGCTCGCTGGGGATCTCTGAGGTCCCGGCGGCCGCTGGGCTCAGGTGGCAACGGCTCGCGGCGGGAAGCTTTCCCGTCGCCTCGGACCAGGTCGTCCTGGCCGCCGACCTTGCGGCGAGTGAGAACGTCAGCGTCGGCAGCCGACTCGTGCTGGGCGGCGGACACGTTCCGCGGCGAGACGTCACCGTGGTGGGGTTGCTGGCGCCCGAGAAGGGCGCCGACGGGGTGAGTCCGCTCGCCACTCGAGCCGGCGTTCTGCAGAACTGGCAGGTTCCCGGACTGTCAGTGCAGATCGACGTCGACGCCACTCCCGGCGTATCCGCCGGCACTCTCGTTCGGGAAATCCGGCACCTGGCGCCAGCGACAGAGGTTGCGACCACGGACGACCTGCGCAAGCAGGCGGTCAGCGGCCTCACCGACGAGGTCGACGTGCTCGGCTCGTTCCTGCTGGGTTTCGCTGTCATCGCGCTTTTCGTCGCCGGCTTGGTCAGCTCCAACACGTTCAGGATCGTCATGACCCAACGCACCCGGGACCTTGCCCTCCTGCGGTGTGTCGGTGCGCAACGCTCGCAGGTCTTCTTGATGTCGGTCGCCGAGGCGATGCTGCTCGGCGGGCTCGCCGCGGCAGCCGGTACGGCGTCGGGCATCCTGTCCAGTGCTCTCCTGGTGACCCTGGCCAACAGCACCTCGATCCCCGTCGTGCTGTCTGCGGTCACCCCTGGTACGGCATCGCTGGCGCTTCCCTTCGCTGGTGGGGTGGTGGTGACGCTCGCGGCTTGCCTCGCACCTGCCTGGCGCGCCTCCCGGATCACTCCGGTGGGCGGGCTCATGCCGGAAGCGCCCAGCAAGCTCGGCGGCCGGATGGGCAGGGCCCAGCTGGGCGCCGGGATCCTGCTGGCTCTGACCGGGTGCGCGGCTCTCGGCGTCGGGCTGGCCTCCGGTGCCATGCTGCCCGCCCTCGCCGGCGGGGTGCTGACCTTCCTCGGCGTGCTGGCCGTCTGCCCGCTTGTGGTACCGGCGACGATCTCCCTCGTCGGGCGGGCGAGGCGCCTGCTTCCGCGGCGCTGGCAGGGTGGGGTACCAGCCGACCTGGCCCTGCTGAACGCGGTCCGCAACCCGCGTCGCACCGCTGTGACCACAGCTGCGCTGGTGGTCGGCGTGACGTTGATAGCCATGCTGTCGGTGGGTGCCGCCTCGGTGTCGGCTACCGAGTCCAGCGCGCTCGACCGGGTGACGCCGGTGGACCTGGCCGTCTCGGGAAAGGCGCTGCCTGCCCGGGCGGCCGACCAGGTTCGTGGCGTCGATGGTGTGCAGGACGTCGTGACGGTGGCCGGCTTCCCGGTCCGTGCCGGGCGCAGGTCGGTCGCCGTTGGCACGCTCAGCCAGGATGCAGCGGCTCGCGTGGTGCGGGACGAGGCGTTGCGAGCGCAGCTGGGCCAGCCGGCCAACGTGGTCGTCCCGGTCTCGGCCCGCGCGGAGGTGCCGGGGGGAGGGTTGTTGCCCTTTCGGCTGCAGACTCAGCGGGGCACCGTCCGGGTCCGGCCGGTCCTCAGCAGCCTCGCCACGGGGCCGATGCTCGTCGCGCCCGCTGTGCTCGAGCGGCTCGGTGGTCATCCGCGTCCGCTGGCCCTGTACGTCAGGCTGTCGGACGAGTCGGATCCGCAGGCTGTCGTGGCGCGTGTGCAGGCCGAGCTCCGCGCAGGCACGTCGACAACGCCGTTGAGCGTCGAAGGCGGCTACGCGAAGCGCTCGACGTACGATCGGGCGATCTCGGTGATACTGATCGTGGCCACCGCACTCCTTGCCATGTCCGTCGTCATCGCGCTCGTCGGCGTCGCGAACACGCTCAGCCTGTCGGTTCTCGAGCGGCGGCACGAGCACGGGCTGCTCAGAGCCCTCGGGCTCACCCCGGTGCAGCTGCGTCTGGTGCTGGCCGGGGAGGCGTTGCTCATCGCCGGCACGGCAGCGGTCATCGGCACGGTGCTCGGCATCGGCTACGGATGGGTCGGCACCCTGACGCTGTTGCATGGAGCGCTGCACCAGCAGCCCACCCTGGCCGTACCGACAGCCCGGCTGGCCCAGATCGTCGGGGGAGCCGTCGCAGCGGGCCTGCTGTCGTCCGTGCTGCCAGCCCGGCGCGCCGTTCGGGAGTCACCGGTGGCGGCGCTTTCGGCTGAGTGAGCGCGTGTCGCCTGGTGAGACGGAATGTGCATCAACTTGCGAGGGCATGGATGCTCATGCAGAATGGGACACTCGTCCACGCCCGCGTCCGGAGAGACCCTTACCGTGTTCAAGGTTGCAGTAGTCGGGGCGAGTGGCTACGTGGGAGGCGAGCTGCTGCGCCTTCTCAGCGGTCACCCCGACGTCCACATCGGCTCGCTCACGGTCGGGGACAGTGCCGGAGCAGACCTCGGTCGACTCCAGCCGCACGTCGTGCCGCTGGCCGAGCGGGTGCTGCAGGAGACGACACCGCAGAGTTTGGCAGCACACGACGTCGTCTTCCTTGCGCTTCCGCCCGGCCACTCCGGCCAGCTTGCCGCCGAGCTGGCTGCGGACGTCCTGGTGGTGGACTGCGGCGCCGACCACCGGCTCGTCAACCCCGCGGAGTGGCAGGCGTTCTACGGCACGCCCGCCGCCACCGCCTGGACGTACGGCCTTCCCGAGCTCGCCAACCAGCGCACCGCGCTCGGCTCCACCCAGCGGATCGCAGCCGCCGGGTGCTTCCCCGCGTCGGCAGCCCTGGCGCTCGGCCCTGCGGTCGCGCAGGCGTTGGTCTCGACCGATGACGTGGTCATCGTCGCGGCGACCGGCACGTCCGGGGCCGGTCGGGCGGTCGGGCCGCACCTGCTCAGCTCGGAGGTGCTGGGCTCCGCATCGGCGTACGGCGTCGGCGGTGTCCACCGGCACACGCCGGAGATCGAGCAGAACCTGCGGCTCGCCGGTGCCGAGGCGCCGGTCGTCTCGTTCACCCCCGTGCTCGTCCCGATGTCGCGCGGGATCCTCGCCACCTGCACGGCGCAGGTAGCCGACGGGGTCGGCGCTGCCGACCTGCGGAGCGCCTACGAGAAGGTCACCGCCGACGAGGCCTTCTGGCGCCTGCTGCCCCCGGGCCAGTGGCCGAAGTCGCAGTTGGTCATCGGGTCGAACTCTGCGCACGTCCAGGTCGCGCTCGACGAGCACGCCGGGAGGGTGGTTGCGGTGTGCGCTATCGACAACCTGACCAAGGGCGCTGCCGGCGGAGCGATCCAGTGCATGAACATCGCGCTGGGGCTCCCCGAGACGACGGGTCTGACCACGATCGGAGTGGCGCCGTGAGCGTCACCGCCGCCGACGGCTTCCGGGCGAGCGGGGTCGCTGCGGGGCTCAAGCCGAGTGGTCGGCCGGACATGGCACTGCTCGTGAACGACGGCCCGAAGGCGGTGGCCGCCGCGGTGTTCACCTCCAACCGGTGCAGGGCGTACCCGGTCACCTGGAGCGAGCAGGTGGTTGGGGACGGCGTCGTTCGCGCGGTGATCTCGAACTCCGGGGGAGCCAACTGCTTCACTGGGCCCGACGGTTTCTCCAACGTGCATGCGACCGCCGAGCGCATCGCCGAGCTGGTCGGCATAGGCGCAGCGGACGTGGCCGTGTGCTCGACCGGTCTGATCGGCCGGAGCAACCCCCGCGACCAGCTGCTCGCCGGCTGCGACCTCGCGTTCTCGCAGCTGAGCGACGACGGCGGAGCGGCGGCGGTCGACGCCATCAGGACGACGGACACGGTGCCCAAGGAGGCCGTCGCCGTCGGCGCCGGCTACACGGTTGGTGGCATGGCCAAGGGCGCCGGCATGCTCGCCCCAGAGCTGGCGACGATGCTCGTGTACATCACCACGGATGCCGACGTCGACGTGGCGGTGGCGGACCGGGCACTTCGGGCGGCGACCAAGGTCACGTTCGACCGGCTCGACTCCGACGGGTGCATGTCGACGAACGACACGGTCCTGCTGCTGGCCAGTGGAGCATCAGGCGTCGTACCCGATGAGGACCAGTTCGCGGAGCTGGTCCGTACCGTCTGTGACGACCTCACTCGCCAGCTGCTCCGCGATGCCGAAGGCGCCGACCACGACATCGCGATCACGGTGCTGGGTGCGGTGACCGAGTCCGAGGCGGTACAGGTGGGGCGGGCAGTGGCCCGCAGCGCGCTCTTCAAGTGCGCGATCTTCGGCAAGGATCCCAACTGGGGACGCGTTCTCGCGTCCGTCGGGACCACGACCGCAGTCTTCGACCCGCTCGACCTCGACGTCGCCCTCAACGGCGTCTGGGTCTGCCGCAAGAGCGCCCCAGCCGAGGACCCCGACCTCATCGACCTCCGGCCCCGCAGTGTGGACGTCACGATCGACCTGAAGTCGGGGCCTGCGCAAGCCACGGTCTGGACGAACGACCTGACCCACATGTACGTGCACGAGAACTCGGCCTACTCGACGTGACGTTCTCCGTTGCCGCGGCGCCGGCAAGGGGTGAGATCCTGACCGAGGCCATGCCGGCGGCCGCCCAGCTCCGCGACGAGATCGTGGTGGTCAAGTGCGGCGGCCGCGTCGTGGACGACGACGGTCTGAGGCGAGCCTTCGCGGGAGACGTGGTGTCCCTGCACGAGGTCGGCATCCGTGTCGTCGTGGTGCACGGCGGCGGGCACCAGATCAGCGCGATGCTCGACCGGCTGGGCATCGCGTCGACATTCGCAGCAGGACTGCGGGTCACCAGTCCGGAGGCGATGGACGTCGTGCGCATGGTCCTTGTCGGACAGGTCGGTCGTGAGCTGGTGGGAGCGCTGAACCAGGACGAGCCCGTCGCGGTGGGTCTGTCCGGTGAGGACGCCGGGCTGTTCACCGCGGAGCGCACGGCCGCGCTCGTCGACGGCACCGCGCACGACATCGGCCTGGTCGGCGACGTCGTCGATGTACGCCCCGGAATCGTCCTCGACCTGTTGGCGACCGGGCGGATCCCAGTGGTCGCGACCGTGGCGCCGGACGAGGCCGGGCAGGTTCACAACGTCAACGCGGATACCGCGGCCGCCGCCCTCGCGGTCGCGCTCGGTGCGCGGAAGCTCGTCGTACTCACCGATGTCGCCGGCTTGTGCCGCGACTACCCGCACAACGACGACGTCATCGTCCGCATCGACACTGCTGAGCTGGAGGCGATGCTCCCGACGCTGAGCACCGGGATGCTGCCCAAGATGGGTGCCTGCCTGCGCGCCGTCCAGCAGGGCGTTGGCGACGCCACCGTGGCGGACGGCCGCGTTCCGCACTCGCTGCTGGTCGAGCTGCTCACAGACCGGGGCCGCGGAACGATGGTGACCGCTCATGGCTGATCTCGCCCTTCGTCATGGTTCCGCGCTGATGAACGCGTTCGGTGCTCCCCGACTGGTGCTCGTTCGCGGCGAGGGGTGCTACGTCTACGATGACGCAGGCCGGCGCTACCTCGATCTGCTCGGGGGGTTGGCGGTGAACGTCCTCGGCCACGCCCATCCTGCTGTCGTCAAGGCGGTCGCCGAACAGGCAGGGACGTTGGGGCACGTGTCGAACTTCTTCGCCACCGAGCCACAGGTCGCGCTCGCCGAGCGCCTTCTCGACCTGCTCGCCTGCGGCGAGGGGAAAGTCTTCTTGACGAACTCCGGTGCCGAGGCCAACGAGGCTGGCCTGAAGCTGGCTCGCCTGACCGGCCGACCGAGAGTGGTCGTGGCCGAGGGAGGCTTCCACGGCCGGACGATGGGTGCGTTGAGCCTGACGTCGAAGCCGTCCTACCGGGAGCCGTTCGCGCCGCTGCTGGGCGGCATCGACTTCGTCCCGTACGGCGATGTCGAGGCGTTGAGGTCGGCGGTCGACGACCGGACCGCGGCGATCCTCCTGGAGCCCATCCAAGGCGAGGCTGGGGTCGTCGTACCTCCCTCCGGCTACCTGCGGCAGGCACGTGAGATCGCCGACGAGCAGGGGGCGTTGCTCTGGCTGGACGAGATCCAGACCGGGATCGGCCGGACGGGCGCTTGGTTCGCCTTCCAGCATGAGGCAGTGCAGCCCGACATCGTGACCATGGCCAAGGGGCTGGGCGCGGGTTTCCCCATCGGCGCCTGCGTGGTCGTAGGCCAGCGAGCCGTCGGCTTCGGCCCCGGACAGCACGGAAGCACGTTCGGCGGGAACCCGCTGGCAGCAGCGGTTGCGCTGGCCGTGCTCGACGTCATCGAGTCGTCCGGGCTCCTGGACCGGGCCGTTGCAGTGGGCGCCGACCTGACGGCGCTGCTGGCCGGGCTCCCTGGAGTCAGCCAGGTGCGCGGGCGGGGCCTGCTGCTCGGAGCTCGGTTGGAGGCACCGGTCGCCACGGACGTAGCCTCTGCGTCCCTGCGCAACGGCGTGATCGTCAACGACGTCACGCCCAGCGTCGTGCGAGTCGCGCCTCCGTTGGTGCTCGGCGACGTCGAGCTGACCGATGCCGCCGACCGCCTGCACAGTGCCTGGGCTGCTGCATGGACTTGCCTTTGAGTGATAGATGATGCACACTAGAGCGGTGGTGGCCAGTGCATCGGAGGTAGCTCCGCTCGCGACCAAGGCGGCGCGGCAGCAGCGCATCGCCGATCTGCTCGAGCGGCACGCCGTGCACTCCCAGGTAGACCTGGCCGAGCTGCTGGCCGGGGAGGGAGTGCACGTCACACAGGCGACGCTGTCTCGTGACCTGGTCGAGCTCGACGCGGTGCGGGTGCGCGGCGCCAACGGCGCTCTGGTGTACGCCGTTCCGGGTGAAGGCGGCGACCGCACTCCGCATGCGGCGGTCGAGACCGCCGCATCCGGACATCGACTCGCCCGGCTCTGCTCGGAGCTCCTTGTCGGCGCGGAGGCGTCGGCCAACTTCGTCGTACTGAGAACCCCTCCCGGTGCGGCACAGTTCCTCGCCTCCGCGCTTGACAAGGCTTCCCTCATCAACGCCCTCGGCACCATCGCCGGGGACGACACGGTGCTGGTCATCAGCCGCGACCCGCACGGCGGGGCAGCCATCGCGCGCAAGCTACTCGCACTCGCCGGGAAGGGCGAGCGCGTCGATATCAAGGAGCCGACATGAGCAGCTACAGCGACCGGATCGTGCTGGCCTACTCCGGCGGCCTGGACACGTCCGTCGCCATCGGCTGGCTCGGGAAGGAGACCGGCGCCGAGGTCGTGGCCGTAGCCGTTGACGTCGGGCAGGGCGGCGAGGACATGGAGACGATCCGCAAGCGGGCGCTTGCCTGCGGGGCCGTCGAGGCTGTCGTGGTCGACGCTCGCGACGAGTTCGCGGAGAGCTACTGCCTGCCCGCGCTGCAGGCGAACGTGCTGTACATGGACCGCTACCCGCTGGTCTCGGCGCTCTCCCGGCCGCTGATCGTCAAGCACCTGGTCGCCGCCGCGCGCGAGCACGACGCTTCTGCCGTCAGCCACGGGTGCACAGGCAAGGGCAACGACCAGGTGCGCTTCGAGGTCGGCGTCGCGTCGCTGGCCCCCGATCTGTCCGTGATCGCGCCGGTGCGGGACTACGCCTGGACGCGCGAGAAGGCCATCGAGTATGCCGGCGACAACCGCCTACCGATCGACGTGACCAAGCGCTCGCCGTACTCGATCGACCAGAACGTATGGGGCCGGGCGGTCGAGACCGGCTTCCTGGAGGACATCTGGAACCGGCCGATCGAGGACCTCTACTCCTATACCTCCGACCCGAGCTACCTCCGCGAACCGGACGAGGTCGTCGTCACCTTCCAGGGCGGAGTGCCGACGGCCATCGACGGTGCCGCGGTAACCATGCTCGAGGCCATCCAGCAGCTCAACGTGCGAGCCGGCGCCCAGGGGATCGGGCGCCTGGACGTTGTCGAGGACCGGCTGGTGGGGATCAAGAGCCGCGAGGTGTACGAGGCGCCAGGGGCCATCGCGTTGATCACCGCCCACCAGGAGCTGGAGTCGGTCACCGTCGAGCGCGACCTCGCCCGGTTCAAGCGCACCGTCGACCAGCGCTGGGCCGAGCTGGTGTACGACGGCCTGTGGTTCTCGCCCCTCAAGCGCGCCCTGGACGCCTTCCTCGCCTCGACGCAGGTGGCCGTCACCGGCGACATCCGGATGACGCTGCACGGCGGGCGGGCGGTGCCGACGGGCCGCCGCAGCCCAACAAGCCTCTATGACTTCGACCTCGCGACGTACGACGCCGGTGACTTGTTCGACCAGTCGCTGGCCAAGGGGTTCGTGGACCTCTGGGGGCTGCCGAGCAAGATCGCCGCCCGGCGGGACAAGGCGGTCGGGGCCGTCGGGAGGTGAGCGAAGACGCGGCGCCCACCCGGCTCTGGGGTGGGCGTTTTCGTGGTGGGCCGTCGGCGGCTCTGCTGGCGCTGTCCCGGTCGACGCACTTCGACTGGGAGCTCGCGACGTATGACATCGCCGGCTCCCGAGCTCACGCGCGAGCACTCGCGCGCGCCGGGTTGCTCGATGAGACAGCCTCCAACGAGCTGCAACGGGGCCTCGACGAGCTAGACCGCCGGGTCAGGGCCGGTGACTTCGCTCCCGAGCCGGGCGACGAGGACGTGCACACCGCCCTGGAGCGGGGACTGGCCGAGGTCGTCGGGCCTGAGCTCGGTGGCCGGCTGCGTGCTGGGCGGTCCCGCAACGACCAGGTCGCGACGCTCGTCCTGCTCTATCTACGCGACCATGCCCGCACGGTTGCCGGACTCGTCCATGCCCTCGTGGACGGCTTGTCGGTCCAGGCAGCGGCGCACCTCGCCGCATCGATGCCGGGGCGCACGCACCTGCAGCACGCCCAGCCCGTCAGCCTGGCACACCACCTGCTGGCGCACGCCTGGCCGCTCGTCCGTGACCTGGGCAGGCTGCGCGACTGGGACGCCCGGGTGGCGGTCTTCTCGCCGTACGGCTCGGGGGCGCTGGCCGGGTCATCCCTCGGGCTCGATCCGCTCCAGGTGGCGACAGACCTCGGTTTCGAGAGCTCGGCACCCAACAGCATCGACGCGACCGCCGCCCGCGACCAGGTGGCGGAGTTCGCCTTCGTCGCGGCACAGATCGGCGTCGACTTGTCCAGGCTGGCCGAAGACATCGTGATCTGGTCGACACGGGAGTTCGGGTTCGTCACCCTCCACGACGCCTACGCGACAGGGTCCAGCATCATGCCCCAGAAGAAGAACCCCGACGTGGCCGAGCTCGCCCGCGGCAAGAGCGGGCGTCTCATCGGCAACCTCACCGGCCTGCTGGCGACGCTGAAAGGGCTGCCGCTTGCCTATAACCGTGACCTCCAGGAGGACAAGGAGCCGGTCTTCGACTCCGTACGGACGCTGGAGGTGCTGCTGCCGGCCGTGACCGGGCTGGTCGCCACGATGACCTTCGACGTGGAGCGGTTGGCGGCGCTCGCGCCCGAGGGGTTCTCACTGGCGACGGATGTCGCCGAGTGGCTGGTGCGGAAGGGCGTCGCCTTCAACGAGGCGCACGCGATCGCCGGCGCCTGCGTACGTCGCTGCGAGGACCTCGGAGTCCCCCTCGAGCAGCTGGGCGACGACGACCTCGCAGACATCTCCGCGCATCTGTCGCCGGACGTCCGTTCGGTACTGACGGTGGCCGGCTCGATAGCCTCGCGGGACGGCCGTGGAGGAACCGCGCAGACCCGGGTCGTCGAGCAGCTCGATGAGCTGTCAGCTGTCCTCGCCAGCGTCACGTCCTGGGTCGAGGCAGCCACGCCCGTGCCGTAGCCGTCGGGATGTCCGGATATCGTTGACCCGTGAGGACTCGCACACCGTCGGTGGGAGTGATCGGGGCGGGCCGGGTCGGTGCCGTCCTGGCGGCGGCGCTCGGAGCTGCCGGTTACCCGGTGGCTGCGGTGGCCGGGGAGTCTGCCGCCTCCCGCACCCGCATCGAGACGCTGCTGCCGGGGGTAGAGATCGCCAAGCCGACGGTCGTGGCCAAGGCGTGCGATCTTCTCCTCCTCACGGTGCCCGACGACGTCCTCGACAACGTGGTCCGCATGCTGGTGGCCTCCGGGGCGATCAGGGCCGGCCAGCTGGTTGTGCACACCAGCGGTCGTCACGGCATCGATGTGCTGCGGCCGGTTGTGGAGATAGGCGGCCATGTCGCCGCGATGCATCCGGCGATGACGTTCACTGGAACCGACGTCGACCTGGACCGCCTCGCTGGCTGCGTCTTCGGTGTCACGGCCGACCCGGCCGAGCGTGCGGCGGTGGAACGAATAGTTCACGACCTGGGCGCCACCAGCATGTGGCTGGACGAAGCCGACCGTGGCCTCTACCACCTAGCCCTTGCCCATGGGGCGAACCATCTCGTCACGCTCGTGAGCCAAGCCATGCAGCTGCTGCGGCAGACAGGAGCGCAGGATCCGTCCGCCGTGCTGCGCCCGCTGCTGACGGCGGCTCTGGACAACGTCCTGAGCTACGGGGATGCGGCGCTGACCGGGCCGATCGTGCGCGGCGACCTGGAGACGATCGAATCGCACCTGAGTACCCTGGCGACGGCTCCCCGGGACCTGGTCGAGTCGTACGTCGTGATGGCCCGGGCGACCGCGAACCATGCTGTCGCGGACGGGAGGCTGTCGCCGCAACGAGCGGCCGCGATCATCGAGACCCTCACGGACGCTCTTGCCGGAACCGCTTTGTGAGAGTAGCCACCACCACGGCGGAGCTCGACACAGCTCTGGACGGGCGGCGGCGCGCGGACTCCAGGCTCGCCCTCGTGCCGACGATGGGGGCGCTGCATGCCGGTCACGAGGCGCTTCTCGACGCCGCCCGCGCCGCGGCCGAAGCCGTGGTTGTGTCGATCTTCGTCAACCCGATGCAGTTCGGCCCGGGCGAGGACCTGGCGTCGTACCCGCGCACGCTAGGGGCTGACCTCGACAGGTGCGCCGAGCACGGCGTCGACGTGGTCTTCGCACCTGACGTGGACCTTGTCTATCCCGGTGGCGCGCCGCAGGTGAGCGTCGACCCGGGACCGCTCGGGACGCAGCTGGAGGGTGCGGTCCGCCCCGGGCACTTCCGGGGCGTCCTGACGGTGGTGACGAAGCTGTTCGGCCTGGTCCGGCCGGACGTGGCGGTCTTCGGTGCCAAGGACTACCAGCAGCTCGTGCTGGTGCGCCGATGCGTCGCCGACCTCTGCCTGCCGGTGGCGGTCGACGGCGTCGAGACGGTGCGGGCCCCTGACGGGCTCGCACTCAGCTCGCGGAACCGCCACCTCAGCTCTGTCCAGCGCGGCCACGCCCTGGCTCTGAGCCGGGCGTTGTACGCCGGGCAGGCGGCCGCCGTTGCCGGCGCCGAAGCCGTCGTGACCGCCGCGAGGGCCGTGCTCGGCCGCTCCGCCGGCGTGGCGCTCGACTATCTCGAGCTCCGCGGCGCCGATCTCGGCGCTGCACCGGCTACCGGCGAGGCGCGGCTGCTGGTGGCGGCTCGGGTCGGCACGACCCGGCTCATCGACAATATGGCTGTCTTCCTCGAGATCGACGCCGAGACGATGCCGTAGCCTGGCGCGCATGTCTGAGACGTCCGAGACCTCGCCTCGAGCGGCTCCCGGACCCGCTGTCTCGGAGCAGATGAGGGTACGGCTCGGGAAACGCGCTCGCCTGATCGACGCCGGGGTCTCGCCGTACCCGGTCACCGTCGACCGGACCCACACCCTGGCAGGCATCTTGTCGGGGTACGACGCCGCGCAGCTGGGCCCCGACCATCGGACCGGGGACCACGTCGCGGTCACCGGACGGGTGATCTTCCTGCGCAACACGGGAAGGCTCTGCTTCGCCCGGCTCCGCGAGGGAGACGGCACGGAGCTTCAGGTGATGTTGTCGGCTGCCGAGGTCGGCGAGGATCGGCTGGCGGAGTTCAAGTCCCTCGTGGACATCGGGGACCATCTCGCGGTGGAGGGTGAGGTGGTCACGAGCAGGCGAGGCGAGCTGTCGGTGCAAGCGCGGAGCTGGCAGATCGCCGCCAAGGCGCTGCGGCCGTTGCCGAACGAGCACCGCCCGCTCTCGGAGGAGGCGCGGGTCCGGCTGCGGTACGTCGACATGATCGTCCGGCCGCAGGCGCGGGACATGGTGCGCCAGCGGGCGGCGGTCCTCCGGGCTCTGCGGGCCACCCTCGACGCCAAGGGTTACGTCGAGGTGGAGACGCCGGTCCTGCAGCTGACGAACGGGGGCGCGGCGGCCCGGCCCTTTCGGACCAGGCTGAACGCCTTCGACCAGGACATGCTGCTGCGCATCGCCCTCGAGCTCGACCTGAAGAAGGCTCTCGTCGGAGGTGTCGAACGCGTCTACGAGATCGGGAGAACGTTCCGCAACGAGGGCATCGACTCGACGCATGCGCCCGAGTTCTCGATGCTCGAGGCATATGAGGCCTATGGCGACTACAACACGATGGCAACACTTCTTCACGACCTCGTGACGGCGGCAGCAACGGCTACCGGTGGGCTCGAGGTGCCGCTCAGGGACGGTTCGACGACTAACCTTGCCGATGCCTGGCGGCATGCAACGCTGTTCGAGCTGGTGTCGGAAACTCTATCGACGCCGGTCACACCGCAGACAACGCTGCAGGAAGCCCGTCGGTTCGCCCGAATGCACGCTGTCGATATCCAACCCGCGTGGGGCACCGGCGAGATCGTGTTAGAGCTGTACGAAAAGCTCGTCGAGCACACCTTGCTGGCGCCAACCTTCGTCAGAGACTTTCCGGCCGACGTCAAGCCGCTCGCGAAGGAGCATCGCACGCACCCGAGCCTCGGGGAGTCCTTTGACCTTGTCGTGAACGGTGTCGAGCTGGCCATGGCCAACTCGGAGCTGAACGACCCCGTCGCCCAGCGCCAACGCCTCGCGGAGCAGGCATTGTCGGCGGCCAATGGCAATCCCGAGGCCATGGACCTCGATGAGGACTTCCTTCGCGCATTGGAGTTCGGAATGCCTCCGGCGGGGGGATTGGGGATGGGCATCGACCGCTTACTGATGCTTATCACCGGCGTGGGAATCCGCGAAACAATCCTATTTCCGCTGTTGCGGCCCGAGTAGACACTCTCAACAAGGGATGTCTGGCAATCACCATCGGGGATGCTATCGTGAAGCCATTACCAGCCGCGAGCGAAAGGATTGATTCATGGCTCAGCGTGTCAATATCGTCCTCGAAGACGACATCGACGGTGGCGATGCCACCGAGACGGTGATGTTCGGTCTCGACGGTGCGACCTATGAGATCGACCTGTCGGACAAGAATGCCGCCAAGCTGCGCGACTCCCTGTCGAGGTATGTGGCGTCGGCGCGCCGTACCACTGCCCGCGCCAGACGCGCCTCCTCTCGTCGCGGCACCACCGGCCCGACGACCGCGCAGGTGCGGGAGTGGGCTAGGAGTTCCGGTCGTGAGGTATCCGACAGAGGGCGCATCTCGGCGGAGACCCGAGCGGCCTACGAAGCCGCCAACTAGTCCGGGGGTCCTCGGCGCCCGGGGGCACAGCGTGGCCCGCTGGGGAGAACGGGTCACGAGCGAACGACCGCGGGTCCACCATCTGGACCCGCGGTCGTTCGCTTTCGGCGAACGACCGGCCGGGAACAGCCGTGCAGCGGATGCTGTTGTGCAGGTACCTGATCGAGCCAGCCCTGATCGAGCCATCGCACCGAGGTTGGTCGGCCAGGCCGACTAGCATGGTGGTTGAAGCACAACCCAAGGAGCGATGAGTCATGTTCGAGAGGTTCACCGATCGTGCCCGCCGGGTCGTCGTCCTGGCGCAAGAAGAAGCCCGGATGCTGAGCCACAACTACATCGGCACCGAGCATATCCTCCTGGGCCTCATCCACGAGGGAGAAGGCGTCGCCGCGAAGGCTCTGGAGAGTCTCAACATCTCCCTCGAGGCAGTGCGCGCGCAGGTCGAGGAGACGATCGGCCAGGGCCAGCAGGCGCCGAGCGGCCACATCCCGTTCACGCCGCGGGCCAAGAAGGTGCTCGAGCTGAGCCTGCGAGAGGCTCTCCAGCTCGGTCACAACTACATCGGCACCGAGCACATCCTGCTTGGCCTGATTCGTGAGGGCGAAGGCGTCGCCGCCCAGGTCCTCGTCAAGCTCGGAGCCGACCTCAACCGGGTGCGCCAGCAGGTCATCCAGCTGCTCAGCGGCTACCAGGGCAAGGAGACGGCGACCGCGGGTGCACCGACCGAGGGCGCACCCTCCTCCTCGCTCGTCCTCGACCAGTTCGGCAGCAACCTGACCCAGGGGGCTCGGGAGGGCAAGCTTGACCCGGTGATCGGCCGCTCGAAGGAGATCGAGCGCGTGATGCAGATCCTGTCGCGGCGCACGAAGAACAACCCGGTGCTCATCGGGGAGCCGGGTGTGGGCAAGACCACCATCGTGCAGGGCCTGGCTCAGAACATCGTCAAGGGTGACGTGCCCGAGACCCTCAAGGACAAGCAGATCTACACCCTTGACCTGGGGGCGCTGGTTGCCGGCTCGCGCTACCGGGGCGACTTCGAGGAGCGCTTGAAGAAGGTCCTCAAGGAGATCCGGACCCGCGGGGACATCGTGCTGTTCATCGACGAGATCCACACTCTCGTCGGCGCGGGAGCCGCGGAGGGTGCGATCGACGCGGCCAGCATCCTCAAGCCGATGCTGGCTCGCGGTGAGCTGCAGACGATCGGCGCCACGACGCTCGACGAGTATCGCAAGCACTTGGAGAAGGACGCCGCTCTGGAGCGGCGGTTCCAGCCCATCCAGGTGGCAGAGCCCTCGATCGCCAACACGATCGAGATGCTGAAGGGCCTGCGCGACCGGTACGAGGCTCACCACCGGGTCACGATCACCGATGCCGCGCTCGTGTCCGCCGCGACCCTGGCCGATCGCTACATCTCCGACCGCTTCCTGCCGGACAAGGCGATCGACCTGATCGACGAGGCGGGTGCCCGACTGCGCATCCGCCGCATGACCGCTCCGCCCGACCTGCGCGACTTCGACGACAAGATCGCCGGCGTACGACGCAAGAAGGAAGGCGCCATCGACGCCCAGGACTTCGAGGGCGCCGCCTCACTCCGCGACGAGGAGAAGAAGCTGATCGCCGCCAAGGCTGAGCGGGAGCGGCAGTGGAAGGCCGGCGACATGGATGTCGTCGCCGAGGTCGACGAGGAGATGATCGCCGAGGTGCTGGCCACCGCGACCGGCATCCCGATCGTGAAGCTCACGGAGGAGGAGTCCGGTCGGCTGCTGCGAATGGAGGATGAGCTCCACAAGCGGGTGATCGGTCAGGACGAGGCAGTCAAGGCGCTGTCGCGGGCGATCCGCCGTACCCGGGCCGGGCTCAAGGACCCGAAGCGTCCGGGTGGGTCGTTCATCTTCGCCGGGCCGTCCGGAGTCGGGAAGACCTGGCTCTCCAAGACGCTTGCCGAGTTCCTGTTCGGCGACGAGGACTCGCTGATCCAGCTCGACATGAGTGAGTTCTCCGAAAAGCACACGATCTCGCGGCTCTTCGGTTCCCCCCCCGGCTATGTGGGCTACGAGGAGGGCGGCCAGCTAACCGAGAAGGTGCGGCGCAAGCCGTTCTCCGTCGTGCTCTTCGACGAGGTGGAGAAGGCCCACCCGGACATCTTCAACTCGCTGCTGCAGATCCTCGAGGAGGGCCGCCTGACCGACTCACAGGGCCGGGTCATCGACTTCAAGAACACCGTGATCATCATGACCACCAACCTCGGCACCAAGGACATCTCCCGGGGCAGCGTCAGCCTCGGCTTCCACCAGTCCGCCGACGTGGGGGGGTCCTACGACCGGATGAAGAGCAAGGTGTCGGAGGAGCTGAAGCAGCACTTCCGCCCCGAGTTCCTCAACCGCGTCGACGAGATCATCGTGTTCCCGCCGCTCACGCAGGACGAGATCATCTCGATGGTGGACTACATGATCGACGCTGTGGAGATGCGGCTGCGTGACCGTGACATGGGCCTCGAGCTGACGCAGGCCGCCAAGGAGCGGCTCGCGACGCGAGGTTTCGACCCGGTACTCGGGGCCAGGCCGCTGCGCCGCACGGTGCAACGCGACCTCGAGGACGTGCTTGCCGAGAAGATGCTGTACGGCGAGGTCGGACCGGGCCAGATCGTGTTCGTGGACGTGGACGACACCGACAGTGAGAACCAGTTCACGTTCGTCGGCACCGCGAAGGCGGAGCTGCCGGACCTGCCTCCGCTCGAGGAGCCGGTCCCTGACCCCAGCGCCTGACTCACCTAAGGCAGCGACACCGAGCCCTCGCCCACCCGTACGACGAGACCGTCGTCGAGAAGGGAGGCGAGGGCTCGGTCGCGTTGGACGGAGTTGTCCCAGACGGCCCGTACCTCAGTTGCGGGGACGGGCCAGCAAACGTCGCGCAGCAGAGCGAGGATCCTGCCCCGGCACTGCCTGTCGCTGCCGACGTAGGACTGTGGTCGCGGCGTGGGCGTGTCGGCAGCCGGGTAGCCGGCGGCGCGCCAGGCGCAGGCGTCAGCGAGGGGGCACCGCTCACAGGACGGCCTGCGCGCCGTGCAGATGAGCGCACCGAGCTCCATCGTGGCCACGCTCCAGACGGCGGCGGTGCCCGCGTCGATCGGCAAGAGCTGCGCTGCGGCCGTCCGCTCTCCCCTGGTGACAGCCGAGCGGGGCAGGGCCTCGCCGGCCCGGACGCGGCAGAGCACCCGACGGACATTGGTGTCGAGGACCACGGTTCGCTGCCGGAAGGCAAACGCGCATACCGCGGCCGCCGTGTAGCTGCCTACGCCCGGAAGGGCCAGCAGATCGTCAAGCCGGTCGGGAACCTCACCGCCGTGGTCGGCAGCGATGACCGTTGCCGCCTGGTGTAACCGGAGCGCGCGCCGGGGGTATCCGAGGCGCTCCCACATCCGCACTGCGTCGCCGGGGGTGCCGCCAGCGAGCGCGATGGGGGTGGGCCATCGAACCATCCACCCCTCGTAGACGGGCAGCACCCGCGCCACCGGGGTCTGCTGGAGCATGACCTCGCTGACCAGGACGGCCCAGGGCGTGGCTTCGGACGAGCGCCAGGGGAGGTCGCGGGCATGCTCGGCGTACCAGCGGAGCAGCGGTCGATGCAGCGGCGAATCTGGCATGTCGAGCAGATGATGCCACGGATGCAGAACCGCGAGCACTAGCGTGAGGCGGTGAGCACGGTCATGCGCCCGCGCGGCCCGCTGCCGCGGCGCATCTACTGGACGCGGCGTTTCCTGCTCCTCGTGGCAGCCGTTGCGTTGCTGGGGCTCCTGTGGTGGATGCTGCCAGGAGGCGGCAGCTCCGGCGCGACACCAGCGCATCCGGGGGCGCCGACCGGTTCCACCGCAGCCGGCCCGCCGCAGTCGCACCCGACGACACAGCGGCCGACCACTCAACAGCCAACCGGGTCCAGGCCACCCGCCAAGACGCAGCAGGTACCCAAGCAGCAGCCACCCACGACGGAGCCACCCACGACCCTTCCGACCGGCCCGTGCCAGCCCGCCAACGTCCGTCTCGGCCTCTCCGCCGCCAGCGCGCCGCCAGGAGCCGGTACGAGGGTCCGGGTGGCCATGTCGACGACCGACGGCTCGACCTGTTCGCTCGGCATCACCCCTGCCCTCTTCGAGGCCAAGGTCGAGTTCGGCCGGCAGGTGGCCTGGCAGAGCACGGCGTGCCCGGACGAGCTGGCCGCGAGGAAGGTCGTGGTGCGCCCGCATCCGGCGGTGCTGTACACGTTTGCGTGGGACGGCTATGTGGCCGCCGACGCCTGCAGTGGCAGCGCGAAGGTGGCGGCACCGCGCCGCTACCGGGTAGTGGCCGCACTCATCGGCGGCGATCCGCAACGGGGCTTCTTCTACGTCACGGAGCCCAACGCGGCGCGTCAGTAGCTGCCGGTCAGACGTAGCGCTCGAGGATGCTCGATTCGGCGAGCCGGGACAGTCCTTCCCGCACCGAGCGCGCACGGGTGTCGCCGACGCCGTCGACGGTCTGCAGGTCGTCGATGCTCGCGCCGAGCAGCTTCTGCAGGTGGCCGAAGTGCTCGACGAGGCGCTCCACGACGGTGTTCGGCAATCGCGGGACCTTGGCCAGGAGCCGATAGCCGCGCGGGCTGACGGCGTTGTCCAGGCTCTCCGGGCCCCCGAGTCCCAACGCCCGGCCCACCGCACCCAGCTCCAGCATCTCGGTGGACGTCAGCGCCTCGATCTCCGCCAGCGTCTCCTCGGCGCTCCGACTGCCGCGCCCACCTGTCAGATAGTCGCGGATCACCAGGCGACGGTCGTCGTGGACGCCCGCCACCAGCTCGTCGAGCTGAAGACTGAGCAGCCGTCCGTCGCTGCCGAGCTCCAGCACGTAGTCCTCGATCTCGCTGGCGATGCGCAGCACCATCTCGAGCCGCTGCGAGACCGACGCGACGTCACGGACGGTGACCAGGTCCTCGATCTCCAGCGCCGACAGCGTGCCGGAGACCTCGTCGAGGCGGTTCTTGTAACGCTCCAGGGTGGCGAGCGCCTGGTTCGCTCTAGCCAAGATCGCGCCGGCGTTCTCCAAGACGTAGCGCGCTTCTCCGACGTACAAGGCGATGATGTGCATGGACTGCGACACCGAGATCACCGGCAGCCCGGTCTGTCGGGCGACGCGGTCGGCGGTGCGGTGCCGGGTTCCTGCCTCCGTGGTGACGATGGAGGCGTCGGGCATCAGATGCACTCCTGCGCGCAAGATGCGCGCAGCGTCGCGGTCACAGATGATGGCCCCGTCCATCTTCGCGAGCTCGCGGAACCCGGTGGCACTGAAGTCGACATCGAGCTGGAACCCGCCGGTGCAGATGGACTCGACTATCTTGTCGTTGCCGAGTACGACGAGGGCACCCGTCCGTCCGCTCAGCACGCGCTCCAAGCCCTCCCGAAGCTCCGTTCCGGGGGCGACGGCGGCCAGGGTCGCCCGCATCCGATCGACGTCGATCTGCCGATCACTTCCTGCCCGATCACTTGCTACCACTGAGCCTCCTGCTGTCCCCCGAGCGCGCAACAAGTCTAAGGGACGCTGGCGGTTGTCCCTATCGGTACGGACCCGGCCCGCGGATCTCGTTGCCCACTGTCGGACCCGACGAGCAGGTGGAACAGGCGCACGACCCCGGCGATGTCAGCACACTCGAGAACGGTGAGGCCGGCCCCCTCCACCAGGGCGCCGGCGGAAGGACCTCGGTCAGCGGGGACTACGGCGTAGGTGAAGCCGAGCCGGGCTGCTTCGGCGAGCCGCTGCTTCATCCCCGGGACCCGGCGGAGCTCACCGGCCAGTCCCACCTCCCCGATCGCGACGAGGTCCTGGGGCAGCGCGACGGCGGCATCGGCACTGACCAGCGCGAGTGCCACCGCCACGTCGGCTGCCGGTGAGCGCAGCGACGCGCCGCCCACGGTGGCGGCGTAGACGTCCTGCGTCGAGGACTGCAGTCCAACGTGGCGCTGGAGCACCGCCAGCAGCATGGCCAGCCGCGACGGGTCCAGGCCGCTCACCGACCGGCGCGGCTGGCCGGCGCTTGCCGCAACCAGCGCCTGCACCTCCGCGAGCAGCGGGCGCCGCCCCTCGAGCGTCACGGTGACACAGGTGCCCGAGACCGGCTGGGGGTGCCGCGAGATGAAGAGGCCGGTCGGGTCGGTTACTTCCACGATTCCCACGTCGCCGATGTCGAAGCAGCCGATCTCGTCGACGGGCCCGAACCTGTTCTTGACCGCACGCAGCACCCGTAGTCGAGAGCCGCTCTCCCCCTCGAAGGCCAAGACGACGTCGACGAGGTGCTCCAGCGCCCGGGGGCCGGCGATGGAGCCGTCTTTGGTCACGTGGCCCACCAGCAGGGTGGGCAGCGAAAGCCGTTTGGCCACCCCGACGAGCGCCGACGTGACCGCCCGGACCTGGGTGACTCCGCCGGGCGTCGAGTCCAGGTCTGAGCAGCCGATGGTCTGGACGGAGTCGATCACCAGGAGGTCGGGGCGCACCGCTTCGATGTGTGCAAGCACCGCGGAAAGCTCGACCTCACCGGCCAGCAGCAGCGAGTCGACGAGCGCTCCGGTGCGCTGAGCGCGCAGGTGAACCTGTGCCACCGACTCCTCACCCGTGACGTAGAGCGTGGTGGCGCCGCCACGAGCCGCCCTGGCCGCGACCTCGAGCAGGAGCGTGGACTTGCCGACCCCTGGCTCACCGGCCAGCAGGACGACGCTGCCGGCCACGACTCCTCCACCGAGCACCCGGTCGAGCTCCGCCACCCCCGTGGACCGGGTGGCATTGGCCGCCGCCACGACCTTCGAGATCGGCAGCGCCGGGCCGGTGACGGCCCCGGGACGGATTCTCCCCCCGGGCGCTGCACCGCTCTGCTCGATCGTGCCCCAGGCCTGACACTCGCCACAGCGGCCGACCCACTTGACGCTTGCCCACCCGCAGTCGGCGCAGCGGAATGTCGAGCCGGGTCTGGTGCTGGTCGAACGTGGCATGGGCAGCACGCTACGGACAGCCGGCGACAAGATCCGGGCCGGCGCTCTCAGATGCGGACGATGCGGCCCGCCGTCGTGAAGCTCGCGGCGACCAACCCCTGCCGGGCGCCCCCGTCCACCCACACCACATCGACGTCCCCGAGCACGTTGCCGGCGGGGCTACCGAGCCAGTCGGTGACCCGCGCGACGTCACCGGCGATCTCGACCGACGTGAGCGCGAGGTCCCCGCTGGCTCCCCAGGACGGGTGCATGTGCTCGGGAGTCTGCCACTGGATGAAGACCGGCAGCTGCGGGTCGGCGTGCAGGTTGCTGGTGCCGAACTGCTTCCAGCGAAGCTCGATGCCGTCCGGGCGGTGCCGGTTCCCGTCCCCGGCCGTCCGACCGAGACGCGCCTCCTCGGTGCTGATGTCGTCGACCCTGACCACCCAGCCCAGCCAGCCGCCGCCGGCCTGCGAGAGCGCCCGCGCCGCCCGTCCGAAGTGCGCCTTGTCGGAGGCGGGATGGTCCAGCACCTCGACCACCTCGAGGTAGTGGCCGCCGGCGAGCGGCAGGATCATGTTCGTGGTGCCGAAGCGCGGGTGAATGCCACCGTCGACGAACTTTTCGCCCAACAGGTCCGCGAGGCGCAGCGCGGTCGCGGCCAGTCCGTCCGGCCCTGCGGCATAGGAGAGATGGTCGAGCTGCATGCGGCTCATTGTCGCTGCCCGGCAACGGGCGGCATCACCGGGGGTCGGCCGGGTGGCGGGTGAGTGGCGTCCCGGCGTCGAGGTGCGCCCGGCAGTGCGCGGCGAGTACGTCGTAGGCCGGCCGGCCGACGAGCTCGATGAGCTCGGCGGCGCAGGACTGGTAGACGGGCTCGGGCGCGAGGTGGGCATCGCTGTTGCTGGAGCAGTACCAGTCGAGGTCGTGCCCACCGGCGCCCCAGCCCCGCCGGTCGTACTCCGTGATCGTCACCTCCGTGTACGTCGAGCCGTCGGTCAGCTTCACCTCCCGGTAGAGCCGTCGTACCGGCAGCTGCCAGCAGACGTCCGGTTTGGTCTCCAGCGGGTGCCGGCCGTCGCGCAGCGCCCACGAGTGGAGCGCGCACCCCGGACCGGCGGGGAATCCCGGCCGGTTGAGGAAGATGCAGGCCCCCTCGTGGACTGCCGTCTTGCGGTCGCCGTCCTCGTCGGTCTCGACCCACCGCTTCCTCTTGCGCCCGACCGCGTGGAACTGCCAGTCGTCGGCTGTCATCTTGGCGACGAAGCGCGCGACCCGCGCCTCGTCGTCCGGTGCCGAGAAGTGCGCGCCGAGGGTGCAGCAGCCGTCGTCGGGGCGGCCGGCATAGATGCCGCGGCAGCCGGCGCCGAAGATGCAACCCCAGCTCGAGCACAACCAGGTGAGGTCACAACGCAGCCGCTGGTCGACGTCGGCGGGATCGGTGAACTCGACCCACGTACGGGGGAAGTCGAGCAAGACCTCGGGCACGCCGACACTGTAGTCCGCTGTCCGGACGCCCGTCGTCGCGCCTTTCGCGGCACTGGACGAGACGCGTTAGCCTCGGGCAATGCGAGAAGCGGTCCTCGACGTCGGCTCGAACACTGCCCACCTGCTCGTCGTCGACGCGCATCGCGGCGCCGCTCCGCTGCCCGCTCTCTCGGTCAAACGGGAGCTGCGGCTGGCCGAGCACCTGACCGCCGAGGGGGCCCTGTCGGACTCCGGGGTCGACGCGCTGGTCTCGTTCATCTCGGCTGCGCTCGTCGAGGCGGAGGACCAGGGTTGCGAGTCGGTAACTGCCTTCGCCACGTCCGCGATCCGCGAGGCGAGCAACACCGACGAGGTGCTGGCCCTCGTCCACGTGACCACCGGGGTCGACATCGTTGTGTTGAGCGGCGAGGAGGAGGCCATGCTGACGTTCCTCGCCGTGCGGCGGTGGTTCGGCTGGTCCTCCGGCCGCCTCGCCGTCTTCGACATCGGTGGTGGCTCCCTCGAGATCGCCACCGGGGCCGACGAGGTGCCCGAGGTGTCGCTGTCCTTCGAGCTGGGGGCCGGCCGCCTCACGCGTGAGAGGCTGCCGGGCGACGTACCCAAGGAGACGGACTACCGCGAGCTCCGCAAGTACATCCGCGCACAGATCGCTCGCGGAGCCGGCACCGTGCTGCGCGCCGGGTCTGAGGACCATGCTGTCGCGACGTCCAAGACCTTCCGGTCGCTGGCGCGCGTCTGCGGTGCACCGCCTGCCTCGGATGGTCCCTTCGTACGTCGGACGCTGCGCCGGGCCGACCTCGCCAAGCAGCTGCCGCGTATCGCGAAGCTGACGCCGGCCCAGCGGGCTCAGCTGCCGGGTGTGTCGAGCGGTCGGGCGCACCAGCTCGTCGCCGGCGGGTTGGTTGCGCAGGCGGCGATGGACATCTTCGACATCGAGGAGCTGGAGATCTGCCCCTGGGCGCTGCGTGAGGGCGTGATCTTGCGCTCGCTCGACTCACTCGAGCCGTGACCGGACCGGTGCGCGTGCCCACTGGCCCGGTGGCTCTGTCGACAGCGTCGGTGTACCCCGAGCCGAGCTCGGCGGCCTTCGAGCTCGGCTCGGCGCTCGGCTACGACGCGATCGAGGTCATGGTGGGCATCGACCCGATCAGCCAGGACACGGACACGATCCGACGGCTGGTCGACGAGCACCAGCTGCCGGTGTGCGCCGTCCATGCACCCTGCCTGCTGATCACGCAGCGGGTGTGGGGGACCGAGCCGTGGGGGAAGCTGCGGCGCAGCGCCGACATGGCCCAAGCCCTCGGCGCCGGGACGGTGGTCGTGCACCCGCCCTTCCGCTGGCAGCGCGAGTACGTTCGCGGGTTCGTCGAGGGCATCGCCGAGCTGGAGGCCGAGACGGGAGTCAGCTTCGCGGTGGAGAA
This sequence comes from Propionibacteriales bacterium, assembly GCA_038327385.1. GTDB lineage: Bacteria > Actinomycetota > Actinomycetes > Propionibacteriales > Nocardioidaceae > JAWWPG01. The sequence goes on from JBBQKY010000005.1 coordinate 28,343, forward strand.
CATGTTCCCCTGGCGGGCATCCCGCCGGGAGGTGCAGGCCTACCTGCCGGGCTGGAACCCGGTCGAGCAGGACTACGCCAACACGACCGTCGACCTGTCACACACGTCCACGTCGGGCAGCGACCCCGTCCAGATGGCCCGAGACCTTGGGCCGCGACTGCACCATGTGCATATGACCGACGGCTCGGGCTCCGCCAAGGATGAGCACCTGGTTCCTGGCCGGGGCAACCAGCCCTGTGCGGAGTTCCTGGGAATGCTGGCCAGGAACGGCTTCGGGGGCAGCGTGGTGATCGAGATCAACACCCGGCGCGCGGGCGGCCGAGCCGCCCGTCAGGCCGATCTCGTGGAGTCCCTTGCCTTCACCCGCCTGCATCTGGCGGCCCTGGACGAACAGGCCGCCGTGGACGAACAGGCCGCCGTGGACGAACAGGCAGAGACCGCATCCGGACGGTCGCGAGAGCAGCCGGTCAGTCCTCGGCGATCTCGGCGATCTGGTCCCCCTCGGTGACCACCTGACCCTCGCGAACGCTCAGCTCGACTATCGTGCCGGTGATCTCGGCAGGGACCGGGATCTCCATCTTCATCGATTCCAAGATCACCAGCGTGTCGTCGGCGGTCACCTTGTCCCCGGCCTTCGCGACCACCTTCAAGACGTTCGCGACGAGCTCGGCGGTGACGTAGTGGCTCATGGCGCCCGATCCTAGTGTCGTACCTTGGACCCGTGCTGCGTCGTTCCCTGCTCGGGCTGTCTCGCAGCGTCCGGGTGAAGAAGCTGGTGACTACGTTGCCGGTCTCGAGCGGCGTCGTCTCGCGCTTCGTGGCGGGTGAGGGCGTCGATGACGCTGTCGAGACCACCCGCACGCTCGCCGACGACGGTCTGCTCGTCACCTTGGACTACCTCGGCGAGGACACCCTCGACACGGCACAGGCCACCACCACCGTCGAGGCCTATCTCGCTGTGCTGTCCCGCCTGGCAGCGGCTGGTCTCACCCCTGGGGCTGAGGTCTCCGTCAAGCTCTCTGCGATCGGCCAGTCGCTGCCCGGCGACGGTGAGGGGGTCGCCCTCGACAACGCCCGCCGGATCTGTCAGGCGGCGACGAGCTTCGACACGACGGTCACGTTGGACATGGAGGACCACACGACGACGGACTCGACGCTGGCTGTCCTGCACGAGCTGCGGCAGGAGTATCCGTCGACGGGTGCCGTCCTCCAGGCCTACCTTCATCGCACTGAGCAGGACTGCGAGGACCTCGCGTACGAGGGGTCCCGGGTGCGGCTGTGCAAGGGCGCCTACAAGGAGCCTGACTCGGTCGCCTACCAGGGGCGGGGCGAGGTCCGCGACTCCTACGTCCGCTGCCTCGAGGTCCTGATGGCCGGCAGTGGCTACCCGATGGTCGCTTCTCACGACCCGAAGCTTGTCGAGGCGGCCGGCTCGCTCGTCCGGGCGAACAGCCGCGCCCAGGGCACTTACGAGTACCAGATGCTCTTCGGTATCCGGCCCGACGAGCAGAGGCGGCTGGCCGCCTCGGGGGAGAAGGTCCGGGTTTACGTGCCGTACGGCGACGAGTGGTACGGCTACCTGATGCGCCGACTTGCCGAGAAGCCGTCGAACCTCGGCTTCTTCCTGCGCTCCCTTGCCACCAAGGGCTGAGCGGTAGGGTCGCGGCTATGGGTGGTCGCGCCGCGATCGTTTGCGACGACGCGCTTTTGCGATACGACTTCGGTCCGGCCCACCCGATGGCACCCGTCCGCGTCGACCTCACGATGCGCCTGGCCCGCTCGCTCGGTGTCTTGGACAACCCGTCGGTCCAGCTCATCGCCGCACCGGCGGCCAGGGACGAGGAGATCGGGCTCGTGCACAGCCCGCGGTACATCGATGCGGTCCGCCGGCTCAGCGCAGACCCCAGCGGCGCGGACCTGTCGCACGGCCTCGGAACCGCAGACGACCCCGTGTTCGAGGGTATGCACGACGCGACAGCGCGAGTCGTCGGCGCCACGTTGCAGGCAGCCCGGATGGTGTGGCGCGGCACCGCGCTGCACGGGGTCAATGTCAGCGGTGGACTGCACCATGCCATGGCCGCCTCCGCCAGTGGCTTCTGCATCTACAACGACCCGGCCATCGCTATCGCCTGGCTGCTGGCGAGCGGCGCCGAGCGGATCGCGTACGTCGACATCGACGCCCATCACGGCGACGGGGTCCAGGCGGCCTTCTACGACGACCCCCGAGTGCTGACGATCAGCCTGCACGAGTCTCCCCGGACTCTCTTCCCGGGCTCGGGCTACTCCACGGAGACGGGTGGCCCGGGTGCCGTCGGGAGTGCGGTCAACGTCCCGCTGCCACCCGGCACCGGTGACGCCGGCTGGCTGCGGGCGTACCACGCCGTCGTACCGGATCTGGTCCGGGCCTTCGAGCCAGACATCCTGGTCAGCCAGCACGGCTGCGACTCGCATATGGACGACCCGCTGACACACCTGATGGTGAGCGTCGACGCGCAGCGGGCAGCTCATCTCGCACTGCACGACCTCGCCCATGAGGTGTGTGGCGGCAAGTGGCTCGCCACCGGTGGTGGCGGGTACGCGGTGTACGACGTCGTACCCCGGACCTGGACGCACCTGCTCGCCGTCGCGGCTGGTCACCCGCTCGACCCGTCGACCGCCGTCCCCGCCGAGTGGGTAGCGCACGTTGCGGACCTCACCGGGGGTCACCGTCCACCGGGAAAGCTGACCGACGGCAGGCTCCCTGAGTTCGTCGACTGGTCCGCCGGTTACGACCCCAGCTCCTGGCTCGACAGGTGCGTGCTGGAGACGCGGAACGCGGTTTTTCCGTCCCACGGCCTCGACGCCTTGTACTGACGAGGGAGCGGTTGGTGGCCGCCGACTTCCCCAGCGGCCCCATTTGCCACTACTCTCACGCTTAGCACGGACGAAACGATCTCTGGTGGGGAAGCCAGAGTCCGCCCGTGCTGGGAGTTGGTTGTGCCATGCCACAAGGGTCGATCGGCGACAGTGTCTCCGACGTGAAGTTCCTGACGGTCGCGGAGGTCGCGGCCTCGATGCGGGTGTCCAAGATGACCGTCTACCGCCTGGTGCACTCGGGTGACCTTCCAGCCGCCCGGGTGGGCCGCTCCTTCAGGGTGCCCGAAGACGCGGTGAACGAGTACCTGCGCAAGTCCTACTACCAGGCGGGCTGAGTCCGGCAGGAGAGTCCCAGCGCCGTTCGGCCGGCGGTGCGGCGGACGGTAGGCTGAGCCGGTCGTTCGCCGACTCCGGACGCACTTCCCCCGAAAGGTAGACCGTGGGCTCAGTCATCAAGAAGCGCAAGAAGCGGATGGCGAAGAAGAAGCACCGCAAGCTGCTGAAGAAGACTCGCATCCAGCGTCGCCGCGCAGGCAAGTAGCCAGCGCGGCGGAGAGCCTGACATGGGTCGCGTCATCCTCGTCACCGGGGTGAGCCGAGACATCGGCTGCTGGTTCGCACGCCGCATCAGCGAGCAGGTGGACGTCGACCGGGTGATCGGCATCGATGTCAGCCCTCCTCGGCGCGACCTCGGCCGCGTCCGGTTCGTCCAGGCGGACATCCGCAAGCCGGTGATGGCCGACGTCCTCGCCGCGGAGGATGTCGACACGGTGGTCCATCTCAGCGTCATCACCACGCCAGACATCGAGGGTGGCCGCGCCGAGATGAAGGAGGTCAACGTGATCGGCACGATGCAGCTGCTGGCCGCCTGCCAGGGCGCGGCGGGCGTCGAGCGGCTGGTGGTCAAGTCGTCCGCCCACGTCTACGGCTCCTCGCCGCGCGACCCGGCGATGTTCACCGAGGAGATGACTCCACGCCGACTGCCGCGGGCAGGCTTCGCCAAAGACTCGGTGGAGGTCGAGGGCTACGTGCGCGGGTTCGCCCGCCGGCGACCGGATGTCACAGTGACCATGCTTCGCTGCGCCAGCCTGATCGGTCCCTCGATCCAGACATCGCTCACCCGGTACTTCACGCTGCCCGTCGTACCAACGGTGCTGGGCTTCGACGCGCGGCTGCAGTTCTGTCATGAGCAGGACGCCCTCGGGGCTCTCGAGCGCGCGACCCTCTCAGCCGTCCCCGGCACGTTCAACGTCGGCGGTGACGGCGTGCTGATGCTGTCGCAGGCAGTACGACGGGCCGGCCGCCGGGAGCTGCCGCTGCCCGCCTTCACCCTCGGCACGGTCGGCGCGTTCCTGCCTCGGCTTCGCGGTGTGGAGATGTCTGGCGACCAGGTGCGCTTGCTGACCTACGGCCGTGGCATCGACACCACGCGGATGCGCACCGAGCTGGGTTTCGAGCCTGCCTTCAGCACGGCGGAGGCCTTCGACTCGTTCGTCCAGCGCCTCGAGCCCGCTGAGGCGGCGGCGCGTGCCGGCCGCTGACGGCGCCGCGGAGCCAGCCGGCACAGCTGAGCCGGACGGCGCCGCGGAGCCAGCCGGCGCCGGGCAGAAGGAGTGGGAACGGCGGCTCGCGGAGATGTTTGCCTTTCTCCGTCACCGCCTCACCGGTGACTATGAAGTTGACGAGTTCGGCTTCGACGCAGAGCTCACCGAGCGCTTCGTGCTGCCGGCCCTGCGGCCGCTCGCCGAAAGCTGGTTCCGCATCGAGGTGACGGGCGCCGAGAACATCCCCGCGGCGGGCGGCGCTCTCGTCGTGTCCAACCACTCGGGCACCGTCCCGCTCGACGCGGGGATGACCACGCTCATGCTCCACGACCACGCCGGCCGGTCGCTGCGCATGCTGGGCGCCGACCTCGTCTTCGCCGTCCCCTTCCTCGGCGAGCTGGCGCGCAAGAGCGGCGCCACGCTTGCCAGCAACGAGGACGCCGAGCGGATGCTCTCCAAAGGCGAGCTGGTGGGTGTCTGGCCGGAAGGCTTCAAGGGTGTCGGCAAGTCGTTCTCCGAGCGCTACAAGCTGCAGCGTTTCGGCCGTGGCGGCTTCGTGTCGGCGGCGCTGCGGGTCGGCGTACCGATCATCCCCTGCTCTGTCGTCGGCGCGGAGGAGATCTACCCGATGATCGCCGACGTGCCGTCCCTTGCCAGGCTCCTCGGCCTGCCCTACGTCCCGATCACGCCCTTCTTCCCGTGGCTCGGCCTCCTCGGACTGGTCCCGTTGCCGTCGAAGTGGCTCATCGAGTTCGGGGAGCCGATTCCCACGAGCTGCTACGGCGCCGGAGCAGCCGACGACCCGATGCTCGTCTTCAACGTCACCGACCAAGTCAGGCAGACGATCCAGCACACGCTGCACGACCTTCTGGAGCGCCGGCCGAGCGTCTTCGGCTGAGGTGGTAAGACACCTGGATCCTGCCTCGGACTCAGGGCTCGGCCCGCTCTCACACCCGCACTCCGCTGTCAACGCTGTCAACGGACTTTGCGGCGCACGGCGAGGGCGGCCGCCACAGCGCCGGTTGCGGCACCCGCGCCGGCGGCTCCCACCAGGCTGACCTTCGCTGCCTTGCGGCCGGTGCGGTAGTCCCGCACCCGCCACCCCTGCCGGCGGGCATGGTCTCGCAGCGCGCGGTCCGGGTTGATCGCACACGGGTCCCCGACGAGCAACAGCATGGGCAGGTCGTTCACGGAGTCGGAGTACGCCGAGCAGCGGCGGAGGTCGAGTCCTTCGCGCGCCGCGAGTGAACGTACGGCGGTCGCCTTGGCTGAACCGTGCAGCAGGTCACCGACCAGCCGACCCGTGTACCGGCCGTTGGCGTGTTCTGCGACGGTGCCGAGGGCTCCGGTCAGGCCCATCCGCGAGGCGATGACGGTCGCGACCTCGATGGGCGCGGCGGTGACCAGCCAGACCCGTTGCCCGCGGTCGAGATGCAGCTGCGCGAGGGCGCGCGTTCCTGGCCAGATCCGATGTGCCATCACCTCGTCGAAGATCTCCTCGGTGAGCGACCGGACCTCCTCGACGCGGTGGCCGGCGATGAACGCCAGAGCCGACTCCTGGGCGTGTGCGACTACCACCGGGTCCTCGACGCCCACCAGCCGGACGTAGGCCTGACCCCGAGCCGCCCGGAGGAGCTCGCGCGTCGTGAAGTACTTGCGCGTGTAGAGCCCGCGCATCAGGTGGAACATCGACGCGCCTTGCATGATCGTGTTGTCAACGTCGAAGAAGGCAGCTACGAACGGGTCGAGCCGGGTCTCGAGAGCCCGTTCCACCTCGCGCATCGAGCCCGCCGCATGCGGCGTCTCGGACATCGCCGGCCGACTCGGGGGCACCCGAGCAGCCTATGCGGGAGCTCTGCGAGACTGCGCACGTGAGCCAGCAAGTGTCGGAGAGCAAGCCGAGCCGGGTCCGGCTGCTGAGCAAGCCGGGGTGCCACCTGTGCGCCGACGCACGCGCCGTCATCGCCACCGTCTGCGCAGAGTCTGGTGAGACTTTCGAGGAGATCGACATCACGACGGACCCGAACCTACTGGCGACGTACGGCGAGCAGATCCCGGTCACGTTCGTCGACGAGGAGCAGCACGACTTCTGGCGGGTGGACGCGCAGCGGCTCCGAGCAGCGCTGACGCGATGCGCCCCGCGGTGACGATTTTGTTCTCGCGTTCACAAGCTCCTAGAGTGGTACTCGCACCGGTCAGCCTCCAGTAGTCGCCGAGGCGTCCCCGAGTCCGGTGTCCCAGGAGCATTGTGACGTCGACACGGACCCGGAACGTTCGCCGGCAGGCGAGTGTCCGCGCCGAACGGGACATCCCGGAGGCGACCGTCGCGCGGCTCCCGATCTATCTGCGGGCGCTCACGGCGCTGGTCGAGCGAGACGTCACAACGGTGAGCAGCGAGCACCTGGCGGGCGCCGCCGGGGTCAACTCCGCCAAGCTCCGCAAGGACCTGTCCTACCTCGGCACCTACGGGACCCGGGGGGTGGGCTACGACGTCGACTACCTGCGCTACCAGATCGCCCGTCAGATCGGTCTGACCCAGGACTGGTCGGTGGTCATCGTGGGCATCGGGAACCTCGGGCACGCGCTCGCCAACTACTCTGGGTTCGGCTCCCGCGGCTTCCAGGTTGCCGGGCTCATCGACAGTGACCCGGCTCGGATCGGCGAGAAGGTCGGCGACCTGGAGATCTCGTCGATCGAGCAGCTCGAGGAGATCGTCCGCGAAGGGCAGGTCTCCATCGGGGTGATCGCGACTCCGGAGGCAAACGCCCAGGACGTCTGCGACAAGCTGGTCGCCGCTGGGGTGCGCAGCATCCTCAACTTCGCCCCTACGGTGCTGTCGGTGCCCGAGCAGGTCGACGTACGCAAGGTGGACCTCTCCATCGAGCTGCAGATCCTCGCCTACCACGAGCAGCGCAAGGCCAACACGATGCTCGCCGACGGTGGCATGACTGCTGCCTTCGAGCTGAAGGCGGGTGCGTGGTGAGCATCCTGGTGATCGGCGTCTCGCACCGCAGCGCTC
>JBBQKY010000006.1:0-34456 GCA_038327385.1 Propionibacteriales bacterium
TTCACAGTCACGACACGGGTCGCCATGGCGCACCTCCGCAGCGAGTCAGCCCAACCCCGCCACCCTGGCCTCACCCAACCGCCACGTCATCCACCAACCCAGCCACCACCTCGGCGGTCCGAGGCGCAGCCTCTTTAGAACAGGGCCGCGGGGTGTCGTGGAGGAGCGCGACGGTCGGCGCGTTCGACCTCGCTCCGCTCTCAGGCGAGGCGCCCGATCTAGCCGCACGGCTCGACGAGATCCGGCGTACGCGTGCTGCCCTCTCGGCGATCATCGAACTGCGCGATGGTGATCTTACCGGCACGCTATCGACCTGCGCACGGCTCGCGCGCGAGTGGGAAGGCCTCCTGGCGCAGGCCCGCGCCGTGCCGAGCTTCCGGGACCCATACCAACCCCCGTCCATCACAGATCTGTGTAACGCGGCACGCGACGGACACGTTGTGATTATCAACGTCAGTGGCTATCGGTGCGACGCCATCGCCATTAGCTCCACGGACGTCGAAGTCATTCCGCTGCCGAGGCTTACCGAAGCGGATGCCTACCGCATGGTTGAGCGGCTGCTGACGCTGACGAACTACCTGCCCTCTGCGAACCCGGACGACCCTACAGACATTCATGATGGACTGGTTACCATCCTTGACTGGGCTTGGATCTGCATAGCCGAGCCTGTGTTAAACGCCCTCGGCTGCAACGAACCGGGACCACGGGACGCACACCTGCCCCGGTTGTGGTGGTGCCCGACCGGTCCACTCGTCTTCCTGCCCATCCACGCGGCCGCCCCCGCCCGTCCCGATCCACCCGGTGATCTCGGTGTGATGAGTCGGGTCGTCTCGTCCTACACCACCACGGTAGCCACGCTGCAGCAGGCCAGGCGCGGAGGGTCGGAGCCGGAAAGGCCGCGGATCCTCGCCGTGGGCATGCCGACAACGCCCCCCTTCGCCGGACGTCAGCTTGCACCGCTGCCTGCGGTTGCCGATGAACTGGACGCTATAGCCGGCATCATCAGGGTGCAGACCAGGCTCGAGCGAGGCCGTACCCCGGTCACCCGGCACGCGGTAATCGAGGCGCTCGCCGAGCACGACTGGGTTCATTTCGCCTGCCACGGGCAGGTAGACGGCTGGCGTCCGTGGCTGAGCGGCCTCATCGTCGAGGACGGAGCCGTGACCGTTCGGGAGATCTCACGCACCTACCGTCGCCGGACGGCGCAATTCGCGTACATCTCCTCCTGCTTTGGTGCGTTCGGCAGCACACGTTTGCTCGACGAGGGTATTCATATTGCCGGGGCGCTTCAGGCCGCAGGCTTCAGCCAGGTCGTGGCGGCGTTGTTTCCCATCTCCGACCGCAAGTCGGTGGAGGTCGCCTCCAGCATCTACGTCCATCTTGTTAGGGATGGGCTCCCGCAACCGTCGCTGGTGGCTAGGGCGTTGCACTCCGCAGTGCTGGACCTCCGTCGCCAGGCCCCCACGAGACCTGAGCTTTGGTTGCCCTATGTTCATTTCGGCGTCTGACCAATTGAACACTGAGGATGCGATAGCGGAGCTGTTCGGTCCGTTTGAACCGTCCATCCATGAGCGCATCTATGACTACTTGACGGGTAGACCGCATCCTCTCGGCACTAACGCCGAAGGCCGGCTTGCTTGTGGCTCGTGACGAGGCGCCGATGAAGTCTCAAAGCTGGAGTTCGGGCCGAGCATCCGTACTCGCGGACAGGACAGACTTGATCAGGTCCACGGGCCAGCCCGTGTCTTCAGATAGCGACTGGGCTCCTACGGCTGCGAGCTGCGATGCCTGGACTAACACGGCTGGAGCTTCTGGGGAGCCAAACTCGCCGGGTTCTTCTGTTCGCCATCCTCTGGTGCTCATGGTTCGCATCGCCTGAGTGTAGGTCGAGTCGGTCATTACGCCGAGGGTGTTCGCGCGGCGTAATAGCGCCGACATCGACACACCCCATCGCTTCTTTAGTGTCAGAAGGTGCGGCCAGTCGGCGCGATTTGTAAGTTCGGTGCGGATATCGCGTTCCGGCATTAGAAAAGCTGCGGCGAACCGGTGAGCCTGGTCTTCGACGGCTTTCGATGCCAGCGTCTTTCCCGGTGTATGCATGGTGAGATGAGCTACTTCATGTGAGGCGCTGAATCTGTCGCGGTCTCGTTTGGCGCCATGTTGATGAAGGACGACGACGGGGTGGTCGGGGAATGGAGCGCTGAACGCGTGCACAGTTCGGTTGTCGATTCGATGGCGGGCAGCGACTATGCCGTTGCGTTCCATCAGGCGCAGTACGTCCTCTACGGGTCCGGGCGGCACGCCCCACGCTTCGCGAAGTTGTGCGGCGTACAGCTCAGTCCTAGCAGGGTTGTCGTCTTCGGCCATCGGAAACGACGGCACATTCCTTTCCGGCAGGCGGACCAGCCGGCTCAGTGCATCGGTGACGTCGCGAACCAGGTGGGTGACCGATAGCGCCTCGCGCCGCTGGGCGGAGGTCACCGATCTCAGGGAACGGAAGTGACCGTTGCCGTCAAGCAGGTCGAGGTCTAGATCTGGTCGACTCGACGGCGCGTCGCCGGTCGCGAAGAACCCGATTGGAAAGTCCAGCGCGTCGGCCAGTCGCAGCACGGTCGATTCGGTCGGCCGGCTCAACGATTTCTCGAACTGGGAGACCGCCGCCGAGGTGACGCCCACGCGCTGCGCCAACTCCTTCTGGGTCAGCGCGCGGGCTTCGCGGGCAAGACGCAACCGCTGAGGCGAGAACAACGTCACAGCATCTGCCGCCGACTCGGGTACCGGCGACATCGTGCCGCGCCGGCTCCGCTGGCGGGACGCGGCCCCGTCGTCAGACATGCGCCACGCCAACCTCCAGCTCGGGTGGTCCCTGACGAGCATCGTCAACCGCCACGAGCGTCCACGCGTGGGTCATGGCCAAGACGATGGCAGGCCTCCGCAAGGCACTGTCCACGCCACGCCCACCACCCGTGCTTGCGCGTGATTCAGAAGCGTGAAACGCTGTCCCCGCACAAAATTCAAGTGAAAATCACCTCCGCCTGATCTGATTGAAAGTGAGAAGGACCATGTCTAGCGTAGCTGAACCCCCCCGTCACCACGAGGTCATCGTGCTCGTCGACCGAAAGCGGATCGACAGCCCCCGGCACACCACCGTCGGCGAGCTGCTACGCGCGGCCGGCGTTGACCCCGCCCGCCGGGAGTTGGTGAAGGTTCACGACCGGCACCAGACGCCCTACCCCAACCCAGCGACCGAGCTCGAGCTGCACAACGACGAGCAGTTCATCTCCGTCTCCATCGGCCCCACCCCGGTGAGCTGACATGGCGCTCACAGATCTGCGCGACGCTGTCCGCGGCGCCGGCTACGACGCCACCATCACCGGCGACTTCGTCACGTTCCCCTACGTCATCCCGGTCGGCGCCCGCGTCGGCACCACCATCACCGTCGGCCTGACAGCTCCCGACTTCCCCATCAACCCTCCCGGCGGAGTCCACATCCGCCCGCGGATCCAGCACCCGGGCGACAACGCCCACCACACCAGTCCGCTCGGACCGGACTGGATCTATTGGTCCCGCCCCTATCCGGACTGGTCCCAGTCCGCGCGCGACATCTCTGACTACCTCGCCCACCTGCGCAGACTCTTCGCCCAATTCGCCGTGACGGCCGCCTGACCTGGGCGGCCCGATTGACGCCAGCGGATACAACCCGCGACCAGACCGGTGAATTGACAATCGAGAGGAGACCCGACGATGACGGTCTCAGCGGAGCCCACCCCCGGTGGCAGACGATGGTCAGTTGCGATGACCGGCGACGTCGACTCCGCACTCGCCAGCCACCTCACGCGCGCCGACGGCCAGGAAGATATCGCCTTCGCCCTGTACCGCACCTCCACCGGGGCAACTCGCGACACCGCTGTGCTGGTCGGCGTCGTGCTCCCGGGCGACGGTGACCGGCTCGTTCACGGCAACGCCTCATTCACCAGCCGCTACTTCTTGCGCGCCGCAGGTCTCGCGGTCGACCGTGGTTTCGGCCTGGCGCTGATCCACTCCCACCCGGGCGCCCGGACTTGGCAGCGACTGTCCGCAGATGACCACGACGCCGAAGCCGGACACGCCACCCAGACCGACATACTCACCGGGCATCCTCTGCTGGGCATCACCTACGCGAGCGGGACCGGCACGTACTCGGCCCGGTTCTGGTCCAGCGTCGACGACACCGCTCCGCGAGCGCGATGGGCCGAAACCGTCCGAGTCTGCGGCAGCCGAATCAGGATGAGCTACGACCCGGACCTGCGACCTCCGGCCGTGCAGACCCGGCGCCTGCTCCGAACCGTGAGCGCCTGGGGGCAGGCTGCCCATGACGACCTGACCCGGATGCGGGTCGGCATCATCGGCGCCGGCTCGGTCGCCGCCCTCGTGGCCGAGACGCTGGCCCGGCTCGGCTTCCGCACCATCGACATCTTCGACTTCGACTCCGTCGAAGAGCACAACCTCGACCGGCTGCTGCACGCTAGCACCCGCGACATCGGACGCGCCAAGAGCGAACTACTTGCCAGCGCTCTCGCCGATCACGCCGTTGCAGACGACGCGACCATCACAGGCTACGAGCAGTCCGTGGTCGAGCCTGACGGCTGGGCCCGCGCGCTGGACTGCGACGTGTTGTTCTCCTGCGTCGACAGGCCGTGGCCGCGGTTCGCGCTCAACGTCGCCGCCTACGCCCACCTGATCCCGGTCATCGACGGTGGTATCGCCGTCGACCGCTCTGGCGGCAACCTGGTCGGCGCCGAGTGGCGCGCCCATCTCGCCGGGCCGGGCCGCAGATGCCTGGAGTGTCTCGGCCAGTACGACCCCGCCCACGTCCAGCTTGAACGCGACGGGCTGCTCGACGACCCGACCTATATGGCAGGCATACCGACCGACCACCCGCTCAAACGCCGGGAGAACGTGTTCGTGTTCAGCATGGCCTGCGCCGCGGCCGAGGTCCTGGAGCTGCTCCGCGCCGTACTGGAACCCAACGGCATCGCCGACGTCGGCGCCGGCCTACACCACTGGACCACCGGAACCGTCACCCGCGATGAGGCCAACTGCCAACCCGGCTGCCCCTACGTCACCTCGCTGCTCGGCACCGGCGACGACAGCAGCCTCACCATCACCGGCAGGCACCCCGCCGCTGAACAAGCCCGCGCCCGCCGGACACCAGCCCAAGAAATAGGCCGACCCCGACCACGGCGATCGTGGTTGCGGTCCGCACTGGTGCGTCTTATCGGGCTCAGTGGGCGAGGCTGACAGTGCCAGCGACTCCTGATCGCCCTCCAACCCGGCACAACATCCGCAGGGGCGGACCCGCGTGTCCAACCTGCACGGACGTCTGCGTGGCAGATACTGGATTTGTGGGCTGTCTCCTGCCGAGCACCAAAGTGGTGGGGTTCGCGGCGGCAGAGACGTCGAAGTGTGACGAGCTGGCCGTCGCGGCCCGTCACTGCGCTGCCACCGGCGCAGTCTTGCTCATGAGCTCAACAGACGCCTCCGCTCAGCTCACCGCGATCCACGAGTCCACACCCAGCATCGTCACCATCGCCGATCCCAGGATCTGGCACAGCCGCTATGCAACCGAAGACACCCCGACCCTACTCGAGGACGGGTTGCAGCTGTTCACCCCTGAGGAATGGACGAGCTCGATGCTCACCAGCTCGAAAGCGACAGCAGCGCTGACCCCATCATTTTGCATCAAGCTCGGCGACCGAGCTGCACTACGAGCGGTACTGGACGCCACCTCGACCGCCGAAACCATTCCGGGCCTGGTCACATTCGTCGCGATCGACGCCCGCGTGCTCACCAGCACCCACATCGCGGACTTCCTGGCCGACCTGTCCGCGACCCCAGCACGGCTATTCGCGTTCCTGTTCGCTGACAAGAGCAAACCGCTGGCCCACTACGACCGGCTCCGGGGTTTGCGCAAGCTTCTCAAGACGTTCCCTGGAAGCTGGATCCTGGGAGTCGACGCACTGGTCGCCACCGATGCGGTGGCGCACGGCGCTGGCTGGGTCGCCGTGGGCGCATCGAGCGGGCGTCGCTGGCCCCGACGTCCCGGGGACACGGGCGGAAGCCCGCTGGCCGAAGGATTCCTGCCCGGTACGTTCCTGCGGTCCATTCTTGAATCCCGCAGCCCCGCCATCTACGCCGACTGGTACGCCAACAGCCGGTCACCACGCTGTGAGCCGTGCGGCCGCAACCTCGACTTCTTCGAACCAACGCAGCCGGACAGGGCACGGATCATCGCCCACAACCTGCACGCCATCTCCGACTTCGCCGACGAAGTCATCGCCAGACCCGAACCCGAGCGAGCCGCGTGGCTCAACCAAGAACGCGTCGAGGCGTTCCTGCGGCACGCCAAACTTACATCGATGGCAAAACGGGTTGAAGCGGACTACACGCTGCGGTGCCTGTGCGAGATCGACGATCCGCTGATGCGGGAGACGACCCCCGCCGGCCACTGGAAATGAGCTGAGCCCGATAGGCGCGTTCAGCGAATCGCCAGCCCGCCGGCTTCCAGAAGCGGCGGGCGAACGGCTCCGGCGGCACTAGCTCGATCACCTGTCCGCCCGCGAAGACCCAGACACCGATACCGGCCAGCTGCGCCTCCCAGATGATCGACGAGCCCCGAGCTGGCACCCAGTCCAGAATCACGATCTGCTGAGCGAACGGCGCGAAGCGCCCCACCCGCTCGGCGGGCCGGCGCCACCCCGTCCCGCGCACGATCGCGGCCACCACGGTCAGCGGTGGACTCAACAGCCGGGTCACCCAGCCATCCTCACGCCTCACGATCCCCTCAGGTGCGGCCGCGAGCCGAGCCAACGCCTCCATGCTCACGTCCCGGGTACGCACAGGTGTGCACAGCGGCAGGTTCATCACCGCATCGAGCAGTCCGAGTGATGTCACCTCGCCCAAGCCGCATGCGGTACGCCGCTCCTGTTCCGAGGTATCCGCAACGACGAGGGCATTAGCGTGCCCACCGGCCGCGCGCGCGCCGCCCTCGACGACGGTGACAGCGCAAGACTCGAGATCGGTCGGAGTCAGCGGTCGCGACCACGTCACCGGATGCATAATTGTCATGCTGTCACATGCGCGCACATATGCGAAGATTTTGGCCACACCTGTGCGCATATGATGGAGAATCGCATGCCCGATCCCGAGGAGCTGCTCAGCCGCGCTGAGCTCGCTCGACGCTGTGGAGTCAGCTCCACGACTTTGCGCAACTGGACCCGCATCGCCGATCGGCCCCTCGCCGCGACGATCATCAGTCCCGACATGGCGATGTACACATGGGCCGCACTCCTTCGCTTCTGCGATGACCACCCGGGCATGCCGGCAGTCCGGATCGTTCGACGCTATACATCCGCACGACGGGCATGGGCGACAACCCAGACGCGGCAACGCTACGAGCCGCCCTCCGAGACATGAAAACCGCAGTCGACGCCAGCGTGACCGCAGTCACCCGAGCAGCCACCTTGGCGCGCGAAGTCGCGTCCGCACATGAGGAAATAGTCACCGCGCTCAGCTTGACAATTCGCGCATACGACTCGGCGATGACCTCGGCCACCACCCCCACCCACGGCCCTGCGTAAGCCGCAGTCAGCTCCATACACCTGGTGATGACCGTCGAGGTGCGGCGCATGGGCCCGCAAAGTCATGACTCGGTGTGAAGCACTCGTGGTTCGTCCAGCGCTCGCCGCGCGCCTTTCGCGTCGCCGACACGCGCCGCAACTGTCGCCTCAGCGAGAGCGGGAGGTAGTGCTGCGGAAAATTTCAAGCCAATTACTGCACGGCTGTCGACTGCCGGTGCCGCGCTGATTTCCACCCCAACCGCATTCATGGCCGCGGCGACGTTGCGCAAGTCCTCCCCGTGCCGGAGTCGGAGAGCCTGGTCACCAATCCGTTGCCGCTGATCGACCAGGTCACCGAGCGACGCCTGCAAAGTCCGGTTGGCGGCAGACCCCGCCCAGGTCCACCAGTGCAGGTCCCCGTCGGCACTACGGCGGATCACGGTTCCCCCGGTCGTGACATGCCCGTAGTGGTGTTCTCGGAGGTCTGCGAGAGCGTCGAGGGCCCGCCGCGAGAGCCGGACGCCAGCCGCGTCCTCGCCGAGCAAGACATCTCGCATCCCACGGCTGATCTCGAACGACACCCCGGTGCCCAGGCCTCCCCACTTCGCGCGCCCGGGCAGATCCGTGGCCTCCACGAAGCACCGCCGGCGTTTCCAGTCGACGTGCGTGACCAGCCAGGCCCGGCCGGCGAGCAGAAGCACGCGCGCGGCGCCGCCGGTATCAGCAAGCAGCACGTCGTCGCCCACCGACCCGATCTCGTCGCGACCGGCCAGCACGACGAACTCCGGAGCCGAGGTGAACACGGCCATGAGATCGGAGAAGTGCCGGCGGCCAAACCGGCGCTCGGCCTCGGGACCGATGAAGGCGAGATCACCATCGGTCTCGAGGTAGCCCTCGTCTATGAGGTATTGCAGGACTTCTTCACCGTCAGCACTCATCGGCGCGAGGCCGTGCCACCACTCCGGCCAGGTCTTGCGGCCGAGGGTGTTCTCCTGCAGCGCCAGCGCGAGCAGTTGCTGGGCGACGATGTGTCGGGGTGACGGCGGCGGCATCACGGGCTCCACCCAGCCCTGCGACCAGCGCAGCAGCAGGCCCGCGGCGTGCAGGACCTGATCGAGATCGAGCGCGAGGAATAGGCAGTTCCGCACGCTCCCCGATCGCCGGCCGGTCCGTCCGAGCCGTTGTAGGAACGAGGCGACGGTTCGCGGCGCACCGACCTGGATCACCCGGTCCAGGTCGCCGACGTCGATCCCTAGCTCCAATGTGGACGTTGCGACGATCACGCAGTCGCGCGCCTCCGCAAACGCCTCCTCGGAGCGGTGACGCTCGGCAGTCGACAACGAGGAGTGCGACAGGTAGGTGACCACCTCGCGCTGCTGGAGCGCGGCGCCGAGCTCCTCGGCGCGCTGGCGGCTGTCGATGAACACGAGCCGCTTCTCACCGCGATGCAGCCGGCTGATGACGGTCGCGGCACCCTCGAGCGAGCCCACGTGGTCGAGCTGCACGTCGCTGGACACCGAGGGAGCGGGTGGTGCGATGACGGCACGGGGACGATCCGGCGTCGCCCCCTGCAGCCACGCGAGCAGCTGAGCAGGGTTGCCCACCGTCGCCGAGAGCCCGATGCGCTGCAGCGGGCTTCCCGCCAGCTCTGCGAGCCGCTCCAACACATGCAGCAGGTGCCAGCCCCGATCGTCCCCGGCGAACGCGTGCACCTCGTCGATAACGACCGCCCGCAGGTCCGCGAAGGCCCTTCGCTTGTCCACGGAGGCCGAGACGAGTATCGACTCCAGGGACTCTGGGGTGGTCAGCAGCACGTCGGGCCGGTCGCGCTGCACTCGACGGCGTGCGCTCTGCCCGGTGTCCCCGTGCCACAGCTCTGCGGTGCGCCCGACCCAGGCCGCGTACTCGGCGAGCCGAGGGTGCAAATTGTTCAGCAACGCCCGCAGCGGGCACACGTAGAGCACCGACGTGCCGGTCCAGCCCCCGTCCGTCATCCGGCTGAGCAGTGGGAACGCTGCGGCTTCGGTCTTCCCGCCCGCAGTCGGCGCGAGGAGCAGGCAGTCCACGCCGTCCAAGACTGGTTGCACGGCGTCTGCCTGCAGGGGACGCAGCACTGGCCACTGGAGCGTGTTGACCACATGGTGCTGGATCACCGGGTGGAGCAACCCGAACGCAGCTGATTCGGCAGACAACTCAGAGCTCAATGTCGTCGGGGCCCGCAGCCGCCTGCCGCTCGACCTCGGTCAGCTCGCTCTCGGACACCGTCAGCGCGTAGTCACGCCGCGGATCGAAGTCGGCGAACTGCTCGACGCGGTCGAGCACGTCCCCGACGAGCTTGCGCAGGAACAGTCGAGGGGCGACGCCCACCTTGCCGCCCAGGCCGCCGGCGACGGCACCGGCCAAGATCGCCAGGTAGGCGTCGTCGACGAGGGTCCGCACCCGTTCCGGGGAGCTGGAGCCCGCCACGAAAAGATCTCGAACCCGGGCACCGAGCTCGACGAGCCGCTCGTGGTCGAAGCCGAGCAGCCGTACCTGGGGGGCCCGCGGGTTGTCGAAACACGGGTCGGTGGAGAAGTCGGTGTGCAGCCGCTGCGCCAGCGGCGGCAGCAGCGCGATTCCCTGACGGCCCTCGAAGAAGGCCGGCGTCCCGGTGATCACGAGGTAGAGCCCAGGGAACCGTCCGGCGTCGATCTCGTCGAGCAGTTGACGCAGCGCATTGAGCGCCTTGCCCCGGGCGTCGCTGCGCACCCGTTGCAGCGTCTCGACCTCGTCGAGCACCAGTACGAGACCGGTGTGGCCGGCTTCTCGCAGCACAGTCAGCAAGCCCTGCAGGAAGCTCAGCGCCAGGAAGTGATCGATATTCCCGCGCACCCCGGCGCGGCGGCGAGCTGAGGCAGCGACGTGCGGCTGGCCGGCCAGCCAAGCCGCGATCCCGTCCGCGGTGTCGACGTCGCCCTCCGCGAGCGCCCGCCGGTACCCGCGCAGACCAGCCGCGTAACCCGGCGTCGTCCGCGTCAGAGCTGCGAGCCGTCGCTCAAGCAGAGCCTCGACGGCGCGACCGAGTCCGTCGGCGTCGTTGGGCGACACCACGCCCTCGGCGAGCACATCCTCCTCCAGCGCGTAGAACCAGGAGTCGAGCACGGGCCGGAAGGCGCTGGGCGGGTCGGCGGCCGTGGCCAGTCGCTCGCACAGCCGCCGGTACACCGTCTCCAGTCGGTGCAGGGGCGTCTCGGTCTCGGAGATCTGGACCTCAGCCACGGCCATTCCGGCGGTCTTGGCCCGCTCCCCCAGCCACCGCGACACGAACGTCTTGCCGGCGCCGTACTCCCCGCGGATCGCGGTGAACGCGGCGGCCCCGGCCCGGCACGCCGCGAGCTCAGCGTCGAAGGCGGGGGCGAGCCCGTCAAGGCCGACGGCCAGCAGATCCAACCCGCTGTCCGGGACGGTGCCCCGGCGCAATGCGGCGAGGACGGTGCGCCGACGCGCGGGGCTGACCTGATCGATCATGGCGGGAACTGCTCGTTTAGCAGGCCGAGGTCCAGGACGACCGCACGGCCGCCGTCGACCAGGGTGAGGACGGGGAAGCTGTCGCGGTTCAGAACCCGACCCAAGGCGGCCACGACACCGCGCGGGTTCCGGGCGACGCTACCGCTCGCGACCAGGACCGAGGCGACCGGGAGTCGACCGCCAGCGGCGACCAGCGCGTCGACGACGGCCGCGAAGATCGCCGGATCGGGCACCCTATTGGCAGGGATCCCGGCGTACGCAGACCGGAACGACTCCGACGCGACAAGCTGGACACCCCGGCTCGTGACCACGGCGGCCGGCGCGGGCTCTGAGGCGGCCACGTCGAACAGTGCTTCGGACTGCGGGGCCGACGGCTTCGTCCTCCCTACCGGCCGACGCGCCGGACTCAGCAACGGGCTCGGCGTGGGCTTACGAACCGCATCAACCCCGTCCCACCAGGCCGGCGGCCCTAAGGTGTGCGGGTGCCACTCGGCAGGCACGTCCGTGCCGGGAGGAAGCAGCACCACGAGTGGGATCGCGACCTCGGCGAGGGTGGCACCGCCGTGGTAGCCGTGCGCCCTGGCGCCGTAGCGCAGCTCCTCGGTCGCAGCGAGAACGGCGCGCCCCTCAGGGGTCAGCACCCGGGGCCCGTCGACGAGCACCTCGTCCGGCTGCGGCGATGCCCCCTCCGCGCGCCAGCGCGCTCCCCCGGTCCGATCGGATCGCAGGTCGGAGCCGTGCTCGAGAACGTGGCCGTGGTCGCTGGTGAGCACGACGATGCGCCCGGCCAGGGCCGCCCGGTCGAGCAGCTGGGGCAGCCCACTCACGTCGGATGGCCGCCAGGCGGGGTCGACCGATTGGCGCCCCCCGGATAGGGAGTCGTCCACGGCGTTGAGCACGACGGCAACAACGGTCGGCCCGTCCGGGCGCAGGGCCTGTTCCAGCTCTGCGCCGAGATCTCCGCCGTCGGCACCGGCGACTCCCGCCTTGTGTACGAGAACCGCGCCACCGGGTGGCCAGAAACCGTGAGTAGCGAAGGCCGCACGCTCATCGGATGCGGTACCAGCGCGGAGCTCGGCACGGAACAGACTCGTCCGGCTAAAGGTGGTCTCGGTGGGCAGCGCGGCCAGAACAGCTTCTCGGCCGCCGTCCGGCGCGCGGACAACCTCGGCCCATCCACTGCGGTGGTCGGTGAGCCGGTCGGCGAGATCACCCGCGACAGCACCGGACATGCCGTCGACCACGACCAGCAGGACCCGGTTCTGCTTGGCCAACGGCGCGACAAGCGACGCCAACAGCGTCTCGACGGCGAGCAGGTGTGCCGGTGTGTCCGAGGCCGCAGCGAGTCGCGCGGCAAAGGCGCTGTCGATCGTGGCCCGCGCGGCTCCGGCCTGTCCAGCGGCCTGCGCGAGCACCCGCTGAACCCGCGGATCGGCGTCGCCGGCCCGGACCTGTACCAGCGCCCGGTCCACCCATGCCAGCTCGCGTGCATGATGGGTGAGCCCCGCCGCCGCCGTATCCATCGCCGGCGGCGGCGGGGCATGGAGCCAACGTCGCAGGCGCAGCGCCGCGAACAGCCGGTCGTAGCGGTGCGGCTGGGTGCCGGCGTCCCGATGTCGTGCCACTTCGGCGAGCGTGTCCTCGTTCAGGTCGGCGGCCGCCCGAGCAAGGCGCTCGCCGTACCCGCGCGAAAGGACCGGACTGTAGACGGCGAGATGGCCGGCATGCAGCAGCTCGAGCGTCTCGTCGGCTCGACGAATCTGTTGGCTGACGCGAGCCGAGTTGTCCACCGAGGTGAGGTCGACGGCCGCGGCGCCCGCGCCCACGAGGTCGTCCCGCTCGGGGGCCACGCCTCCGAAGGCTGAGCCGTCGAAGCGGGACTGGACGAACCGGCCGTACGCCACGGCACCGTGTGACGCCGGCGCGGATGTGATGGCCTGAGCGACGAGCAGGTCGGCGAGGACGTCATCGCGGTGAACGGCCAGACCCGCGATCACGTTAGCCGCACCTCCGTGCACCGTGACCAGGTGTTCGGTGAGGCCGGCCCGCTCGTCGGCAGCCAGGGAGCGCCATCGCTGGCGCACAACCGGGTCATCGAGGTTTCCGACGAGTCCCGGGAGGTCGGTCTGCTCCGGATCGCGGCCCAACCGGGCCGCAGCGACCAGTGCGAGCGCGCGCGAGCGGCTCAGCATGGCGCCGGCGGTGGGGGGCAGCGCGTCGGCGGCGGCGAGCTCGACCAGCGTATCGACCAGCCAGTGCTCGGCTCGGATCCGCGGGTCGAGCTGGCGGGCGCCGAGGAGATCGTCCAGCAGGGTGTAGCGGTCGGCTTCGAGGAGTCGGCCGTCGTGGACGCGAGCGAGAACGGCATCGCCGAGCTCGCTCTCCGGCTGGTCGGTCAGCAGCACCAACACACTGCCGGGCTCCTGAAACGCGAGCGCATCGAGGACCGCGAGCACCGATGGGCAGGCGGCGATCCGCACCGGACGCCCAACGATGTCTAACGTGTCGGCGCCGTGCCACACCGGGCACTGGGGACTGCGGATACCGATCACGGCATCCACGCCTGACTTGAGTCGAGGGAGCCGCGCCCGGACCCGTTCGAGAATCGCACGCTGGGACGCCGACGCCAGCTCAACCGTCGCCATCGCCCAGAATCCGGTAGCTGATCTCCACCTCGGCGTCGGCGGGCAGCAGCGCCCGGAGTTCGCCGAGGACCTGCTCCCGCCGCCCCCGCAGCGTCTGGCGCAAGGGTTCGGGAGGCGCCCCCGGAGGCGGTGGCGGCCCGGCTTTATTCTCGGGGCTCGGTCGCTTGACGATCATCTCGATGGTGCGGCGCCGCGCGCCGTCGATGACCTTGGCCAGCGGGGACGCGTCCTCGTTCGCCGCGGCCCCCGTGCGCAGTGTCTCCCGGACTCCCTGCGAGCCTGGGTGGTCCACGGTGGCGAGTTGGTCGAGCACCTGCCAATCGGTGTTCCGGATCACCTCAGCGACGTGAGCCGCGCTGGACAGGGATTTACTCAACGTGATCAGCGGCATGTCGATGGTCGCCGCTGCCAGGGCTTCGACCAGCTCGGCCGGGTGTCCGGCCCGGCGCAACGCGTCGAGCAGCCGCACCGCTGTCTCCGCGGTGTGCCGCCGCGGCGCCACCGGCTGCTCCGGCACGCCGAAGCGTTCCAGCGAGCTCTCCAGGACGGCGAGCAGATCAGCGGCTGGTGCGCGGAGCTGGTCGGCCCGGCCGGTGATCCGGGCGAACCTCGCCATCGACCGGGGCGAGATCACGCGGGCGTCCAGAAACTCCCCGAACAGCACTGCGGCCCGCTCGACCGCGACTCTCCACTCCTCGGTGCCCGGCAGGCGCTGCTGGCGCAGCAGCATGTCGTCGCGGACCTCGTCGACCGTCGCCGGTGGTTGGATGACCCGGCCAGCACGGATCCACGCGCGCCGGCTCAGCTCGGCGTAGGTCGCGATCACCAGGTTGGCCACGCGGGTGTCCAGCCCGAGATCTCCCAGCCAGTCGCGCACCTGCCGGACGGGAATGTCTGCTCCCGCTAACCCCGATTGCGCGGCGCGGCGTTCGAGCTCGGATTCCCAGTGCCGCGAGAGCACGAACGGACCGCCGTGCTCCTCGCCCAGCCGCAGCGGGCGCCCCAGCTTCTGCAGGGGGAGACGCTCGGACTTCTCGGTCTCGACGCGCCCGCCCTCCGCGTCGGCCGCGCGGCGCACGACGTCGAGGACGGTACGCAGCTCGGCCGTGGCCACCACGGCGCCCTTGCGCTGCGGATCGAGGTCCGGATGCTGGGGGTAGCTTGCAGCGAAGCACTGGTCGACGAGGTGCGCCAGCGCGTCGGGAAAGGACCGGCCGACGTCGAGCCGTGGCCGCAGTCCCGGGTCGAGGCTGACGAGGTGGTCGGTCCAGTCGAGCACGTGGTTCTCGTCGGGCCGGGCAAGCCCGTAGGCCTCGCGCAGGACGAGCCGGAGCTCGGTGCGCAGGGCGTCGCCCAGGTTGCGCAGCAGGTCCCGCGCGCGCTGCCGGTCGTCGGGTCCGAGATGGGTGGCCGTCTCGTCGAGCCGGGTTCCCCCGAGCAGGTAGTCGACGCGGACGAGGGTAGCCACCTTGGTCAGCACGGCGCCGGTGACGAAGGCGGGCAGCCACGCCACGCACCGCCTGGATCTTGCTTCGCGCAGCTCCACCATCCGGGCCCGATCGTCGGCAGCGGAGTGCGTGGTCGCGTCGAACGGGTAGTCGATGACCAGACGCCAGCGCCCGTCCTGGGACGGGGAAAAGATTTCATCCCGCAGGTCGGCCCGATCGCGCACGTTCCCGTAGACGATCTCGACGATGCGCCTGCTGCCCCGCCAGACCACCTGGTGCTCCAGCTCGAGCGCCCCGTCGTCGCGGATGCCCAGCTCGGACAGCAGCAGCTCACGGAACAG
Source organism: Propionibacteriales bacterium (assembly GCA_038327385.1). GTDB lineage: Bacteria > Actinomycetota > Actinomycetes > Propionibacteriales > Nocardioidaceae > JAWWPG01. Next base: position 15,540 of record JBBQKY010000006.1, read on the forward strand.
CCGCCGCCGGCTCGCGGAGTTGTCGACGTGGCTGACCCGGTCGAGGATCTGGCCGAGGTCAACCCCCACGAGCTGCAGCCGCACGCTGGGGTCGTCCTCGAGTCCGACCTTGAGCTCGGCGACCTGGCTCGCCCAGCTGCGCAGCCGCCGGACCACCTCGGACACTTCCTGACCGGGGATCAACGAGGTGACCGTGCCGTGGTTCAGCGCCGCCAGCCGCCGGGCCGTCATCCCGCGCAGCGCGGGCACGTCCGGGGCAAGGGCGGCGAGCAGCAGGGTCTTGACCAGGCGGTCGTCGGCGCGGAACGCCGCGAGCAGGCCCGGAGCGGCGTTCTGCTCCAGACCGGCGGCCTGCTCTTCGGTGAGCCCGCGCTGGCCGAGCAGCGACGGCCGTAGCGTGCGCTGGTATAGGGTGCGGGCCTGCTCGAACTCGTGCTTGAGCTTCTCGGTGAAGGGCTGGTCGTTACCGTCGGCGATCGCGTCGAACAGGTCGCCGAGCGGCACGAGCTGGCCCAGCCGGAGGTCGTCGCGGCGGTCGACCAAAATCTGCTGCATGAGCTTGAGCGCGGTCCGCTCGCGCTGCAGCGCCGAGGAGATGTGCACGAGCGTCTGCATGAACGCTGGGCTGAAGGGATAGGTCCGGCGGAACGCCTCGCCGTCGCCATCGGTGAGAAGCACGTCGCGGGTGGCGCCGGGGAGGTTGTCGGTCCGCCGGAAGGCGCCGGCGATGCGCTGGGCCGCAGCCGCGTCGCGCGGGCGCAGGATGCGCTTCTCGGCGATCAGCTCAAGGTTGCGATCCTCCAGGGTGACAGTGGCGAACCGCCCGTCCCAATAGGACAGCTGATCCTGGAACGACAACGACTCGGCACCGGTGCGCTCGACCCCGATCAGCTCGCGCAGGTCGCGCTGGCGCGCGATGAAGCTGACGATCGGCACCGCTCGGTACGCGTCGGAGGACTCGACGAGCTTGGCGACCTTCTCGGTCTCCCGCGCGACGAATGCCGGATCAGCGATCTTCCCAGCGAGCCAGAGTACGAGCTCGTCGAGGAACAGGATCACGCCGTCGTGGCCGAGACCCTTGGCGTGCGCGCTAATCACCGCGAGCCCGGCGTCGAGCGGCACGAACGCATTGGCTGCGCCAGCTACCGAGTCGACATAGCTCGGCAGGAACACGGGGACGACGTCGCTGATCAGCCGCTGGGCGAGCTCCGAGTCGGGCACAGCGGCGAACGCAGCGTCGATCTCCGCCTGGGTCCACGGCGCGTTGACATCGCCCCAGCCCTCGTCCGCAGGCGCCGGAAGCCTCGCCAGGAATGCGGCGGTGCCCATCCCGTCGCGGATCGCGCGAGCATCGTCGAGCAGCCCCTGCGCGCGGTACACGGCTGGCAGCGGGGAGCCCGGGTGTGCCCGGCGGACGTGATCGACATACCCGCCCAGGATCGCGGCCTCGAGGCTCTCCGCCCCGATAAGGTGATAGGGCACCAGCATGAAGTGGCTGCCGTCGAGCCAGCCGTACCTGGCGATCGCGTCGGCCAGCTCTGGCCGCGACCGCGCGGCGATATCACCGTTCAGCAGGGCGTGCAGCACCGCCATGAAGTGGCTCTTGCCGGAGCCGAACGAGCCGTGCAGGTAGCTGGCCTTGGACCGGCCCTCACTCAGGGCTGAGCCGATCAGCCCGAGCGCCTCGTCGAAGGCGACCCGCAGCTGCGGCGTGATGACGTAGGAGTCCAGGGTGGCCTGGATGTCACGCACACCCTCGGTGAGACGCAGCACGAAGTCGCCCTGGTGGATGCGCTCCGGGATGGTGATCAGCTCGCGCAGCAGCGGCTGCCCGGCCTGCACCGGAGTGGTCGTCACCGCTGTCTTCCTCCTCGTGTCCGCGTCCCACGGACAGTAGTGCCCTTCGCTCCCGCCGCAGTCCTCACGCTGGCCACCGTTTCCGCTGGTAATCCAGCGCGTCATGACCTGCGAGCTCTTGGGTTGAGCTGTTGATCCGGACGAGGAACGCAGGCTTGCGTTCACCCTTCGGTGTAGCGAACAACGGTTGTGCCGCAGAGCCGACGTCGATCCGGGCGACTGTGCGCCCATCGACCTCGGCGTAGCTGAGGCTCACGTCGGTCGCAGCAGCCTTGCCCAAGGTCGTGGTCAGCGCGTCAGTCAACCACAATTCCCAAATCCAGCACTGACTTCAACACGGCCCATTCGATGGCTCGGTCCTTTTCGCCCGTGTGGAGGTTCTTCCGACCGGTCGACTTGAACTCCACGACCTTGCTTTCGCCTGCGGCGATGACCCGGCGGACGCTCTCGCTCGCGTGTTGGACATCTTGCTCGACGTTCGCGTACGGGTTGTCGGAGCCATCCGCGGATCGGTTCACCGGCTTGCCGGTGGCCTCCTCGATCTGCTTGAGCAGCCGCTCGAAACGCCCGGTGAAGAAGGCCTCGAAGTCGTCGCGGCGCAGCGCGAGCGGGTCGATGTCGTGCGACCGCAGGATGGTGTCGGGGTCGTCGGGATCGATCCCCTCGTGCGACTCGATACGGGCCAGGTACCTGCTGGGAACGATGCCACCGATGCGCCGGTTTGTCCGCGCATCGATCACAGTCTTGTTGACGATGCTGTTGGCGATGTGGGCTGGGATGCCGTGCTCGGTAAACCAGCGCTTCGGGAAGATGTGGTGGACATCGATCGCGTCGTCGACATCGGCGTGAAGGTCGATCGTGGTTCCAGTACGGAAGTCGCGGCCGCCGCGCTTCATCTGCTGGGCGTACAGGCCCTTATACGCCGCACTGTTACGGGTGCGCAGCGTGAGCAGCCGCTCGGCCTGGAACTGCGACTCCCGCACGGTCCTGGGCTCATCGCCGCCGTTCACCCACGCGACCACGTCCTGCAGATCGTTGGCGAACCGGGTCTCGATCGAACCGCCGTACATCTCGCCGAACACGCCGCACCAGTACCACTGGCGAAGCATCTGCCTGACGCCGTGGCTGTCGGCCCGGTCGCCGAGCGCGGTCGTGATCGCCGGCAGCGGGATGAGCTGGCTGCTGTAGGGCAGGTCCCGGGCTGTGAACACCGGCTCCGCGTGCAGGAACCGCACGACCTGGGGCACCGCCTTGGTCACTACGTCTGCCCATCGCTGGTAGTCGTCGATGCCCAGGCGCAGCACATCACGACGTTTGCACGACACGGCGGGCGCCCGGTCGTCCCTCGGGTCTCGGCGAGGTGGCGGGCCCGGCGCTCCCGGGTCGCGAGCAGGGTGAGGATCTGCAGGAAGTCCGTGGCCGCGAAGTCGTTGAGCAGCTCATAGGTGTCGAACGCGGCACGCCGCGCATGCCAGTCGTCGCGCAGATTGAAGTTGTCGGTCGCGTAGGTCGCCGTCAGCAGCTCGAAGACCGTTAGAGACACACCGCCCGTATTGACTTTCTCGAACACCTGGCAGACGGCCTCCTTCGGCGTCGCCCGGGTGAGCTCGATCGTCGGCACGCGGTAGCGGTTAAAGGGAGTGATCACAGCCTCGTTGAACGCGATCCACGTCTGGAGCCGCTCGGATTGCTCACCCCGACCATTCGCGACGAATTCCAGCTGCCATGCGGTGGTATCCGGGAGGTCGAGGACGATGTCGAGCGGAAATATCTCAGCGTCGATCTTCTGGTGCCGCGTGGAGACGTCGAGTACGACGCCGCCGCGGAAGGACCTGACGACGCCGTCGGCCGGGACGGACACGATGGCTTCCTCGCGGTCGCTGTATGGGTTGATGCACGCCCGAATGTCGGCGAAGTATCGGCGGGACAGGTCGTTCCCGCGCGCATCGCGAATATGTACTGGGCCGCCGGAACGCAGGGCGAGATAGAGCGATGTGATGCGCTGCTGGCCGTCGAGGAGCAAGAACTCCGGCTCGTCTCCGAGAGCAGTGTCTCGCCCTCGATAAACCGCGGTTTGAACTTCACATCCGGATTCCCGGTGCGAAGAGTCATCACCGCTCCGATCGGGTCCGACAGCGACACCGAGGCCAGCAGGCTCGTGATGTGGTTGTCGTCCCACACCCAGCCCCGTTGGAAATCGGGCAGCTGCAGCGTGCCGTTCCCGGCCTGGTCGAGCAGGTCGACCAGGGGAACATCGCCGCTGGTGAACTTCTTGTCCACGCTCGGTCTCACTCCATATCGATTGTCGGTCAGATCAGGGAAGCAGGAGGTACCGCATCCCGCGGCGCTGCCCGGTCGTGACGAGCCGGCCTTCGGCGACCAGGTGTTGCGCGAGAGCCCGTGCCCCGGCGGCGTCGAGGCCGGTGACGTCCCGGATCTGCTCATTCGACAGCGGACCGCTCGCGGCGGCGGTCAGCACGGCGTCGAGCTGGCCACGGTCCGGGGCTGACGTTGCACGACGTTCGCGGGCTGGCTTCGCCGCCCTACCACCCCTGGCCGCCGATCGTGGCAGCGAGGCGACATCGACCCGCCCGCTCGGGAGCCAGCCGCTCAGCTGTTCCGCGGCGAGGTGCAGTTCGCCGAGCTGGGCGTCGAGGAACCCCGAGTAGATGTCGGCGGGCGACGCACCGTAGCGCGGGTCGATCCCGCCGTGCCACTGGCGCACCCAAGGCAGCACCTCGGCTAGCCCGACCAGCAGCGGCGTGACCCGCTCGGCTGGCCAGCCGTCGTCGCCGCGACGCTGCGTGATCAGGACAGCGAGTGCCTGCGCCTGCTCGCGGTGGTCCCATCCCGCCCAGCCGAGCAGCAGGCTGCCGTCCCCGTCACGGCTGGCCCCGGGGTAGGAAATGAACCGTTCCTTGGGGACGTCGAGCTTGCCGCGCTGGCTCCAGTAGCTGCTGCGTGCGAAGTCCGGCGACCCGTACTTCGGCGGTACCGGCACCTCACCGATCTCGTCCGAGATCGCGCGCCGCACCTCGGGGTGGGTGACGTCTTCGTGGCCCAGCCGCGCGGCGATCGCGTCCTCCCTGCGCTGCAACGCCCAGGTTCGCTCCCACTCCACCCGCTTGGCCAGCCCCGCCGGCTTGTAGCGGTATACGCCGAGGAACGGCACATGCTCGGCGTATACCAGCGCGCCGACGACCTCGGCGAGATCCACGTCGGGGCGCCCCAGCGCGTCGCCGGCCCACAGCGCGGCCACTGAGACGAAATCCTCGTCACCGCGGACCCGATCGGCGAGGGTCCGCACCGTGTGCGGGATGGGCTGGTCGTCGCCGTTGTCGTCGACGGTGAACCAGAGGTGACGGACTTCGATCCGGTCGAGCAGCCAGTTCCGCAGCGCCCGCCCCTGCTGCTTCTCCCACGGCTCGGTCAACCAACGCCGCTTGCACTCTGGTCGTTCAATCAGCGCGAGGTCGCGGCGCTTCTCGATCAGCACGATCCGGGCCTCGACGGTCTTGCGGTAAGAATTAGACCAGTGCGCGGGCAGCTCTGTGATCGGGGTGGAACCGTGCCGGGCAAACCACTGGGTCTCGGTCTGCCCCGCGGCGACCTGGCGGGCAAGGACGATCTCGAACGCCCGCTCGCCGAGGTTCAGCGGTTCCGCGGAACCGTGGTTGACGACCTCCGCGGCCTCGACCTCGGAGAGCAGGCCGTAGCGGCGGTAGACATCCCAGTCCAGCTCCTCCTGCTCCGAGAGCATCCGGGCGCGGAGCCGACGCCACTCGGCGCGGGCGGCGGCAAGACGGTCTCGGGTGGGGGTGCCGGTGGTGGCGACGGCGGACGCGGTGCGGGCGGAGGACTCCCGCGCGAACTGGTCGAGGCGGCGGCCGCGTTCGAGGGGAAGATGGGACGGCAGCGGGAACTGTTCGAGCTTGGTGCTGGTGAACTCGTATGTGTTCTTCCAGGCTTCGCTCCCCATCGTGGCGTAGCCGGCGTCGACTCGCGCCCCTCCACCCTCGCCCTTGTTGTGGCTGACTTGCATAAGCCAGAAGCATGCCGCCGACGAGTTCAGCACCCCGAGCAGCGCCAGGTGTTCGGCCTCGCTCGCCCCCGCTGACAGCTTGATCACCGGCGCGGACTGTTTGAACACCTTCCCGCCCCGGTCCAGCACGAAGTGGTTGTGCGTCGCCACGAATGCGAACGCGATCGACAGAGGCAACTGGTAACGGCCCGCGACCCAGCGATACCAGGACCACCACGGCTCTCCGACCTGCAGGCGTGTCTCCCCACCGAAACCCGTGATCGACTGCAGCACCCGGCGGTTCGGCCACAGGAACCGCCCCCACGCGCTCGTAGGCGCCAACGGCAGCAGGGCATGGTCGAATCCGTAGGGGGCGATGGCCAGTTCCCCGTCGAGCTGGCCCCAATCACGCACAAGGTCGCCGAGAATGACCGGGCGAGTTGTGCCCTTCTCCAGGCGAAGCCGACGCGGCACCTCCCGAGTGATGAAGAAGACGTCGTCCGCCGCCGGAAAGCTTGCGAACCCGATCTTCATTCCGAGCTTCGTTGCGAGGGGGCTGGCACCGTTGCTGTCGAGCGCAGCGGCGACGTCGCTTGCGCCGCCGCCGGACAACGACCACGGGTGGTTCGCCAGCCGGGACCGCGGCAGGTCGACGGCGCTCACCCACTCGGACTCGCTCCCCGCGTGCTCGACCTGCGCCTCGATTGCCGTCCACACCAGACCCGTCTTCGGGTCGTCGGGCTGGGCGGGCTCGCCGCGCACCCCAAGCACCGCCCGGACCGCGTCTCGGCTGGGTGTCGTGCGACGACCGATGAGGATCACCGTCGGCGTGCCGTGGCCCGGGATGTAGGCGCCGGAGGTGTCGACCACGTAGTTCAACTCGACGGTCGGGAAAAAGTCCTCGATCAGCTTCGTGCCGAACTCACGTTTCATGAATGCGCTGGAGGTGATTTGGCCCGTGTACCCGGCACCGAGACCATCGTCGGCCGGTCGGCGGGCCAGGTCGAAGATCCGTTGCGCGAAGGGGACCGTGAGCTGGAACTGCCGGTGGCACGCCGACCAGCGCCTCCGGTAGTACTCGTTCTGCTCCGGATCCTTCACGGTGATGTAGGGCGGGTTCGCGACCACGACGTGGTACGAGCCCGAGGCGAGGAGCCGCTCGGGCCCGAAGCCGTCGATGTCCTCCCACCGGGCGCGGTAGCCGATGGCCGCGTCCCTGGCCGGGATCGACTCCTGGCGCTCCGCTGTCCGCAGCGAGTCCGTACATCCGATGATCGGGCACCACCGCTGCCGGGCGGCCTGCGCCAACGTCGTCACGCCAGCCGCCTTCAGCGTCGCCACCAGCAGCCGGAACCGGGCGATCGCTACCGCGAACGGATTGGCGTCGATGCCGTGCACAGAGTCCAGCGCCCGGGCGGCGACCTCGTAGTCGTCCAGCGCCGGCGCCTTTTCCTGCCACGCCTCGACCAGCCGACTGAACGCGCCGAGCAGGAAGTGCCCGCTGCCGCAGGCCGGGTCGAGCAGTCGCAGCCCGTCGAGCCCGAACTCGCCGATGGCCGGGGTCAGGGTTCGGTCAAGGATGAAGCTCTCCACGAACCGCGGCGTCTGCAGCAGTGCATAGCGCTTCTTCGCGTCCTCCGACAGATCCTGGTAGAGGTCACCGAGGAAGCGGGTGTCCCAGTCGGAATCGGTGAAGTCGTGCCGCAGCGTCCCGTCCAGACGCCGGTCACGCCAGAACCCGACCAGCGCCTTCGCCGCGTCGTGCGAGATCGGCACCCAGTACATCGGATTGTGCTCGCCATCGAACAGCAGCCGGCCGGCGTCGGTCGAGCGCAGCACCTCGAACTGCTCGGCCAGCCAGTCACCGTCGTTGTGCTCCGGGTGGCGGCGGTAGTGCTCCATCTGCAGCTCTTCGGCGGTGGCCAGCCGGTCGCCCGGCCCGGACAGCACCGGGTCTATGAGTTCGTTGTCCTCGGTCCATCGCAGGAAGACCGTGCCGAGCACCCACGCGACCGCGATCTGGGTGAGCTGCGTATCCCGCCAGGCCGGCCACTCGGCCGCGGTGCGTCGCGCCTTGCGCTCCGCGGCGTGCTCGTCGCGGAGCACGTCGACCAGCCCGGGGACCGCGTCGAGCTGCTCAGCCAGATCGGTCTCCAGCAATCGGACCTGTCTCTGTAAGTCCGCCAGCAGTGCCTTCGAGTCGACCACGCGACGTCCCTCTCGTCCGTTCCGTCCCATTCATCGTGGCCCAGGCGGTGATGAGCGACAAAGTCGGGAGCCAATCAGCGGAGGTGCCGACGACGTCGGAGTCGCAGGCTACCGTGCGCCGAATGGCCGAGTTCGAGATCCGGGACGTGAGCGCCTGGGAAGCGGTGAACCCGGAGCCGATCGGCCGTGACGCGAAGCTCTGGGTGCGCGAGCCCGGGGCGCCGTCGCAATCCCTCGAGCGGGACTGGTTATTCAAGCCGGTCATCGTGACGGCGAGCGGCCATCGCCAGGGGGAGGACTGGACTGAGAAGATCGTCAGCGAACTCGGCGGTCTGCTCGGTGTTCCCTGCGCCGAGATCGAGCTCGCCGTGGGTCGCGGAGTGCCAGGATCCATCTCGCGCAACGTCGCACCGGACGGATGGAACCTGGTCCTAGGCTCGGTGCTGCTCAGCACCGGGATCAGCAACTATCAAGAGGGCCAGTTACGGCCACCGGGGCGCCCCGGGCACTCGCCGCGAACGATCTTCCAAGCACTTGGGAGGTGCGAACCGCCAGCGGGGTCCGGCCACCTCACCGCTGTCGAGGTGTTCGCCGGATATCTGGTCCTGGACGCATGGGTCGCCAACCAGGATCGGCACGACCAGAACTGGGCGGTCCTTCGCCAGGCCGCCGCTCCGGGCGACCTCCGGCTCGCCAGCTCTTACGACCATGCAAGCAGCCTCGGCTTCAATCTGCTCGACGCGCGGCGGGAGACTCTGCTGGGCTCTAGCGCAATGGCGGACTGGGCCACAAGGGGGACCGCGCACCGCTTCGAGCACGACCCCGGCCGTTCGTGGCGAGAGATCCCGACGCTTGTGGCAACTGCCCATGACGCTCTCGACCTCGCTGGACAAAAGGCCAGCCGTCACTGGATCGAGCGCCTGAGGAGCCTCGAGTGGGCCGAGGTCGAGCACGTGATCGCTCGAATTCCGAACTTGTCAGACGTGACGGCTAGCTTCATCCTCGAGTTGCTGACTATCAACCGGAGGAGGTTGCTTCATGAGCATTGAAGAAGTAGCCGCGCGTCCGGATGGCGCAACGACGGGCACCTGGGACGCCGGAAGGTCGCCGGGCAGTCTGATCGTCGCATGGCAGCACCCGGAGACCCGCCTCATCGCCCCCGTTGGGCTCCTTGAACACGGTCACGACCTCGGCTACCGCTTCCGCTACCTGCGGTGCGCCTCGACGGTCGATAGTTTCCTGCCGTTCCTCAGCTTCCCGGAGTGGCAGCGCGCGTACACCTCACAGCACCTGTTCCCGCTGTTCTCGCAGCGGATCATGAGCCCGCGTCGGCCCGACTTCAGTCAATTCCTACACCAGCTCCACCTCAATGAGGACGCGACTCCGTGGGAGCAGCTGGCCCGGTCGGAGGGCCGCCGCACCGGTGATACGGTGCAGGTGTTCCCGATTCCGACTGTCCATGCCGACGGTTCGACAAGCTGTCGGTTCCTCGTGCACGGCACCCGCCATGTAGCGGGCGGACAGCTACCGCCGTCACTCACCCCGGGCGATGAGCTCGAGCTGCAGGATGATCCAGCGAACCCGGTCAACCCCGAAGCTGTCCTGGTGTGCTCGCGCGGTGGCGAGAGCCTCGGCTACGTGCCCGACCTCCTGCTCGAACACCTGCGGGTGCTCCGGGACACGGATTCGGTCTGCCTCACCGTCGAGCATGTCAACGGACCAGAGGTTCCCGCCCACCTGAGGTTGCTCGTCCGGCTTGATGGCCACGCACCTGCTGACTACAAGCCGATGAGCGGGCCGCGCTGGCAGACGTACTGATGACCTACCTGATACGGAGGTATCAGGCGGCGCCCGAACCCGCCGCCGACCAGCCCGACGGTGCCACGATCCACTCCTCAGAACTCGTCATGCCGATCGCGTGCGACCCGATCCGCGGAGCTTGACGGGCGTCTTCGGCTGGGCACAGCAGAACGACTGTCCGCGAGCCGCCGCCCCGCCCCGCAACACGGGCACCGGCCAGCACCCGGTCGAGTAGGCCCGTGCCCCCGTCGTAGCGGCCCAGCGGCGTGAGCCCGTCGAGCACCATCACCTGTTGTCCCGACCATTGCTGCTCCAGCAGCTCCCATGCGGCGTCCACCAGCCGCTGTAGGTTCGTTCGCGACCGCGCGTCCGCGTCCGGGCCGTCGGCCCGCAGCACGACGCCGAAGTCGGTGATCCGCCGCTCCTCGGCGACCTCGCGCAGCGCCATCACGAATGCCGTCGAGACGTCGACAGGCTCGACGCCCGTCACCTCCGCCACCCGCCGACGGCATCGCGCCCAGCTCGACCGCCGAAATGTCACCATCCGCACGCCGCCATTCTCCAGCACGTGGGCCAGCCGGACTTCCGGTCCACCGCCGGCCTGAGCGACCGCCGGCGTGAGGGGGCCCAGCGACGTCACTCCCGACCGCTGCACGCTGCTCAAGCCGGTCACGGTCGGCGGGACGAGGAGCTCGCCGTCCCAGCGGAGGTCGAAACCCGCCTCGCGAAGCAGCCGGGAGAGCTCCAGCCCGTCGGGCAGCGGGGCGAGGCCGGGGAACCGGGCGGACACCCGCGCGGCGAGCACCGCCGGGCTCATCCCGTCCTTGGGCACGCCGGCGCCGGCCTGGGAGAGCCGCAGGGCGCGGACCGCGTCGAGGTCGCGCGGGTAGAGCTCCAACCGGGCGTTGGCCAGCACCGTCCCCGACGCGGCGGCGGCGAGCTGCACCAGTCGTTGCTCGGCCGGCACCAGGTCGAACCGTTGGGCGACGGTGGCCAGCGCGCGGACGACCGTGATCGGGGTCGGCAGCGGGTCGCGCCCGGCCAGCGTCACCGCCTCGTTGGCCACGCCCGCAGCCATGTCCAGCAGTGCGGCGTCGCTCGGGGTGTCGAGCGGCTCGTCGTCGGCCACCTGCACCGCCACGATGAGGCGCCCGGCGTGCCGGCGCGTCCCGAACCGCGGCACCCCGATGATCCCGTCCGCCTCGACGGCGGCCCGCAGCACCGCATAGCCGTAGGCGCGGCGCCGCTCGGGCACCTCCTCCCGGACGCACCCGCGCGATGCCAGGAGCTGCTCCACGAGCTCCGAAGCCGCCGCTACCCGACCCAGCCCGCGGAGGATCCCGTCCAACTCCTCCCGGACCGCGGCGAGGGACTCCTCGACGAGCCATTCCCGGCGCCGCAGGCCCATGATCTGCGCGACACGGGCTCCGGTCAGCCCGAACCGCTCCGCAATCTCGGCCAACGTCGGCCAGCGGACGGCCGGTAGCTCGCCCCCGTCGCCAGGCAGCCCGAGCAACCAGCGCGTCAGCTCTGCCTGGTCGACGCCGCGCTTCTTTACTGACGGGATCAACCGCGCGGCGATCCGGTCCAGGCTGAGCGGCGCTCCGGGGCCGTCGTCCGGGCCGCGGGTCTCCCGGGCGTCCGGCACCGGCGAGGCCAGCGAGCGGCGCCACTGGCTGCTCCGGCTGACCAGCTCGGTCCGCGTGAGCTTGGACAGGCCCCGGGCCCGCCATAGCTCCCGGGTCGGCACGTCCAGCAGCTGCCCGACGGTGCTTGCGCCGAGCCGCTGCGCGACCGCGACGGCACGCAGCGACAGGCCCGCCGCATCCAGCGCCGTGTCCAGGGTCGCCGCGTCGGCCGCTTCGTCGCGCTGCTCCTGCGGGTCCTCGGTCTGCCCGTGCGACGTCGTCGCCGGGCGCTCCGCGTCCAGAGCGGTGAAGATGCGCTGCCACGCCTGGCGCATCGCTCCTGACGTGGAGTAGCGCTGGTCCGCGTCGCGGTGCAGCGCTTTCCGGAAGAACGCCGTCAACGGGTCGCGGACGGCGGCGTCGAACAGCTCGGAGGACAGCGTCGCCTCGTCGACGAAGCGGGGGTCGGTGCCATCCTCGCCCCAGACCGGAATCTCCAGGCTGGCCATCTCGTGCAGGGTGACCGCCGCGGCGTAAAGCTCGGCCGCGGTGTCGTAGGTGGGTCGTCGGTCGGTGCCGAGGAACGGGTCGCGGTAACCGCGCGTTCCGGCCTGCACGTCGGTGGTCGGCGCGCCGGCGAGGGAGAAGTCGAACAGCACGACCGACGAGCCGCGCTTCCGATGCCGCCGTACACCGAGGTTGTCAGGCTTGACGTCGCGGTGGAAGGTATCGCGGCGGGCGAGGTAGTCGAGCACGTCGAGCAACTGGTCGCCGAAGCGCTGCAACTGGTCGGGCACGAGCGCACCGCCGGCACGCAGCAGCTGCGCCAGCGTCTCCTCGCCCGCGTAATCGATCTCGATCGCGTGCCGGCTACCGAGAGTGAAGACCCCGCGTTTGAGCACGACCAGGTGCTCGTGGCGCAGCCCTTCCAGCACCAGAGCCTCGTCCCCGAGGCGCTCCTCCGATTGCGCCGACCGGCCGACCTTGAGCACCGACTCGAGGCCGTCGCGCTGCACGAGGAAGGCCCGCGCCGTGGCCCCAGTGCCGAGCACGCGGATGACGGTCGAGCCGTCGGGCAGCTCGGAGCCAGCGTGGGCCTCCCACGGGTCGACCCACTGGTCCTCGACCGGACGGGCCGGGCGGAGGATCTTGTCCAGCTTGGCAGCGAACTCCTCGACGTCGCCGAAGCGCTCGCTCACCCGAGGCGCGGTCGCGCGTTCGATGAGCGTGTCCACATCGGGCGGGATCTCGTCGGACACTGCGGATGGGTGCAGCCCGTTCTCGACGGCCAACCGCTCCATGAGCTCGGGTCGCCCCTGCGCGGGTGGACGGCCGGTGAGCACCAGGTAGGCCGTCGCACCGAGCCCGAACACGTCGATCCCCACGGTGCCATCGGCGTCAGCGGCGAACTCCGGAGCGAGGTAGGGCGCGGCTGCGGCCTCGACATGCTGGTACGCGTGAGTGGTCGGAGCGACGCGATGGGCCGTTCGGACGGCGGAGAGGCCGCGGGCGGCGGCCTGCCACTCCCCGATCCGCAGGCGGGGCTGCGACCAGCCGGCCTCCCCGGGCTCCACGACGATGGCCCGCGGGGACAGCGCGCGGTGGACCAGCCGCCGGTCGTGCGCATAGCGGACCGCGTCGGCAAGCTGCCGCACCATTCCGAGCCGGGCCGGGAGATCGAGCCCGCCGCCGTGCTCAACGAGGTAGTGGTCCAGCCGCAGCGCGTCGACCCGCTGGTCGATCACCAGCGCCGGACCCATTTCGTGGTCGAGCAGTTCGCGAGGCACCAACAGGCCCGGGTGGTCGATGCCCTGGCCCGCGACGAACTCCCGCTGGGCGGCGTGGCGCACCGACTCCCGCGTCTCGGGGTCGGCCTGGCGTTCGTAGAGGTAGATGCGGATGCGCCGGTGTGCGCCAGGGAGGTCCTCGCGGGTTGCGTGGTGGTCCTGCCACGTTGGCCCGGACTCGTAGGGCCGGGGGTCGATCTGCCACGGCCCCACGGCGACACTGCGGCGGGTTCGGTGGACCCCCACCTTCTGCAGCAGCTGCTCCAGGGACCGCAGGAACTCCGGCTGCGGCGGCGCGTGGGTGACCGGCCCGAGCAGCAGATCGTCACCGATGCGTTTGAGGACACCCGTGGAACGTGCCTGATCGGGGACGTAGAGATGGTGCCGCTGCTCGGGGTCCAGCTCGCAGATCATCCCTGGCTCCGCGAGGAACACCAGACCGCGCAGGAACGGCACCCGCAGACCGCGGTCCTTCGCGGCGGCGCGACCAAGCAGGCCTTTGAGCTCCTTGGCCTTCTGGTCCGCCAACGGCAAGGGGTTGTCGAAGGTACGGCGCCGCTCGCCCGTCAACGTCCATGCGGAGCCGTTGTTGGTCAGTCGGCCCCGATAGTTCTTGATCTCCACGAGGTAGAAGCCGCTTGGGGTGGCGACGAGCAGGTCGACCTCGCGGACGTGGCCCTGGTCGGAAAGGAACGTGAAGTTGGACCAGGCCTGGAACGGGTGGCGGTCGGGCAGCAGGTTGCGGACGTACTCGAGCGCCGATCGCTCGTGGGCAAAGGATGACGGCGTCACCTCGTGCCAGCGACCCGAGTTTGCCTCCATAGCCCTTCGCCCCTCCTGGACCGTCACCGCCGGGTCTGGACGTTAGCGTGTACCCGCTGCGCCCCGGTGAGCGCTTGTCGATACACCGGCACGATCGCCACGGAGGACACTTGCGGCCACATCGATCGTGTGTTCTGCGTCACTGGCTGCAAGGTCAATCCGGAAGACAAGGACGAGGATGCCCAGGCGGTGCAGCTGCTGCGGTCCCGACACTTCCAACGCATATACCTGGCCCCGCCCATGCGTACCTGGCGGAGTTCGGCTTGGTCAGGAACTCCCCGAGGGTCCGCAGCCGACTTGGCTCGGCAACCCGAGCCCCGTCTGGCTGGCCGATCTCGACGTCGCCGCCCACGTGCTTGCCGAGCCAGTTCGATTTCAGACGGCTCGTCCAGACCTGCCTACCAGAATTCCAAGATCAGGCCTGCTACACGGGTACAACTCTGACTGGACGGATGAGCGCACCTCGGCTACTCGAAGGAGACAGATTGATGGATGATTTCCCGCTGCCGTACTCATCACCGGTCGAACGTGAAGCGGCAAAGGCCCGACTTCATCGACAGAGTACCGGTCAAGGCACCGCAGCTCATCTAGCGCAACTACTTGGGCGGTTAAACCGCCAGCCGCATGGTGAGTTTGAGGGTGTGGGTCTGGATGAAGACCCGAACGTCGTATTGACTCCAGACCAGGCGTGGCTGCTTTATGAGATCGCCACTCGCTCCTTGCCTCGATGTTTCGACGTGGCCGAGGGATCCCCCGTTGGTGAGCAGTGCACAATGCCCGATGGCGTATGTCATCCGTGCACAACGGAAGGGCGTAGACTGCTCCAACATGCCGATGGTTCGACCCCATCGGAGCCCGATGACTAAAGAGGCCGGTGCGGAACCGGAGGTACCAGTAGAGTCCATGAATGACTCGCCGTTCCACCCGTCTTCCAGGCGCTTCCGCGCGCAGCCTCGGTTACTGCTTGGACTTGTTATTGATAATTCAGCTGAACTACTATAGGCGGATACAACCGTCCGGATCAAACGTATGGTGTTTTCTCACGAACTTCGAGTGGGCCGCCCGTATGGTGCTCAGCTGAAGGTTTCCCGACCTGCTGAACTTTCACACGCATGGCTGCGCCGAGACGGGAGGGCCCTGTAACATGTTACGGATTGTTCGATGCTAATTCCTTCCAATTCAAGTCGACAACTGCTACAGACAATTGCCAGCGGATTCCTTTTTGAATCGTGTAACTTCGATTTACAAGTGGTACTTGTAGTGAAGTTTCCGTCCGAACAGTTGGACTACTTGTGGCAAGGCGTCGAAATCTTCCTTCCTTCCTTCCTTCCTTCCTTCCTTCCTTCCTTCCTTCCTTCCTTCCTTCCTTCCTTCCTTCCTTCCTTCCTTTCGACTTCATCGATAGGCCCAGCGGCTCATTTCTATTGGTCTTCCCTCGCCATTGCAGATGACGAGTGTGACGTATTCTTCCTGCAGTGAAACCCATAACTACTTTGACCTATCGAACATCATTGAATTCCTTCGAGGCGGCCGTATGGAGCTAGCCGTATTTGACGAGCCGAACTGCTCCGTTGCCTCGTTCGTGGGTGTCGCAGAAGGGGCGCGTGGCGTGGCGGAGCAACTAGAAACGTGGCGCGGAGAATTGTCGATCAATACAAGTGACAACATCGGAAGATCGTCCAGGTTCTGGATATCAGCCACCGGCGGGATGCCTATCATTGATCGCGAACCCTACGGCTCGCTTCGCTGCTAGCCGTTTCAGCGTCAGATGTGGTGTGCGTAGAGACCTACACGGATGAGGGCGCCGGTCAGCTCGGGTTCGCGTCGACGATTGACGGGGTGCCCTGATCCGGCTCGAGAAACGGGGCCGCGACGACGTGCGCCGGCCGGAACACCCAGCCGGCGTGCTGGAATCCCCGGCGCGCTACCCGGGACACCATCATCTGCGCAGCCTGCGCACCGTCTACGGCGACCACTTCATGCAGCAGCGGATCCACCCGGCCGGCGTCCGGGATAGTCGACACGCCGTGGCGATCGAGCAGGTCGAGCAGCTCGTCTCGGATCGACGCGGCGAAGTCCGGATCGGCGCCGTGATAGGCATCAAGCCGGTCTACGACCAGCGCCAGCCCGGTCACTACCGGCTGCAGGAGTTGACGGAACGGCCCGACCTCGGCTGCCCGGAGCCGCTCGTGCGCGTCGTCGATAAGCCGGCGTTTGTCTTTGTCGTCGAGCAGCCGCCGCTTGAACAGATCGGTGAGTTCGTCGAGCCGGGTTTCGATGGCCGAGAAGCTGCCCGCCGTCACGGTAGAAACCTCTGGGTCCTGGTTCACGATACCCCCAGTGCACTCATCGAAGTCCGCATCTGTTCCACCTCGGCCTGGTCCAGGTTGGCTTCCCGGTCGATCTCGAACTCCCCGAGATGCTGACCCGACGTGCTGTCGATCACTTCAACGTGAATCACGCCATCAATGTCATAGGACATGATCACTTCGATCGGGGCACCCGCAGGGTACAGCGGTATCCTCAACAGGCTCTTGCCGACCACGGTGACGTAGTTGACGTCGCGGTCGTCGCCCTCGGTGACCTTTATCTCCAGCTGGGTCTGATTGTTCTGTACCGTCTGGTAGTTCCTTTTTTCCTTGTGCGGGATCTTGCTGTTGTGCGCAATGATCACTGAGTTGCGCTCGACTGACCGACCCATCTCGTCCTCGAGCGCGATGATGCCCAGGCTCTGCGAGCACACATCACGAACCACCAGTGGGCGGCCGGAGGCGAGCCCAGGAGACTGGCCGCGAGACTCGGCGGCCACGATGTCGGCCTGGATCGCGGCGCCGAGCGCCACCGCCTCGTCGGGGTTGACCGACAACTCCGGCTGCTTTCCGGTCGCCCGGGTCACCATCTCGCCGACCATCGGCATCCGTGTCGAGCCACCCACCAGCAGCACCCGGTCGATGTCGGCATACGACAAGCCGGCATCCTCCAGCGCCTCGTCCATCATGTCGTGAGTGCGTTGCAACAGGTCGGCGGTTAACGACTCGAACTGCTCCCGCGTCACCTGAATCTGGAAGCTCTTACCGGATGCCGACATGAAGACCCGCGCCTGAGGCGTGGTACTCAGCATCCGCTTGGCCATCTCGCACTTGTCGCGCAGGTCGGCGTCGAGTCGATCGTCGTTGAGCAGGTCAGGGCCGCCCTGGTCGAGCACCTGTTGGTTGACCCAGCGCATCAGGGCATTGTCGAAGTCGAACCCGCCGAGGTTGCGGTCCCCGGTGGTCGAGAGCACGTCGAAGACACCATCGGCGATGCGTAGGACCGTGACGTCGAAGGTGCCGCCGCCGAGGTCGTACACGAGGCAGGTGCCAGCCTGGCGCTCATCGATGCCATAGGCCAGCGCGGCAGCGGTCGGCTCGTTGAGCACCCGCAAGACGTTGAACCCCGCGATGGTGCCTGCGTCGGTTGTCGCGCGTCGGCGAGCATCGTCGAAGTACGCGGGAACCGTGATCACGACGTCCGGGCACGGGCAGCCGAGTGCCAGCTCAGCGTCCTCCTTGAGCCGTTTGAGGATCACACCGGAAACCTGTTCCGCCGTGTACTCGCCGCCGCTGGCAGTGGTGAAACGCCAGACCGGGTCGCCCATCTGGCGCTTGACGAACTGGACCACGTCATCGGGAGCCATCACCGCGGATCGCTTAGCCATGGTCCCGACCAGCGGCAGGTCTGTCTGGAACAGCACCACCGACGGTGTGATCGTTTCTCCCTCCCGGTTCTTGATTACTTCCGGACGGCCGTTGCCGTTGACGAAGGCCACCGCCGAGAAG
Organism: Propionibacteriales bacterium; assembly: GCA_038327385.1. GTDB lineage: Bacteria > Actinomycetota > Actinomycetes > Propionibacteriales > Nocardioidaceae > JAWWPG01. The sequence continues at coordinate 33,481 of JBBQKY010000006.1, forward strand.
GTGGTGCCGAGGTCGATCCCGATTGCCTGTCTCACCGTTTTCCTGCTTCCCCATCGACGTGATATGGCACAGAGGCGTCAGCGTGACGCTCGCGCATTGTGCTTCCAGACCGGCACCCAGTACAGCTTGATCAGACCGTAGGTTGCGGATCCCCCGATCAGGAGCAGCATGAATCCACTGCCGGGGCTTGAGCCCAAGCTGCTCAAGCCGCTGAGCACGAAAAGGACCGGCAGGACGAACGCCGCGACGGCACCCCGAAGACCGAAGGACTGCCAACCATTCGGCGCACTGAACTTGATCCGCTTGCAGGACTCGAGGTAGTCCACAATCTTGTGAAGGTTGGCGGTGAGGTCAGGGTCACCGTGCTCGAGTGACATCGCGCGCCTCAACAACTCTGCCATCTGCTCGATCTCCTGCGGAGAGGTGATGGCATAGTGGTCGCCGTTGCGTTCCTTCGGGACGCGTTCGGCCACATCACCCAGGGCGCTCGCGAGGTAGTAGTTGACCATCTTCTCGTTCGGGTGGGCCTGGTGTAGCTGCTCCAGGATCGGTAATGCTTGATCCGGCGCGCCGATCTGGAGGTATACGCCGGCGATCGAGAGCCGGTAGAGGAACGTGTCCGGCTCCAGCCGCGCAGCGGTTTCATAGGATGCGAGCGCGTCGGGCCAGCGCTGCAGCTGCTCGAAGATCGAGCCGAGGTCGAATCGGTACTGCGCATTGCTGGTTTCCAGCTCAGCAGCCTGGCGTGCTTCGTAGGCTGCGTCGTTGAGTAGTCCCAGGCCGGCGTTCGCCCGCGCGCGCAGATTCCAGGCCAGGGCCGAGTTGCCCTCTGTCTGACCCGAATCCGCAAGTAATAGGGCGACACGGGCCCGGAGTTGACGATGGGTGTCGCTCTGACCTGGGATGATGTCGGTTGCGAAGCCACAAAACATCTCAGGGAGAGGACACCCATCGGGTGGACACGTTACGGGATATG
>JBBQKY010000007.1:0-34008 GCA_038327385.1 Propionibacteriales bacterium
GCCGGCAACCAGACCCAGTCGGCCACCTTGACCGTGAAGGGCACCCAGGCGTTGGTCGTGCCGGTCAGCACCAGCTTCGGCGGCGTCACCGTCGGGCAGTCGAGAACGCTGGCGGTGCCGGTGAGGAACATCGGGGACGCCACCTCCGGCCCCGTCAGCCGGATCGTGGTCTCGACCGGGTCGTCCACTCCCGCCGGCACCTTCACCCTGCTCGGCTCGACCTGCGGCTCACCGCTGCCCGCGGGAGGGCAGTGCATCGCTGACGTCAGGTTCGCCCCCTCACAGCCCGGGTCGTTCGCGGCATCGCTCTACGTGACCGCCATCCCCGGCACCCAGCCGAACGGGAACGCCGGGACGATGAACGGCACGGGCCTCTAGGCCGACGCTGCTGCGGCGGAGCAGCAAGGGGGTGCCGGTTCCCAAGGGCCGGCACCCCCATGTCGGCTACCCGTCGTCCGACGGTCGGCGGCGACCGCCCAGGGTGGTACAAACTCGCCATGCACTCGAGCCGGTTCGCCGTCTCCCTCCTGAGCGTCACGGTGGGCATGGCCAGCCGTCCCCTCAGGAGCTGACATCGCGCCCGCGGCGCCCACCGCCGCCGTCGTGGGCGGTGGGCCCGGCGGCCTGATGGCGGCCGAGGTGCTGGCGACGGCGGGCCTGGCCGTCACCGTCTACGAGCGGATGCCGTCGGTGGGGCGGAAGCTGCTGCTGGCCGGCCGCGGCGGCCTCAACCTCACCCACACCGAGCCGCTGCCGCAGCTCCTGCACCGCTACGGGCCCGCCGAGGCGCGGCTGCGCGAGGCGCTCCTGGCCTTCGGCCCGGACGACCTCCGGGCCTGGTGCGCTGGGCTCGGGCAGGAGACCTTCGTGGGGTCGAGCGGCCGGGTGTTCCCCGAGGCGTTGCGGGCCACGCCGCTGCTCCGAGCGTGGCTGCGCCGCCTCGACGACCTGGGCGTCCGGCTGCGGGCCCGCTCGGCCTGGCGGGGCTGGGGCGGCGGCGGCGAGCTGCTGATGGACGGGCCGAGCGGAGCGGAGGAGGTGCGCCCCGACGTCACCGTCCTCGCTCTCGGCGGTGCCACCTGGCCCCGCGTCGGCTCGGACGGCGCCTGGGTCCCGGCCCTCGAGGCGGCCGGCGTCACCGTCATCCCGCTCCGGCCGGCCAACTGCGGGTTCGTCGTCGGGTGGTCTCCGGTGTTCACCGAGCGCTACGCCGGCGCTTCGCTGAAGAACGTCCGGCTCACCTTCCGGGCAACCTCGGTGCGGGGCGACACGACCATCACCACCGACGGCCTCGAGGGCGGGCCCGTGCACGTCCTGTCGGGCCCCCTGCGTGACGCCATCGAGGCCGACGGGACGGCCACCCTCGGCGTCGACCTGCACCCTGACCTGGCCGTCGGTGCCCTGGCCGCCCGGTTTGCTCGCAACAGGACGAAGGACTCGCGGTCCACGGCACTCAAGCGCGCCGGGGGCCTGCAGCCGGTGGCCATCGGCCTGCTCCGGGAGGCCAACGGCAACCGGCTGCCGGAGGATGCCGACCGACTGGCGGCGGCGGTGAAGGACGTGAGGCTCACGCTCGTCGCCACCTCGGCGATCAGCCGGGCCATCTCGACCGCCGGAGGAGTGGCCCTCGACGAGCTCGACCCCTCGTTCATGCTGCGCCAGCGACCGGGGACCTACGTGGTGGGGGAGATGCTCGACTGGGAGGCACCGACCGGCGGTTACCTCCTCCAGGCCACGTTCGCCACGGCGGTCTGGGCGGCGCGAGCCGCGGCCCGACAGGTGGGCGCCCCCGACGTCATCCCGGGACGCCGGGCCTGACGCCGAGTGCACAGCGGGCCGGCCCAGGTCGGCGACGACGGCGAGGTCGAGGTGCTCCTCACCTTCGCCAAGGCCTGATCCCGGAACAACGTAGGCGCAGCCGGCGGCCACGCAGGCGAAGGGGATCACGTCTGGGAAGGGTGGTCGGGCCGGTAGCATCGCCTCCCACGTATGAAGAGCACGGTCGAGCCCCTCGAGGGGAACAAGGTCAAGGTGTCGGTCGAGGTCGACCCCGTCGAGTTCGAGGCTGCCCTCGACCAGGCATTCCGGCGCATCGCCCGGGAGGTGCGGGTCCCGGGCTTCCGCCCGGGCAAGGTGCCGCGCCGGGTGATCGAGGCCCGGGTCGGAACCGCCGCCGCCCGTCAGGAGGCGCTGCGTGAGGCCCTCCCCGGGTACTACGTCGAGGCCCTGAAGGACAACGACGTCGACGCCATCGCTCAGCCGGAGATCGCCATCACGGCCGGCGAGGAGGCGGGCCCCGTCAGCTTCGAGGCCACGGTCGAGGTCAGGCCGTCGATCCAGATCGAGGGGCACGGCGGCCTCACGCTGGTCGTCCCCCGCATGTCGGTCACCGACGACGACATCGACCGGGCCCTCCGCCGCCTCCGGTCGGCCGACGCCGCCCTGCTCGACGTCGACCGCCCCGCGATGGCGGGCGACGTGCTCACCATCGACCTTAAGGCCACCCGGACCGACGGTGACGAGGAGGAGACCCTCGACGACGTCCAGGACTACTCCTACGAGATCGGCGACGCCGCCGGGTTCCCCCCCGAGGTCGACGAGCAGCTGACCGGCGCCTCCGCCGGCCAGGACCTGGTGATCGAGGCCACGATGGGCGAGGACGAGCTGGCCCGCGACATCACCTTCGCCGTCACCGTGAAGAAGGTCCAGGAGAAGGACCTGCCCGAGCTGACCGACGCCTGGGTCGAGGAGGCAAGCGAGCTTGCCACCGTCGACGAGCTGCGGGCGGACCTGCGCCTCCGCCTCGAGCGGGGCCGCCGGGACACCGCCCGGGCGGCGATGCGCCAGAAGGTCCTGCCCGAGCTGATCAAGCTCATCCCCGACGAGGTGGTGCCCCAGCCGCTCGTCGCCGCCGAGGCCCAGCGCCAGGCCAACGAGCTCGAGCGCAACCTGCGGCAGCAGGGCGTCGACCTCGACGAGTACGTGTCGGCCATGGGCGGCGGCGAGCAGATCGTCGAGCAGCTGCAGCTCCACGCGGTGGCCCCGGTCAAGGCCGATCTGGCCCTCCGGGCCGTGGCCGACGCCGAGCGCATCGAGGTGACCGAGCAGGACATCGACGAGGCCATCGCCACCCTGGCCGCCGAGGTGGGGGCCGGACAGACGGCCGGCGGCCTGCGCGAGGCGTTCGAACGCAATGACGGGATGCAGGCGGTACGCTCGGACGTACGGAAGAACAAGGCCCTCGACTGGCTCCTCGAGCACGTCGAGGTCAAGGACGCTGACGGCGTCCCGGTCGACCGGGACGCACTACGGGCCGCCGAGCCCGAACAGGACGCCGAGACCGAGGAGCAGGAGTAGCCGATGCGGGCCCAGAACTACCTCGTGCCGATGGTGGTGGAGAGCACCAACCGCGGCGAGCGGTCGTACGACCTGTACAGCCGGATGCTGAAGGAGCACATCATCTTCCTCGGCACCCCGATCGACGACGCTATCGCCAACCTCATCTCCGCCCAGCTGCTGTTCCTCGAGTCGGAGAACGCCGACAAGGACATCTCGATCTACATCAACAGCCCCGGTGGCGACATCACCGCACTGTTCGCCATCTACGACACGATGAAGTACGTGAAGAACGACATCACCACGTTCTGCTACGGCCAGGCGGCCTCGGCCGCCGCCGTGCTCCTCGCCGGAGGCACCAAGGGCAAGCGCTTCTCGCTGCCCCACAGCCGCATCCTGCTCCACCAGCCCTACGGCGGGGCGGGGGGCCAGGCCTCGGACATCGAGATCCAGGCCAAGGAGATCCTGCGCATGCGCGAGCTTCTCAACGAGATGCTGGCCTACGACACCGGCAACACCGTGGAGAAGATCCAGAAGGACACCGACCGCGACTTCATCCTGTCGGCCGCCGAAGCCCGCGACTACGGCATCGTCGACGAGGTCATCACCGTCCGAGAGCTCGCCGGCGTCCCGGTCGCCGCCGGCGTCGCCTGAAGCCGTGGCCAAGTTCGGCGAGGGCAACGACCTCGTGAAGTGCAGCTTCTGCGGCAAGTCGCAGAAGCAGGTCAAAAAGCTCATCGCCGGACCGTCGGTCTACATCTGTGACGAGTGCATCGAGCTCTGCAACGACATCATCGAGGAGGAGCTGGCCGAGACCTCCGAGGTGCGCTTCGACGAGCTGCCGAAGCCCCGGGAGATCCACGAGTTCCTGAACGACTACGTGATCGGCCAGGAGCAGGCCAAGAAGCAGCTCTCGGTGGCCGTGTACAACCACTACAAGCGGGTGCAGTCGCCGTCCTCGGCCAACCATGAGGCCGACGTCGAGCTGTCGAAGTCGAACATCCTGCTGCTCGGCCCCACGGGCTGCGGCAAGACCCTGCTGGCCCAGACGCTGGCCCGCATGCTCAACGTGCCGTTCGCCATCGCCGACGCCACCGCCCTCACCGAGGCCGGCTACGTGGGCGAGGACGTCGAGAACATCCTGCTCAAGCTGATCCAGGCCGCCGACTACGACGTGAAGAAGGCCGAGACCGGGATCATCTACATCGACGAGATCGACAAGGTCGCCCGGAAGTCGGAAAACCCCTCGATCACTCGGGATGTGTCTGGCGAGGGGGTGCAGCAGGCGCTGCTCAAGATCCTCGAGGGTACGACGGCCTCTGTGCCGCCCCAGGGTGGACGCAAGCACCCGCACCAGGAGTTCATCCAGATCGACACCACGAACATCCTGTTCATCGTCGGCGGCGCCTTCTCCGGGCTCGAGCACATCATCGAGCAGCGGGCCGGCAAGAAGTCGCTCGGCTTCACCGCCGAGCTGACCATCAAGGCGGAGAACGCGGTCGACGAGCTGTTCGCCGACGTCCGGCCCGAGGACCTGCTGAAGTTCGGGCTGATCCCGGAGTTCGTTGGCCGGCTCCCGGTCATCGCGACGGTCGACAAGCTGCAGGAGTCCGACCTGATGCGGATCCTCACCGAGCCGCGCAACGCCCTCACCAAGCAGTACCAGAAGCTGTTCGAGCTCGACAACGTCCACCTCGAGTTTACCTCCGACTCCATCGAGGCGATCGCGGAGCAGGCCATGCTGCGCGGCACCGGCGCGCGCGGCCTGCGGGCGATCCTCGAGGAGGTCCTGCTCAACGTCATGTACGACGTGCCCTCTCGTGAGGACATCGCCAAGGTGGTGGTGACCCGCGAGGTCGTCGTCGACAACGTCAACCCCACCTTGGTGCCGCGTGAGGAGCCGCCCAAGAAGAAGAAGTCAGCCTGACGTCTCTACCCTTCGCGCATTGTCGTGCGGTCCGAGGGTGGTTGGGTTCGCAAAGGCGCAACGATGACGGGGGTTGACCCGGTCAGGCTCTCAGGTGCGGTCTGAGTGGGTCCGGTTCGGAAAGTGCCGCGACGACGGGGCGTCCAGTCAGATGGGCTGTCATGGTGCGGTTTGCGTTGGGGCTTCTGCGGCATACGTTGCCACTGGGACTCGCAAACCGAACTTAAGCCGCATTTGAGTAGCCCATCTCGATGCCCGTGGACCGCCAAACCGCATTTTGTGCGCGATTGCGGGATCGCGGCGCCATAATGTCTGGTCTGAACGCATATTCCCTAACCGTGTGCGCCAATTGCGCTTTGAATGGCAATTGGGGGAGGGGCGCTGGGCTCAGAGGCCACGTTCGCCCCACCCGTCACAGCAGATCTACCGGGAACTGGTGACCACAGCGAAATGCGCACCCGAGAGACCGACGGAAGGGGGCAGTTGCCGTCGTCGCTGCGTCCTTCGCTCGCCGGACCACGGTCGGACCGCACGGAACAACGGGAGACCATGATCCGCCGAGCCGGTCGATCCTGGCGTAACCCTGGCGTAACCCGTGGACGCCAGACATCCACGCCGGTTGGCGCTGATAGGGTCGCGCGACGATCCACCCCTCGCCTCGCCTAGTGCGTCGCCGCCAAGCCAGCTAGGAGCCAGCGTGTCCTCTTCCGTCCTTCCCGCCGACCGGGGTGTGCTCGCCGACCTGCTGCCCGGCGCCCTGGTCCGCGATGCGGTCCTGGTCGGGAGCGGAGCCGCGCTCACCGGGCTGGCGGCCCAGGTCTCGTTCACCACCCCGCTGTCGCCGGTGCCGTTCACCCTGCAGACCCTGGCGGTGCTGGTGTCCGGCGCCGCCCTCGGCACCGTGCGCGGAGTGCTCTCGATGCTGGTGTACCTGCTTGTCGGGATGGCGGGGATGCCGTGGTTCGCCGGACACTCGCACGGCGTCGGCGGCCCCGCATTCGGCTACCTGATCGGGTTCGTGCTGGCCGCCGGCCTGGTGGGGGCGCTGGCCCGCCGCGGGGCCGACCGGCACGTCGTTGGCACGGTCTTGCTCATGGTGGCCGGCAGCGTGGTGATCTACGTCGTGGGCACCATCTGGCTCGCCGCCGACCTCGACCTCGGGCTCCGCCAGGCGTTCGACCTTGGGGTACGACCGTTCCTGGCGACCGACGCCGTCAAGCTCGCGGTGGCGGCGCTCGCCTTCCCGTCGGCCTGGCAGCTGGCCCGCCGGGGCGAGCCGGAGCCCGACTGACCCGATGATGCCCGGGTAGGGCAGGATGGGGCTCTGCCAGTTCTCCATGGGCGCTGTGAGGTCGACGCCTCGGCATCCGCGACGACTTGAGGAGCGTCAATGACTGAGCAGGCCGGAGCGGTCCGGCTGGCGGAGCGGCTGAGCGGCACCACGGTGCTGCTGACCGGCGTCACGGGCTTCGTCGGCGAGGCGCTGCTGCACCGGATGCTCACCCAGACCCCGCAGACCCGGATCGCGGTCCTGGTCCGTCGCAAGGACGCCGCGAGCGGCGTCGACCGGATCAAGAGCGTGCTGGCCAAGCCGATCTTCGCCGACGCCGTCGAGGCGGCGGGCGGAGGCGACGCGCTGATCGCCGGCCGGCTGGAGGTCGTCGAGGGCGACCTCTCCGACGTACCCGCCCTGCCCACGAACATCGCCGCGGTCGTGCACTGTGCCGGCGACGTCTCGTTCGACCCCCCGGTCGACCTGGCGTTCACCACCAACATCGTCGGCACCCGCAACCTGCTGGCCCGGGTCGCGGAGGTCGGGCCGCACGTCCACTACATCCACATCTCGACCGCATACGTCGCAGGGCGGCGCCGCGGCACCGTGGCCGAGGCCTCGGTCGACCACGGCGTCGACCTCGAGGGCGAGCTCGCCTGGGGCCTGGCGCAGCGGGATGAGGTCGAGCACCGCTCGCGCGCCGCGACCCACCTGGCCCGGCTGCGGCAGGCGGCCGAGAAGGAGCACGGCCGAGCCGGCCCGATGACCGCGGCCTCCGCCACCGAGGAGAAGCGGCGGGAGTGGGCCCGGGCGGAGCTGGTGCGCGCCGGCACCGAGCGGGCCCGCAGCCTCGGCTGGACGGACTGTTACACGTTCACCAAGGCGCTCGGGGAGCGGGTCGTCGAGGCCCATGCGGCCACGGCTCCGGTCTCGATCGTGCGGCCGAGCATCATCGAGTCGGCCCTCGAGACGCCGTACCCCGGCTGGATCGAAGGCTTCAAGATGGCCGAGCCCCTCATCTTGGCGTACGGGCGCGGCGAGCTGCCCGAGTTCCCCGCGGCGCCGGACCTGGTCGTCGACATCGTCCCGGTCGACCATGTCGTGGCCGCCATCATGGCGGTGCTCGGCGAGGTGCCCGAGGTCGGTAAGCCGCGGTGGTACCACGTGTCCTCTGGGGCGCGGAACGCCCTGTCGTTCATGCATCTCTACGCGATCGTGCGCGACCACTTCGACCGGCATCCGTTCGACATGGGGGACCGGGGCGCGGTCCGGTTGCCCGAGTGGAGGTTCCCGGGCGCCCAGCACGTCGAGCGGCTTCTCGTGACCAGCGAACGTGCCCACAAGGTCGCGGACTACATGGTCACCCACGCGCCTCGGCACGACCGCACCCGCGAGCTGGCCCGCAAGCTGGAGACCCAGCGCCGCCGGCTCGAGTTCCTGCGGCGCTACCTGGACCTCTACTGGGAGTACTCCCAGGCCGAGCTCACGTTCTCCGACGTCGAGACCATGGCGCTGGCCGCTCGGCTGCACCCCGAGGACCGAGCGGCGCTCGAGTTCGACACGTCGGTGATCGACTGGGACCACTACCTGGGCGAGGTCCACATCCCCGCGGTCACCGAGCCGCTGCGCAAGTACGACGTGATCCGGCGCGCCCGGCCCGGCTCCGCCGCCCGCACGCCGAAGGCGCTCGGTGGCGTCGAGGACCCGACCGCCCACCGGGTGGCCGCTGTGTTCGACATGGACGGCACGCTGCTGTCGTCGAACGTCGTCGAGACCTACCTCTGGATGCGAATGCAGGAGCTCGACCCGGCGGAGCGGCTGGCCGAGCTGGGCCGGGCGGCCGCGCGGCTGCCCGGGATGATCCGCGCGGAGCGTCGCGAGCGCAGCGCGTTCCTGCGGCTGGTCTACCGCGAGTATGCCGGAGCCAGGCTCGACGACCTCGATGAGATCGCCGACCGGGTGCTGACGTCCCACGTCCTGGCCAGGCTGTCGCCGTCCGCCGTACGACGGATCCGCGACCACCGGCAAGCGGGACACCGGACCGTGCTGATCACCGGCGCGATCGCGTCGCTGACCCGGCCGCTGGGGCCGCTGTTCGACCACATCGAGGCGGCCCGGCTTGCCGTCGACGACCGCGGGGTGTGCACCGGGTTCCTGGACCGGCCCCCGCTGGTCGGGGAGTCCCGGGCGTCCTGGCTGCGGGCCTACGCCAGCGGCCATGGCATCGACCTGGCGCGCAGCTTCGCCTATGCCGACTCCCACTCCGACCTGCCCATGCTCGCGGCCGTTGGCAACCCGGTCGCCGTGCAGCCCGACATCACGCTGTTCCGGCACGCGAAGAAGAGCCACTGGCCGATCGTCGACTGGTCGAGTCCCGGCGCCGTCGTCCGCACCCTGGCCCCGGCGGGTGACGGCCGGTGATGCTCGCTCTCGAGATGTTCCGGTCGCTGCCGCGGCACGTGGCTGCCCGCGCCGTGGGCGGCCGGATCCCGGGGGTGCTGTCGGGACCGGTGGCGCCGCTGCGCATGGTCACGATCGAGGAGCCGACCGTGGCCCGGCCCGGGTGGGCCCGGCTGCGCACCCGGCTGTCCGGGATCTGCGGGTCGGACCTGGGCGCGCTGTCCGGCCGGACCAGCCTCTACTTCTCCGGCCTGGTGTCGCTGCCGCTGGTGCCCGGCCACGAGGCGGTCGCCGAGCTGCTCACCGACTGCGACGACCTCCCCGCGGGGACCCGGGTCGTCATCGACCCGATCCTGCAATGTGCGGCCCGCGGTGTGGATCCCTGCGACGCCTGCCGGGCCGGGCTGACCAACCGGTGCGACCGGATCACCGTTGGCCACATCAAGCCGGGATTGCAGACCGGCTTCTGCGCGGACACCGGGGGCGGGTGGGGCGAGCAGTTCGCCGCCCACCGCAGCCAGCTGCATGCAGTACCCGACGACCTCACTGACGAGCAGGCCGTGCTGATCGAGCCGATCTCGTGTGCGGTGCACACGGCGTTGCGGGCCAAGGTCGGCAGCGGCGAGCACGTGCTGGTGAGCGGTGCCGGCTCGGTCGGGCTGCTGACCACGCTGGCGCTGCGCTCGCTCACCGACGCGGGCCAGATCACGGTGGTCGCCAAGCACGCCCACCAGCGCGAGCTGGCTCGGACGCTGGGAGCCACCGACGTGGTCGCGCCGGACGAGGTGCTGCGCGGCATCCGGCGCAGCACCCAGGCATTCCACGTGAAGCCCGCGTATGGCCGGTCGTACCTGCTCGGCGGGGTCGACGTGGCCGTCGACGCGGTCGGCAGCAAGCAGTCCCTCGAGACCGCGCTGCACGCCACCAAGGCCGGTGGCCGGGTCGTGCTCTCCGGGATGCCCAGCGGCGTCGACCTGTCCGCCGCGTGGTTCCGGGAGCTCGAGGTGGTCGGCTCCTACGCGTCGGCAGCCCGGGAGCCCGACGCCGGCGGCCGCGGCGCGTTCGACATCGCCACCGAGGTGGCCGGCGACAATGTGTTGCGCGACATCGCGGCGTCCGTGGTGAGCTACCCCCTCCATCGGTGGCGCGAGGCGCTCGACCATGCGCACTCGGCCGGCCGGCTCGGTACCGTGAAGGTCGCATTCGACCCAAGGAGCAACAAGTGAGTCGTCCAGGTTTCGTGCTCGAGGTGGACGATCGGACCCCCCCGATCGTCGTCCACGAGGGTGAGGGCTTCCGGCTCGAGGACTTTCCGCTCGGCGCCCGGGTGGTCTATCCCCCGGAGGCGTTGCCGGGCATCCCCGACGTCGAGGGGGCGATCCGGCACGCGCTGCTCCACCCGGAGGGCTCGGAGCCGCTGCCCGAGCTGCTCAGGGCCGGGATGCGGCTCACCATCGCGTTCGACGACATCTCGATCCCGCTGCCGCCGATGAAGAAGCCCGACATCCGGCAGCGCATCATCGAGGCGGTGCTCACGATGGCGGCCGACGCCGGGGTCGACGACGTCGAGCTGGTCAGCGCCAACGCCCTGCACCGTCGGCTCACCGCTGCCGAGCTCAAGGACATCGTGGGCGAGCGGGTCTTTCGGTCGTTCTACCCACAGGGACTGCTCTACAACCACGACGCCGAAGACCCGGAGAAGATGGTGCACATCGGGCTCACCGACCAGGGCGAGGACGTCGAGATCAACCGCCGCGCGGCCGAGTCCGACCTGCTGGTCTACGTCAACGTCAACCTGGTGGCGATGGACGGAGGGCACAAGTCGGTGCCGATCGGGCTTGCGTCGTACAAAAGCCTCAAGCACCACCACAACTCCAAGACCATGGTGCGTTCGCACTCGTTCATGGACCACACGAAGTCCCACCTCCACCACTCGGCGTGGCGGATGGGGCGGATGCTGGCCGACCACCTGAAGATCTTCACCATCGAGACCACGCTCAACAACCAGGTGTTCCCGGCGCCGTACGAGTTCCTGCTCAAGCGCGAGTGGGAGTGGAGCATCAAGGACCAGGCGTCGATGCTTGCCGTACGACGAGGGCTGGCCGTGGCGCCGGATCGCCTGCGCCACAAGATGTTTCACGATCTGCGTGCGCCGTACGGGCTGACCGGGGTGCACGCCGGCGAGACCGAAGCCGTGCACGAGAAGACGATCGCCAACGTGCACAGGCAACAGCTGGTCGAGGTGCAGGGCCAGTCCGACGTGTTGGTGATGGGGGTGCCGTACCTCGGCCCCTACAACGTCAACTCGACGATGAACCCGATCCTCGCCACCTGCATGGGTCTCGGCTACTACTTCAACTCCTACCGGGGGCAGCCGCTGGTGCGCAAGGGCGGCGCGGTGATCCTCTACCACCCCGTGAAGCCTGACTTCAACCAGCTCCACCATCCGAGCTACGTGGACTTCTACGAGGAGGTGCTCGCGGAGTCGACCGACCCGGCGGTCCTCGAGGCGAAGTACGAAGCCCAGTACGCGACCGACCCGTGGTACATCCACCTCTACCGCACCTCGCACGCCTACCACGGCGTGCACCCCTTCTACATGTGGTACTGGGCGGCGCACGCGATGGACCATGTCGACGAGGTCATCTGGGTGGGAGCGGACCGGGGCGCGGTCCGGCGGCTCGGCTTCCGAGCTGCCTCGAGCCTTGCCGACGCGCTGGAGATGGCGTCCGGGACCGTCGGCAGCTCGCCGACCATCACGTTCATGCACAACCCGCCGCACATGATCGCCGACGTGCACTGATGGTGGGCGCGGGACTGGTGCGCGGCGGCGTCGACGATGTCCGCACGGTTGCTCGGGGTTGGCGGTGGGGACGGCGCTCGCTCGTCCCGCGCTCTGCCGAGCCGTACGTCGAGGAGCGTGAGCCGAGCGTCTTCTCCACCGCCTGGTCCCGGACGGCGCCGGCGGTGGCTGCCCGAGAGGTAGCCCAGAAGTGGGGACTGGAGCCGTTGTTCCGCTCGCAGGTCCGCCCGCACGTCGAGGGGCTCGACGTGCTGACACGGGTGAGCGGGCCGGTCATCTTCGTCGCCAACCATGCCTCCCACCTCGACACCCCGCTGATCCTGCTTTCCTTGCCCGACGAGTGGCGACGCAAGACCGCGGTGGCTGCCGCGGCTGACTACTTCTTCGATACCTGGTGGCGCGCCGTGGGGTCGGCGCTGTTGTTCAACACGTTCCCGATCGAGCGCCGAGGGGGTTCGATGGCTGCCACCCCCACCGAGGTGCTGGCCGCCGGCTGGAACCTCGTCGTCTTCCCGGAGGGCACCCGATCCGCCGACGGGTGGCTCGGCACGTTCCGTACCGGTGCCGCCCGATTAGCCGTCGACAACCAGGTGCCGGTGATCCCCGTCGCTCACCGCGGCACGTTTGCGGCGATGCCGCGTGGGCAGGGCTGGCCCAGCCCCGGCCGGCGCTCGGTGACGGTGCGTTTCGGCGAGCCGATTCTCCCGGTCGAGGGTGAGCAGGCGCGCGACTTCGCGCCGCGGTTGCGCGACGGCATCGCGGCCCTCCTCGACGAGGACACCACGACCTGGTGGCAGGCACGGCAACGAGCGGCGTCGGGAGCGACGCCGGATCCGGCCGGACCCGACGTGGCGCAGTGGCGTCGCGTGTGGACCCAGGCGGCACCGCCGCACGTCTCAGGTCCGGCGGCGCGCCGGCCGGTCTCGTGGCGGCCTGGCCGCGGTCGAGGTCGCTCCCGCTCCGCCGCCTAAGCATCCGACAACCAGACCGCCCGGGCGACCTGGTGGTCGGAACCATGGCGGAGCTGAGCCGGCGGCAGGTCAGGCGCGGGGCGCGGGGGCGCGCTGAGCAGTGTTCAGCCGGGGTCAGGCGTCGGCGAGGGTGACATCGACGGTGATCGCGTCGGCGTCAGAGGGGGCGAAGACCACCTCACCCGAGATGCGGCCCGCCGCTGAGATGTCGTCGAGCGCACGTCGTACCAGCTCGAGCCGCTCAGACGGGCCGCCGAACACCGCCCTCGTGACCTCCGTGCGCATCGATACCTTTGCCACCGACTTGGCACCGCGGATGCCGACAAGCGCCGCCGAGGCCGCCGTCAAGACGGCCGGGTCACCGGGCGTCGCTGGCAGGTCGTCCGCAGTGCGCGGCCAGGCCGCGTTGTGGATGGAGCCGTCCTGCCACCACGACCACACCTCCTCGGTCACATAGGGAAGGAACGGCGCGAGCAGCCGAAGCTGCACCGACAGCGCCGCTGCCAAGGCTGCTTTCGCCGACGCCGCGCCGTCGGCCCCCCGCGTGCCGTAGGAGCGCTCCTTGACGAGCTCGAGGTAGTCGTCGCAGAACGTCCAGAAGAACCGCTCGGTCGTCTCGAGCGCGGTTGTGTACTCGTAGCCGGTGAACGCCGCGGTAGCCGTCTCGATGACCTGTCGAAGCTGGTCGGCCATCGCGAGGTCGAGAGGGTGGGTGATCGCGTCAATGTCGACGTCAGCCCCGCCAAGGCCGAGAACGAACTTCGACGCGTTGAGCACCTTCATCGCCAGCCGTCGACCGACCTTCATCTGTGCCTCGTCGAACGGTGAGTCGAGGCCGGGCCGTGACATGGCAGCGCGCCAACGCACGGCGTCGGATCCGTACTTCTCGAGGACGTCGATCGGGACGACGGCGTTGCCCTTGGACTTCGACATCTTCTTGCGGTCGGGATCCACCACGAACCCGGAGATAAGGCAGTGTGTCCACGGGATCGTGTGGTTCTCGAGGTGCGCCCTCACGATGCGAGAGAACAGCCAGGTGCGGATTATCTCGTGAGCCTGCGTGTTCAGGTCCATCGGGAAGACGCGCCGGAAGAGGTCGTCGTCACGCTCCCAGCCGCCCGTGATATGCGGAGTCAGCGATGAGGTGGCCCAGGTGTCCATGATGTCGGGGTCACCCATGAAGCCGTCCGGCGCACCACGCTGCCCTTCGTCGTACCCCGCCGGAGCGTCCACCGCCGGGTCGACCGGGAGCTGGATCTCCCTCGGGACCAGCGGCTTGTCACGGTTAGGCTCACCATCGGCGTCGAGGGGATACCACACCGGGATCGGCACGCCGAAGAACCGCTGCCGCGAGATTAGCCAGTCACCGTTCAGGCCCTCGACCCAGTTGGTGAACCGGTGCTGCATGAACTCCGGCACCCAGGTGATCTCGTCGCCGCGCGACACCAGCGCCTGCCGCAGCTCGCTGTCCCGGCCGCCGTTGGTGATGTACCACTGGCGGCTGGCCACGATCTCGAGAGGCTTGTCCCCCTTCTCGTAGAAGTTGGCCTTCCGCTGGGTTGGCGTCGGCTCGCCGTCGAGATCGCCGTACTCACGCAGCAGGGACACGGTTGCCTCGCGAGCGCTGAACGTGGTCTTTCCGGCGAGTGCCTTGTACGCCGACCTGCCGCCGTCGCTCGTCACCCAGGCCGGGGCCTCGCTCAGCAGCCGCCCCTCGCGACCGATGACCACCCGAACCGGCAGCTGCAGCTCGCGCCACCATTGGACGTCGGTCAGGTCACCGAACGTGCAGCACATCGCAATGCCGGCACCCTTGTCGGGCTCCGCGAGGTGGTGGGCGAGCACGGGGATCTCCACCTCGAACAGCGGGGACCACACCGTCGTACCGAACAGCGGTTGGTAGCGCTCGTCGTCGGGGTGCGCGATAAGCGCGACGCACGCGGGGATGAGCTCCGGACGCGTGGTCTCGACGTAGACAGGTCCGGCCGACCCGTGGAAGCCGACCCGGTGGTAGTGGCCGGGATAGTCCCGGGCCTCCAGCTCGGCCTGCGCGACAGCGGTCTGGAACGTCACGTCCCACAGCGTCGGTGCCTCTGCCGTGTAGGCCTCGCCCCTGGCGAGGTTGCGCAGGAAGGCGCGTTGGGCGACGGCGCGCGAGTGGTCGCTGATGGTGGTGTACAGCAGCGACCAGTCGACCGAGAGGCCGAGTCGCCGCCAGAGCTCTTCGTAGATCTTCTCGTCCTCGGCCGTCAGCTGCTCGCACAGCTCGATGAAGTTGCCCCGCGAGACGGGTAGCTGGCGCTTGGGGTCGGGCTTCACGGGTGGCGCGAAGTGGTCGTCGTACGGGATCGTCGGGTCGCACCGCACGCCGAAGTAGTTCTGCACCCGGCGCTCGGTCGGCAAGCCGTTGTCGTCCCACCCCATCGGGTAGAAGACCTCCTTGCCGGCCATCCGCTGGTAGCGGGCGATGAGATCGGCGTGCGTGTAGGAGAAGACGTGGCCGACGTGGAGCGAGCCCGACACCGTCGGTGGCGGGGTGTCGATCGAGAAGACCTGCTCGCGCGTCTTCGTGCGGTCGAAGCGGTAGGTGCCGCGCTCCTGCCACAGTGGACCCCACTTGTCCTCGAGGCCCTCCAGCGCCGGGCGCTCGGGTACGACGACGGGCCGCTGCACTGCGGTCGTCGTACTGGCTGGAGCCGGAGCGGGGGGACGGGTCATGGCAGCAAATCCTACGGTGCTGCCGCCTCCCCTCGACTCGTCTGCGGTGCCGCCCCTTGAAACCCAGTCTGAACCGCAGACGAATCGGGAGGGGGGCCGGGAGGACGGAGCGCGCATTAGACTCCAGGCGATGTCAGAGACCGAGGAAACGCACTCCTATGCCTCGGTCCAGAGGGCGCTACTGGCTCGGTGGCCGGAGAGCAGGATCGACCCCAGCCTGGATCGGATCCGCCGCGTCTGCGACCTGCTCGGCCAGCCGCAGCGCGCCTATCCCGTCGTCCACCTGACCGGTACGAACGGCAAGACCTCGACAGCGCGGATGATCGACTCGCTGCTGCGCGGTCTCGGATTGCGCACGGGCCGCTACACCAGCCCGCATCTCGAGTCGATGACCGAGCGCATCACGATCGACGGGACCCCGCTGACCCAGCAGCGCTTCGTCGAGGTCTACCGCGAGATCCAGCCCTACCTCGAGCTCGTCGACGCCGAGTCACCTGTACCGCTGTCGTTCTTCGAGACCATCACCGCCATGGCCTTCGCCGCGTTCGCCGACGCGCCTGTCGACGTCGCGATCCTGGAGGTGGGGCTCGGCGGCAGCTGGGACGTCACCAACATCGCGGACGCGGCAGTCGCCGTCGTTACCGCAGTGCGGGTCGACCATGCGCACCTGCTGGGGGACACGCCTGAGGAGATCGCCGTCGAGAAGGCCGGCATCATCAAGCCCGGGAGTGTTGCAGTGCTCGCCGAGCAGGAGGAGGCGGTGCTCGACGTGCTGCTCTCCCGCGTCAGCGAGGTCGGCGCGACTGTCGCTCGCGAAGGCGTCGACTTCGCCGTCACGGACCTTGCCCCGGGGCTGGGGGGCCAGCTCCTCACGATCTCGGGCCTGCGAGCGACGTACGACGACATCTTCCTTCCCCTGTACGGCGCGCACCAGGCTCACAACGCCGCCTGCGCGCTGGCCGCCGTGGAGGCCTTTGCCGGTAGTGCCAAGCCTGACGCCGGGCTTGACCCGGAGATCGTCCGCGCCGCATTTGCAGACGTCACGTCGCCGGGCCGGCTGGAGGTCATCCGGCGGTCCCCGACCGTCCTGCTCGACGCCGCCCACAACCCGTCCGGTGCGCTGGCCACCGCGGAGACGGTTCAGGAGGCGTTCACGTTCTCGCCGCTCATCGGGGTAGTAGGCGTGATGTCCGACAAGGACGTCGAGGGCGTGCTGGACGCTCTCGAGCCCGTGCTGTCGAGCGTCGTCTGCACGCAGAACTCGACAAGCCGAGCTATGCCGGCTGAGGAGCTCGGCGAGATCGCCGAGGGCATCTTCGGCGCTGACCGGGTAGTGGTGGTGGCTCGGCTTGACGAGGCGCTCGTGCGAGGGATGGCGCTCGCCGAGGAAGGCATCGGGGAGGGCGTCGGGTTCGGCAGCGGGGGAGTGCTCGTGACGGGGTCCGTGGTCACGGCCGGTGAGGCGCGGACGCTCCTCAACGGGGGCGAGTGATGCGGGCTCCTCGCCGGATGATGTGTGCGTCGGTGCTCGGCTTCGAGTCCATCGTGCTGGCGCTGTCGAGCATCGTGCTGATCAGCGTTGCGGACGTGTCGACGACCAAGAGCCTTGTCATCGGGCTGGGCCTCGCGGTGGCGGCTCTCCTGATCGCCGGACTGCTGCGGAGGGAATGGGCGTACTACCTGGGGTTCGCGCTTCAGGCCGCCGCCCTGGCCGTGGGTGTCGTCGTACCCGTCATGATCGTCCTGGGAGTCATCTTCGGGGCGCTGTGGACGACCGCCTACGTCCTCGGACGCAAGATCGAGCAGGAGCAGGCGGCCCGTGCTTGATGCCACCGCTTGGCGGCGATACTCCGCCGTACGGCGGTCGTTAGAGTGCTGGCTATGACGCAGCGCACCCTCGTCCTGCTGAAGCCGGACACCGTACGACGGGGTCTCATCGGCCACGTTCTCGCGCGGTTCGAGGCGAAGGGCATCCGGATCGTCGCCATGGACCAGCGGACGATCAGCGCTGAGACGGCCGACCGGCACTACCACGAACACGTGGAGAAGGCCTTCTACCCGCCGCTTCGCGACTTCGTGACAAGCGGGCCACTCATCGCCTTGGTGCTCGAGGGCGACGAAGCGGTGGACGTCGTCCGGGCGATCAACGGCGCCACCGACGGCCGGCAGGCAGCGCCGGGCACGATCCGAGGCGACCTGAGCCTGTCGAACCGGGAGAACCTCGTGCACGGGTCCGACTCGGCCGAGTCCGCGGAGCGCGAGATCGCTATCTGGTTCCCCGACCTCTGAGCCGGCGCCAGAGATCCGACGACCAGGTTGTTCGGGGCGACCTCTTCGGGCGACTCGAGGGTCGGATCTTAGGACAAGACCGGGAGGTTTGGGCAGCCAGGCGGCGGGTGGCCGCGGGTGTACGGTTCACCAGGGGACCCAGGAACCGGGGGGAAAAGTGCTACGGCCGGTGTGGTGCCTGACGCGAGCCGCGCCGTCGTTCGCCCGGAAAGCTGCCATCCTTTCTCTCGTCGTTCTTGCCGGTGCATGCTCCGCCAGCTCCTCGACGAGTGGTGGGGGTGGCCTCGGGCCGGACGCACCGGTGGTCGGTGCCTGCCGGGTGCTGACGGCAGCGGACATCCGACCGGCTACCAACTCCACGCCGACCGTCGACTGCGGCTCAGCCCACACCAGCGTCACGATCAGCGTGGGAAGCTTCCCGTCCTATCTGATCACGAGCCGGAACCTGCGCAGCGGAGCACTCGGCAAGCGGGCACTGCTGCACTGCACCGAGGCCTGGCGGCAGACCGTCGGCGGGAACGCCGCTTCCCAGCACACCACGGTCGCCGGCCTCGCCTACTACCTCCCGACCCCCGACGAGCTCGACAGGGGCGCTCGATGGTTCCGCTGTGACCTGGTGGTCGGGGGCCGGGACGGGATGCCGCTGCAGGACCTCCCGTCGCGGGTCAGCGGCCTGCTCGCCGGGGCTGTGCCGAACAGTCTTCGTGCCTGTCGTACGGCGCCGGACTTCACCCTCGGGCGGCAGGTCTCCTGCGCCAGACCCCATGTACTGCGCGCCGTCGGAGTCGCTCCGCTGCCGAGCCAGCGCACCTACCCCGCCAAGCCGGTGTCGCGGAAGGCCAGCGCCGCCGGCTGCCTACCGGTGGTGCAGAGATGGCTGCACGGAGCTGTGGACGCGGGGATCGCCTACCAGTGGCCGGATGAGACGGGTTGGACCCTGCTGGACGACAGGTCCGCCACCTGCTGGGCCGTCACCACGAGCTGACCGGCGGTCGTCCCAGGCCCCTGCCGGGAAAAGTTGCGGGGCGTCGAAGTGTCTGCCTCATCTCGGCGGCATCCCGCCTTAGCCTGATCGCAGGTTGCCGGCAGCGCCTCCGCCACGAGGCGCGCTCGGCTCTGCGTCGTGGCGTGAGAGGACTTCCCCGAGCGGATGGTCAACAGCATCATCGGCCGCGACATGGCGGTAGACCTCGGCACCGCGAACACCCTCGTCTATGTCCGCGGCAGGGGCGTGATGCTCAACGAGCCGTCCGTCGTCGCCATGAACGCCCAGACGCGCGAGATCCTGGCCGTCGGCTCTGAGGCCAAGCGGATGATCGGGCGCACCCCGGACTCCATCATCGCCATCCGGCCGCTGAAGGACGGCGTGATCGCGGACTTCGAGGCAACCGAGCAGATGCTGCGGTTCTTCATCCAACGGGTCCACCGCCGGCAGTACTTTGCAAAGCCCCGGCTGGTGATCTGCGTCCCCTCCGGTATCACCGGGGTCGAGCAGCGCGCCGTGAAGGAGGCGGGGTACCAGGCAGGTGCCCGACGCGTCTACATCATCGAGGAGCCGATGGCAGCGGCGATCGGTGCCAACCTTCCGGTTCACGAGGCAACCGGCAACATGGTCGTCGACATCGGCGGCGGCACTACCGAGGTGGCTGTGATCAGCCTCGGCGGCATCGTCACCAGCCAGTCGATCCGTACTGCGGGCGACGACCTCGACCAGTCGATCATCAGCTGGATGAAGAAGGAGCACTCGCTGATGCTCGGCGAGCGGACGGCCGAGGAGATCAAGATGACGCTGGGCTCAGCGTTTCCGCTGCTCGACGAGCCGGAGGCCGAGATCCGCGGGCGGGACATGGTCAGCGGCCTTCCCCGCAACATCTCGATCTCGTCGGCGGAGGTGCGCCAGGCGCTCGAGGAGCCGTTGCACGCGATCATCGACTCCGTCCGTACGACGCTCGACAAGACGCCTCCCGAGCTCGCCGGGGACATCATGGACCGGGGAGTGGTAGTCGCCGGTGGCGGCGCGCTGCTGCGCGGACTGGCCGACCGGTTGCGCCACGAGACCGGCATGCCGGTGCACATCGCGCCGGAGCCGCTCGAGTGCGTCGCGCTCGGTGCCGGGAAATGCGTCGAGGAGTTCGAGGCGCTTCAGCAGGTTCTCGTCTCCGAGCAGCGGAGGTAACCCGCCATGCGCGACGACTCCCGCCGCCCGCGGGCCGCCATCATGCTGCTGGTGCTTGTCTGCGTCACGATCATCACTCTCGACGCTCGTCACTCGACGTCGTCATCACCGATCGACCCGCTGCGGGCCGCCGTCGGCGATGTCCTGGGGCCGGCGGAGAACGGCACCGCCGCTGCGGTTCGTCCGTTGACGACAATCCCCGACCACTTCGGTTCGGTGTCGGATCTGCGCGCTCAGAACGCGGCGCTGCGGCGAACCAAGCAGACCCTCCAGACCCGGCTGCGCGCCGAGCAGGCCAACCTGACACGCAGCTCCGAGGTCGACACGATAGGGAGCTTCGCCGATGAAAACGGGTACCGCGTCGTCCAGGCACAGGTGGTCGCGATGGGTCCGGCTCAGTCGTTCTCCCGTACGGTCACGATCGACGCGGGCACGAGCGACGGTGTCGTCGCGGACCTTACGGTGATCAACGCCAACGGGCTGGTGGGCCGGGTGATCGCCGCGTCGGCGTCGGCCGCGACCGTGCTTCTCGTCGTCGACCGGGACTCGACCGTAGGGGGACGGCTGGGCAGCTCGATGGAGCTCGGGTTCCTCGACGGGACGGGGGACATCAGCAGCGCGGGAAAGCTGACCCTCAGCCTCGTCGACCACACTGTGACGCCGCGGGCAGGAGACACCGTACTGACGTGGGGATCGCGCAACTCCGCGCCGTATCTTCCCGGCATCCCGATCGGGCGCGTGCTCAGCGTGCACTCGTCACCGGCCGAGCTCACCGAGACTGCGACGATCCAGCCGTACGTCGACTTCTCCACGCTTGACGTTGTCGGCGTCATCACCTCCCGTGACCGGTCCGGCACCACCGTCGCGAGCGGCGGCAGCCGATGACGGCGGCCATTCGCGTCTTGGTGATAGCCGTGCTGGTGGTCGTCACGGTCACGGTGCAGCTGAGTGTCTTCAGCCACTTCTCGGTCGACGGAGTAGTGCCGGACCTGGCCCTGCTCCTTGTGGTGGGCGCGGCGCTGGTCCGCGGCCCGACGTACGCGGCGGTCGTCGGCTTCGCCGCCGGGCTCGTCCTCGATCTGGCACCTCCGGCCGACCACGCGGCCGGGCGATGGGCACTCGCCCTGCTGGCGGTGGGATACCTGACCGGGTTGGCCCGGCCCGACGGTGCCCGGTCCCTGATGAGCACGGTGCTGATCGTTGCCGCCGGAGCGTTCATCGGCACGTCCGTCTACGCGCTCTCGGGCCTCGTCGTCGGCGACCCCTCGGTCACGGTGGCGTCGGCTCTGCACGTGGTCCCGGTCGCCGTGCTGTACGACGTGCTCCTGACGCCGCTTGTCGTCCCGCTGCTCGTGCTGTGTTTCCGCAGGGTCGAGCCTGCGGAGCGCTGGTAGCGCGATGGCGGTCTTCCGGGGTCGGTCCCACTCACGGCTGGTCGTCGTGCAGGTCATGGTGGTCTCGCTCTTCGCCACGCTCTTCGCGCGGCTGTGGTACATCCAGGTGCACGGTGAGCAGACCTACCAGGCGGCCGCGGTCAGCAATGCGGTCCGAAGCGTGGACATCCCCGCTCCCCGCGGCCTCATCGTCGACGACCAGGGCCGACCCCTCGTCGCCAACCGGACCTCCTGGGTCGTGACCGTCGACCGTAGCGTCTTCGACAAGCTGAGCAACACCGCCCGCCAGGCGCTCCTCGCTCGGCTCGGTGCCAGTCTGGGAGTCAGCCCGGCGATCATCGAGCAGCGCACGAAGACCTGTGGCGAGGCAGGTGCTCAACCACCCCCGATCTGCTGGAACGGGTCGCCGTACGCACCGGTCCCGGTCGCCGAAGACGTGACCCAGCAGGCCGCGGCGGCCATTTTCGAGCGGGCGGAGGACTACCCGGGCGTCACGGCCTCCGCCCAGCAGGTCAGGGCGTATCCGTCGCCGTACGGCGTCAATGCCGCCCATCTGCTCGGCTACATCTCGCCGATCACCCAGACCGAGCTGACGGCCGACCAGAGGCGTGGGCTGGCGGGTCTCAACCAGCAGTCGATGGTGGGCAGGTCCGGTCTCGAGCAGGCCTATGACACCTACCTGCGGGGGACACCCGGTGTGAAGCAGGTCTCGGTCGACTCGATGGGGCGGGTCATCGGCGACAAGGGCGTCACCTCCCCCGCCCTGGGCGACACGCTGGTCACGAGTATCGACGCCAAGGTGCAGTCCGTCGTGGAGAAGCAGCTCAAAGGCGCGATCATGACGGCCCGCCGCACCATCGACCCGGTCACCGGCCGCACGTACGTCGCGGACTCCGGCTCGGCCGTCGTGCTCAACGCCACCAACGGCCGCGTCGTCGCGTTGGCGAGCTACCCGACGTACGACCCTGCGGTGTGGGTGGGGGGAATCACGCAGCGCGACCTCGACCGCCTCTACAGCAGCCAAGGACAGCTGCCGCTGCTCAACCGCGCCGACCAGGGCCAGTACGCGCCGGGCTCGACGTTCAAGCCGTTCAGCACGGCGGGCGCGCTGACCCACGGCTTCACGCCGCAGACCCGCCTGGACTGCTCGTCGTCGTTCCAGGTGGGCGCCCGCACCTTCAAGAACTACGAGTCCGCGTCCTACGGCTACATCAGCTTCGAGAAGGCGCTGCAAGTCTCGTGCGACACCTTCTTCTACCGCGTCGGCTACGAGGAGTGGCTGCGCTCGGGCGCGGACGCGACCGATGTCCACGCCGACGACCCGCTCGTCGACAACGCCAAGAAGTTCGGGTTCGGCCGGGCGACGGGGATCGACCTGCCCGGTGAGGTCTCCGGCCGGATCGCCGACCGGCAGTGGAAGCTCGCGTACTGGAAGGCGAACAAGGACTACTACTGCAAGATGGGGAAGTCACCGCAGACGGACTACATCCACGTCTTCGCTCGCGAGTTCTGCATCGACGGCTGGCAGTACCGCGCCGGTGACGCCGTCAACTTCGTGATCGGCCAGGGTGACACACTGCTGACGCCGCTGCAGCTGGCGACCGCCTACGCAGCGATCGCCAACGGCGGCACGCTCTGGGAGCCGCGGGTGGGAGCCGCCGTCGTCAGCCCGGACGGCACGGTCGTGAAGCGGATCGAGCCGAAGGTCGCCAGCTTGGTCAAGGTCCCACCTCGCGTCCTGCGCTACATCGACACCGCGCTCCTCGGCACCGCCAAGGTTGGCACGATGGCCTGGAAGATGGTCGGCTTCCCGCTCGGCAAGGTGCACGTCCGCAGCAAGACCGGTACGGCGGAGGTGTACGGCAAGCAGACGACCTCCTGGGTCGCGACCTACGACAAGCAGTACGTCGTGCTCATGCAGATCTCCCAGGGCGGCACCGGGTCGGGCACGTCCGGTGAGGCGGTGCGGGCGATCTGGGAGGCGCTGTACGGGATAAACGGCCTGAACGTCGACAAGGCGAAGGGCGCCCAGCCCGGAGCTCATCCGCCGACCACCCTGCCGGTCTTCAGGTCCAACGGCTCGATCGCCGCGCCCATCCTTCGCTCCCCGAGGCGCGACTTCGGCGGCTCGCCTAGCCCGCCGGCGACGAATGGCGGGCGGCACCCCGGATGACCCTCACGTCCACCGTCTCGACCACCCGGGCGTCCCGACGGGTCAACGTCACTGAGAGCCGCAGCACCTGGCAGCGGCTCGACTGGCTGCTCGTCGCAGCTGCCGGCGCGTTGTTGGTCCTCGGCACCCTGCTGGTCTGGTCGTCGACGGCGCACAGTACGGCGCTCACCGGGGGCAACTCGACGGCACTGGTGACCAAGCACCTCACGAACATCGTCATCGGAATCGGCCTGGCCGCGATGGTCTCGGCCACCGACCATCGGTGGGTCCGCATCTGGACACCCGTCGTCTACGTGGGCGCCGTCCTCGGGCTGCTGCTCGTCCTGTCGCCCTTCGGGTCGGTCATCAACGGGTCACGCTCCTGGATCCTCATCGGCGGGTTGTCCATCCAGCCCGCCGAGCTCGCCAAGCTCGGCGTGATCGCGGGGATGGCGCTGTTGCTGGCGGAGCGCATCGAGAGCAGGAACCGCGAGTCGCTTCGCGACGCCGACGTGATCGGGGCGCTGGCGATCGCCGCGGTGCCGGCCGCGCTGATCATCGCGCAACCGGATCTCGGCACGCTGCTCGTGCTGGCCGCGACCGTGTTCGGTCTGGTAGCGGTAGCCGGGGCGCCGAAGCGATGGCTGCTCGGCCTGGTCGGGCTGACGGTCGTTTCGTCGTACGCTGCGGTCCAGCTGGGTCTGCTGAAGGGTTACCAGCTGCTGCGCTTCGAGGCATTCACGAACCCGGCGCTCGACCCGCGCGGCGCCGGCTACAACACCATCCAGGCGCGCATCGCCATCGGCAACGGCGGCCTGTTCGGCCAGGGTCTCTTCCACGGGTCACAGACCCAGTCCGGCTTCGTTCCCGAGCAGCACACCGACTTCATCTTCACGGTTGCCGGCGAGGAGCTCGGCCTGGTCGGCTCCGCTGCGATCGTCGGGCTGTTTCTCCTGCTGCTGTGGCGCGCCATCCGCATCGCCGCTCGATCAGACGATGCCTTCGGCCGGCTGGCCGGTGCCGGCATCGTCTGCTGGTTCGGGTTCCAGGCCTTCCAGAACATCGGTATGTGCCTCGGCATCATGCCGGTCACCGGTGTGCCGCTGCCGCTGATGTCCTATGGCGGCACGTCGATGTTCGCCTCGCTGATGGCGGTCGGGCTGCTGCTCAACATCCACCTGCGCACCGAGCGCTCGCTGAGCATCGGGGTCGTCGTCCTTCGCGGCCGAATCGCGCGCTCCCGGCGGTACTAGGCAGCGGCCGAAGCACGGCGCGTCAGAGTCTCACGCGCAGGACCGCGTTGCTGAACTGCGGACTCTCACCACCGACGAGGTAGCAGGACCCACGGAGAGTGACAACGGCCGAGTCGGCCAACTGCTTCGGCAGCTGGCCGGCCCGGGTGAAGCTCGCGGTGCTGGGATCGAAGCGCCAGATGGCGGTCGTCAGTGTCGTCTGGCTGGTCCGGCCGCCGAGGACGAGGATCTGCCCGTTGAGAAGGCAGGCCGACGCATGGCCCAGCGCATCGGGCAACCGGCCGACGACGCGCACCGTCCCGCTCGCCAGGTCGATCCGCTGCACGGCGTCGACCATCGCTGCGCTGCGCTCTCCGCCGAACACCCAGACGACCTGCCCGGAGGCGACCACCGCCGGATACCTCACCGGGACGGCCAGTCGGCCGATCGACCGGAAGGTCCGGCCGTCAGAGCTGAGGAGGATGTCGGCCAGGGCGGGGGACGTGCCGTCGTACCCGCCGACGACGACCAATCGACGGCCGACGGTGACGGCTCCGAGGTCAGAACGTGCCGACGGGAGGTGGGCGGCGACCCGCCATGAGCCCGTGGCGGCCTGCCGCTGGACGACGCTCTGCTCAGTGGCGTTGCCGCCACCGATCACGAGCGCGTGCCCGTGTGACGAGGCGCCAGCGACATCGTGCACGGGCACCGGGAGGTCCGGAAGCATCGTGGGGTGACCGTCGCTCATGTCGAGCCGGTACGTCGACCCGCTGGACTGGTCTCCTGCCGTAAGGCCCCCGGCGACCACGACGGCCCCCGCGCTGGGCACGACGGCTTCCCGCGCCAGCGGCTCAGGCAGCCGCCATGGCAACACCTCGACTCGGACTCGCCTGGGTGCCGGCTCTGGGGACGGAGATGCTGCCGGTGTCCCGGGGGAAACCGGGTGGCCACGAGCCGCAGCAGGTCCGGTGGCCGATGCGGGATACGGCACCGATGCTGAGGATCGTGGTGCAGGGGAGCCTTGGCAGCCGGCGACCAGGAGCGCCCCGGCGACCGCCGTCGACATGACCAATACCGATCGGCGGCCGCCGGGGGAGCCGCGCCCACCCGGCGTCGTACGCATCAACGCATGTTCCCCGTGTGCCCGAGGGAGTAGCGACCGGGCTGCGGCCATACCAGGAGGCCGTGCGGGCTGCCGCCGACGCTGATGCGCGCCGTCAGCTTGCCTGTCCTGGTGTTCCACCCGTAGACGTAGCCGTCCTGGCGACCGGACAGCCACAGCGTCTTCCCGTCGGTGGAGACGCCGCCCATGTCGGGGGTCCCTCCACCAGGGATGCGCCAGGTGTCGGTGATCTTGTTCGTCGCCACCGACACGACACTCACCTCACCCGCACCACGGTCGGAGACATAGAGCGACCTGCCGTCCCGACTGGGGTAGATCCCGTGTGGCATCGCTGGCATGGAGGTGTGGCCCTTGACCTTGAAGGTCCGCCAGTCGACCCGAACCAGCCGGTCGCGGCCCATGTCCGCGACGTAGAAGGTGCGTCCGTCGGGAGACAGGCGGACGTCCTGCGGCTGGCTACCGGGGCCTAGCGAGAGCCTGCCGAGGACCCGGTGCCCTGTCGTCGAGATCTCGAGCAGCGAGCCGGAGAACTCACACGTCACCACGAGGAACTGACCGTTGCCGGAGAAGTCGGCGTGGTTCGGCCCCCGGCAGCTGGGGTCCTTGACCACCGCGACCCGCTTGAAGGTGTGCGGATCGGTGAAGACGATCTGGTCGTACTGCTCGGACATCACCACTGCCTGGCGGCCGTCGGGGGTGAAGTAGAGGTTGTACGGCCGGCTTACCGTCGTCCGCCCGGTGGTGCGACCTGTGCGCGGGTCGATCGCCACGAGCCGGTTGGACTCGCTCGCCTCGACGTACAGCGTCCGCAGATCCCATGAGGGCGTCACGTGCTGGTTCAGCAGCCCGGTGTGCAGGATGCGAACCACCTGGTGCGTCCGCTGGTCGATGACCGTCGTGTACGGCGCCCCGTAGGAGTTCGGGACGTACAGGTACGCCGGGTCGTGGGCGATCGCCGCCGAGACCATCCCGGCGCCGGCCGCGGCGTACACCGAGTTGTCGACGACAGGCGGCATTCCCGGCAAGGGATTGCGGAACTGGGGCGCAACGTGAGCACCAGAGCGGGGGACCGACGTCGGGGTCGGCGCCGCCGAGGATGGCGGCTGGGAGCTCTGTCGGTTGCTCGCCGGCTCGGACCCGCTCACCGAGCATCCGGTGGCCGCCAGCCCGACAACCAGGAAGGCCAGGCGCGTACGTCGGGACCACCGAGAGGGCACACGGATCACAGCGGCCTCAGCCTCACATCTATGGCAGGAACGCCAAGCACGTACGTCTTGGCCTCGTCGGGTGGCTCGAGGACGCCGAGGCGCCCAGAACTGAAGGTAGCCACGAGATCTGAGAGACCCGGAAGAAGCAGGCTAGATCTTGCTCAGCGGCCCGAAGAATTAGCCCGGCCCTAACCTAGGCTCTCGGCGGTGGGGAGCAAGACGGTGAACCTCGTGCCGTCCGGGTCATGACTCAGCAGCAGGCGCCCGTGCTGACCTGCCGCGAGTGACCGCGCCATGGTCAAGCCCAGACCAGCTGCCCTCGCTGACTCTCCTTGCAAGGGGTCGGCCCATGGGATGTCGGTAGCTCTGCCTTCGTCTGTCACGTCGATTGCGAGCGCGTCGACACTCTCGCGCGCTCGAATCGTGACAGCGCCGCGACCGTGGTGATAGGCGTTGTCCATCAGGACCTGAAGGATCTGGCGGACAGCGGAAAGGGACGCCGCGGCCCGAGGAGGGTCGTCCAGCACGATCCTCAATGGTCGGTCCTGTCTGGCCAGCACTCCGTTCCATCGGCCCCGTATGTCGCTGAGGAGGTCTTCCGCGTCGAAGCCGTCCGGCGACAGCAGAGCGTCCTCTCGAGCCAGGAGCAACATGTCGTCGATCGTCTGCGACAGCTGGTCCGTCGAGTCGATAGCGCCGCGGGCAGCGGCCCGCAGCTCATCAGGCTCCGCGTCGACGGAAGTCTCGAGCTCGAGTCTGATTTGCGTCAAGGGCGTGCGCAGCTGGTGCGACGCCTGAGCGGAGAAGGCCCGTTCGCGGGCGATCAAGGCGGCCAGGCGCTCAGCCGTACGGCCGAGGGCGGCGCCGGCACGGTCGAGCTCCGGTACGCCACTCGGCGCCAGCTGTACGACGAAGCTCCCCTCGCCAAGCTCCCGGGTGACGTCCTCGAGGGCGGTGATGGGTCGAGCCAGCCGGCGGCTCTGCCAGGCGGCGAGCACGGCGCCACAGCCGGCCGCGAGGATGGCAACCAATGCCATCCCTGCCCAGCTCCACCACACGCGATGCCACACCTCTGACGACGCAGTGGCAGCGCGAGCCACCGCGAATGTCCGCTCGCCGGAACCAACGGGCACGGCAACGGATATCTCGGCCGGGTCGGAGCCGTGCGCCACCACCCCGTGCCTGGCCTTGTCAAGCCCCGGTTCCAGCAAGCCCGGACCCGTGCCTGCCACCCGTTTCCCGGTCAGGTCGTAGATGCCGACCGACGAACCGGGCTCGACCGGGCCCAGCTCGATCTGGTCGCCATCGCGATAGGCGGGCGACACCTCCGATCCGGCTCGGAGGGCTGACTGCTCCAGCTCGCTCCGCGCGTCGTTGAAGATCAGCCGCTGGACGACGAAGGCGAGCGGGACCCCAAAGAGAGCGACAGCGAGCACGACAGATGCCAACGCCACGCCGAGGATTCGGCTCCGCACGGCTCATCCTTCCTTCGGTCCACGCGATCGGCAGAGCCCAACCTGCCACTCGGTTCCGACGTAGCCCCTGGTTCCGGGAGGCCAGGCAGGAATGAGGGGCTGCAATTTACCTCCCCTTGACTTGGGTTGCCCTGCCGCTAAGGCACATGTTCCTAGATTCGGTGATGAGCAGTCCGCGGCGAATCCGGCGGAGTGAACCCTCTCGAAAGTACAGACATGCGACCTCGAAGGACGATCATGGCGGCTGGCTTCGCGACCGCCTTGGCACTGGCGACGGCAGGCTGTAGTGGTTCGAGCACCGCACCCTCAGCGGCCCCTACGTCGACGGTTGGCCCCACCACCACTCCGGGACCGACGGTGAGCCCGCCTACCGGCAAGCGCACCACGCCCTCGCCTTCCGCACCACCCTCGAGCGCGCCCGCGACCGAGTTCAACCCGCCCGGCGACATCCCCGACAACCAGGTCTTCGTCGACTACTCCGTGCCTGGTTCGCGGGTGCACATCCAGGTGCCCGAGGGGTGGGCACGATCCACGAGCGGCGGCCAGGTGACGTTCTCAGACCACTTCAACAGCATCGGCATCCAGGTCCAGCCCATGTCCGCGCAGCCCACCGTCGCAACGGTGCGCCACACCGAGGTACCAGCACTGGCGCAGTCCATCATGAAGTTCGCGCTGACTGGAGTCAGCACTGTTCAGCGTCAGCACGGCTCGGCCGTCCGCACCACCTACCAGCAGGACTCTCGTCCGGACCCCGTCACGGGAAGGTGGTCCGCGATGCCGTCGAACGCTTCGACTTCTGGAACCACGGTCAAGAGGCCATCCTCACGCTGACGGGTCCGAGCAACGCGGACAACGTCGACCCCTGGCTCACAGTAAGCGACTCCCTCCAATGGAAGTGACGACGATGCGTTGGGGCAGCAGGCAAGCAACCGACAGGGATCGCCGGTCCGGCGTGAGTCTCGACCAGACGCGCACCACCGCGCCGGCGCTGCGGTGCCAAAACCTCTACCGGTTCTTCAGGGCCGGCGAGGACGAGACGCTCGCCCTGCAGGGAGTCAACCTGACCCTCGAGCCTGGCGAGCTCGTTGCCGTCGTCGGCCCGTCCCAATCGGGTAAGTCGACGCTGCTGTCGTGTCTGTGTGGTCTCGATGAGCCCTCGGGTGGAACGGCCGGGTGGCCAGGGAGCGGATCAGCAACCAGCCGGAGGCCGTCCGCGCGCGGCTGAGGGCACAGCACATTGGGCTGGTCTCGCAGTCCGACAACCTCTTCGACCACCTGAGCGTTGCGCAGAACGTCAGGCTCGCTTCGGCGCTCTTGCCGGGGCGCGCGGTGAGCGTCGGGCCATTACTGGAGTCCCTTGGCCTTTCGAAACGCGCGCAGGCGTTCCCCTCCCAGCTGTCCGGGGGCGAGACGGCACGTGCCGGGCTGGCTGTTGCCCTGGCCGGCGACCCGCGCGTCCTGATCGCTGACGAGCCCACCGGAGAGCTCGACGGCGAGACCGAACGCCAGCTGCTGATGCTCTTGCGCCAACGTGCCGCCGACGGCTGTGCCGTGATGATCGCCAGCCACAGTCCAGCCGTTGCCAGGATCGCGGACCGGGTACTGGTTTTGGAGGACGGGCGGCTGGTCTCATGACGGGTTTTCGAGGGGTCGCAGCAGGCGGATCAGGATGACCACAACTCTCACCGACCTGGCGCTCGTTCGATGCGACGCGGTCTCGCGAACTTTCGGCAGCGGCAGCCGGGCTGTTGTGGCGGTCCACGCCGTCTCGTGCCGGGTGCCGGACGGTGCCCGCATTGCCGTCGTCGGACCTTCTGGTTCGGGGAAGTCGACGCTGCTTCACCTGATGGGCGGTCTCGAGACGCCGACCTCCGGCACCGTGGAGTGGCCGCTGCTCGGTACGACGCTGCACCAGACCTCGGACCTGGTCGGCACCGTGTTCCAGGGCGCCAGCCTGATACCGGCGTTGACGGCCCTGGAGAACGTGGCGCTGCCCCTCGTGTTTCAAGGGCTTCCTGACGCCGCCGCCAAAGCCCGGGCTGCTGACACCTTGAAGCTGCTGAACATCCAGGAGTTGGCTGCGAAGCTGCCAGAGGAGCTGTCTGGGGGTCAGGCCCAGCGGGTCGCCGTCGCGCGTGTGGTTGCCACCCGCCCGAGACTCATTCTGGCCGACGAACCAACCGGGCAGCTCGACCGGGCCGCGGCGGCCCGCGTCGTCGACGTGCTCGTCAAGGTCGCCGACGAGATCGGCGCTGGCCTGGTGATCTCCACCCACGACCCGCACATCGCGTCGCGGATGCGGTCCCAGTGGCGAATGCACGAGGGAAGCCTCAGCGCCATCAGCGCAGCGGCGTCTCGAGACGGTCAACCGTGACGCTCCTGTGGGTCTACGGACTGATCACGCGAAGAACGGGAAGGCTCGTCGCGACCGCACTAGGGATAGCCATCGCGGTGGCACTTCTGGCCAGCCTCGGCAGCTTCCTGTCCGCGTCCAAAGCGACGATGACGCAGCGATCCGTCGCTGGCGTGGCCGTGGACTGGCAGGTGCAGGTGCAGCCGAACCGAAACGCCTCTGCCGTGCTCCGAGCGGTTCGCCAGGAGCCAGGAACACTGAAAGCACTGCCCGTCCGCTTTTCCGACTCCACCGGACTGCGGGCCACGGCCGGCGGTACAACACAGACGACCGGCCCCGGGAAAGTTCTGGGCCTGCCATCGACGTACATCCACGTGTTCCCCCAAGCGGTCCGGCTGCTGACCGGAAAGCTGGGCGGCGTGCTGGTGGCCCAACAGACAGCGGCGAACCTTCATGTTGGTCCCGGCGACACGATAAGAGTGGGACGCGCCGGGATGACGCCGTTCCCCGTCACCGTGTCGGGCGTCGTCGAGCTCCCGCAAGCCGACTCGCTCTTCCAGCAGGTCGGCGTACCGACGCAGAGCCAGCCCGTGGCACCACCGGACAACGTCGTCCTCATGCCCGTGCCAGCCTTCGCACAGGCCTTCGACCCCCTCGCGAGGTCGCGACCCGACCTGGTGACCGCACAGATCCACGTGCGGCGCTCGCACGACCTCCCCAACGACCCGGCGGCCGCCTACGTGGCCGAGACGCAGGCGGCCAACCACCTGGAAGTGGTCACTTCCGGAGCGGGGATTGTGGGAGACAACGTCGGGGCCGTGCTCGGGTCCGCCCGGGAAGACGCCCTCTATGCCCAGATCCTGTTTCTCTTCCTCGGGGCACCGGGAGCCCTTCTCGCGGCAGCCTTGACCGCAGCCGTCGCCGGCGCCGGCCTCGCGCGCCGGCGCAAGGAGCAAGCGCTGATGCGCGCGCGCGGAAGCAGTCAGCGACAGCTGCTTCGGCTGGTGATGGTGGAGGCCACCATCGTCGGTGTCATCGGTGGCGCCTTGGGGCTGCTCGCAGCCGTGATCATCGGCCGAGCCGTCTTCGGTTCGGCCAGCTTCGGCACCACCGGCTCAACCTCGGTCTTCTGGGCAACGTTGTCGTTTGTCACCGGTCTGGTGGTCGCCGGCGCCATCATCGTGCTGCCTGCCCACCGGGAGCTGCGGGAGAGCACGGCGCGCGCGGGCTTGGCGACAGTTGGACGGCAAGGACGTCCCCGCTGGATGCGCTACGGACTTGACATCTGGCTGCTGGCCGGTTCCCTCACGGTGTTCTGGCTCACCAGCCGCAACAAGTACACGCTGGTGCTTGCCCCAGAAGGAGTTCCGACGATCTCGGTCAGCTACTGGGCCTTCCTCGGCCCGGTGCTCGGTTGGATCGGTGCGGGTCTGCTGAGCTGGCGCCTCGCGGACCTCGCGCTCGATCGGGGGCGCCCGCTGATCGCGGCAGCCCTGCGCCCCGCGGTGGGAAACCTCTCCGCGACCGTGTCCGCGACGATGTCTCGGCAACGCCGAACCATCGCTCGCTCGGCTGTGCTCGTCGGACTGGCAATCTCCTTTGCTGCCACGACAGCCACCTTCAATGCGACGTACCAGAGGCAGGCAGAAGCGGACGCTCAGCTGACGAACGGAGCGGACGTGACAGTGACGGAGTCTCCTGGCAGCACGGTGACGGCTGGGATGGCCTCGACTTTCGCCCGAGTCCCCGGCGTCGTCGCGGTTTCGCCGGTGCTCCACCGGTTCGCCTACCTAGGCGCTGATCTCCAGGACATATACGGAATACAGACGTCCACGATCGCCGCCGCCACCACCTTGCAAGATCCGTACTTCCAGGGCAGCACCGCTCAGCAGGTTCTGGCTCGGCTCAAGGCTCGTCCGGACGGCGTGTTGGTGAGCGCCGAGACGGTCAACGACTTCCAGCTGGTTCGAGGTGACCTGCTGCGGCTGCGGCTGCAGGACTCACGCACGCACGCCTATACCTACGTCCCGTTCCACTACGTGGGGATCGTCAACGAGTTCCCAACTGCTCCAAAGGACAGCTTCCTCGTCGCGAACGCCTCCTATGTGGCGGCACGGACCGGCAGCAATGCCGTGGGCTCGTTCCTTGTCGACACAGGGGGAACGAATATCGGGAGTGTCGCGCAACGCCTGGGTCAGATCGTCGGCACCTCGGCACAGGTCACCGACCTCAACACGACGAGGGGGCTGGTCGGGTCAAGCCTCACTGCCGTCGACCTCTCCGGACTGACCAAGCTCGAGCTCGGCTTCGCGCTCGTCATCATCGCGGCGGCTGGCGGACTCGTCATAGGGCTCGGCCTGACCGAGCGTCGCAGAAGCATCGCCATTGCGGCCGCCCTAGGTGGAACGCGACGTCAGCTACGCGCCTTCAGCGTGGGGGAACCGGCATTCGTCATCGTTGCTGGACTTGCGGCGGGGTCCCTCAGCGGGTGGGGACTCTCCGAGATGTACGTCAAGGTGCTGACCGGAGTTTTCGACCCGCCACCGACCAGTCTCGCGGTTCCGTGGGCATATCTCCTTCTCGCGGCGGCAGCCTCTGCGGCGGCAGTCGGTGGCGCTGCTTGGTTCGTCGCCCGCCAGGCCGAGCTGAACGCTCGGTCCCACCTTCGAGAGCCTTAGGCGACGGCGCGTGTACGCCGCTCGTAGGCTCCAGTCATGGCGTCGTTGCTGCTTATCGAAGATGACCAGAAGATCGGGAGCCTCCTCGCCTCCGCGCTCTCGGCCAACGGACACGACGCCAGGTGGCAACGGACCGGTGCAAGCGCTCTCATAGCGGCTCGTGAGCGCCAGTTCGATCTGATCCTGCTAGATCTGGGTCTTCCCGACCTCGACGGCGTCGATCTCTGTCGTGATCTCAAGCGGCTGCAGCCGCAGTGCGTCGTGACCGTGCTGACGGCGCGGCGCGATGAGATGGACGTCATCGTGGCGTTGGAATCCGGTGCCGACGACTATCTGACCAAGCCTTTCCGGGTGACCGAGCTGCTCGCCCGGATACGCGCTCATCTGCGGCGTAGCTCAGTCAACGTCCCCGAGTCGGCCGTCCCGTATGAGTCCGGTGACCTGCTCGTGGATCTCGGAGCCCGACGCTGCCTGGTCAGCGGTCTCGAGGTGAGTCTCCG